>JAWOIE010000125.1:0-7440 GCA_046484825.1 Gammaproteobacteria bacterium | reverse complement strand
TGTTATCAGGATTACCCACCGCCAGCAGGCTGCCGTTTGGAGAGAAGGCCACGTTGTACACGCGTGCTGCCGGTTCGCTCGAGGCCGACCTGTTCCGCTTCGGCGCCAGCGGCCTGCTGGGCGACATCGAGCGCCAGCTCGAGCACCCATTTTTTCCAGAATAAAAAAACTCAGAATACCAATAAGCACGGTCAGCCCGATGGTGTGGACATCGACAGCGCCACCACTGGTAATGGCATGAGGCAACAGCGCCAGGAACGCGGCCCCCAGCAGGGCGCCAATGGCAAAACTGACAAAGTGCGGCAGGAGCTGCTCCCGCAAGCGTGTGGGAAATAACAAAAAGCTGCCGGCGGCGACCACACTCAGGACACCACCCAACAGGCTAAACAGAATAATCCAAAGCAACAGGCTCATGCAGGCGACTTCCAGGAGGCGTTATGAAAACACAGGGGACGAATCATACCTGAACCCCGTCTTTGGTGCAGTGCTTAGCGCGTTAACCAGATGAGACTGGCCATGCGGCCGGTCACCCCATCACGGCGGTAGGAATAAAAGCGTTCGCGTTCAGTATGGGTACAGTGGTCACCACCATAGAACTGGCTCAGACCCGCCGCCTGCAGGCGCTGGCGCGCCAGTTGATACAGATCCATCCACCAGTGCCCTGCACGGCTGGCGACAAAGGCTGGCGCGGCCGCCGGAGACGCGCTGACAAAAGTGTCGCGCACTTCGACACCGACCTCATAGGCCGTCGGGCCAATGGCCGGCCCCAGCCAGGCCATGACCTCGGTGGCCGGTACCTGCATGGCCGCGAGGGTCTGCTCCAGAATACCGTCCGCCAGACCGCGCCAGCCGGCGTGGGCCGCCGCGACCACACTGCCCGCACGGTCGCAAAACAGCACCGGCAGGCAGTCGGCGGTCATGACCACACAGACCGGCCCCGACTGACGTGTCACGCTGGCATCGGCTTCGACGGGCGCCGCAGTCGGCTGCGCCACCACCACGCGGTTGCTGTGCACCTGTTGCAACCAGCAGGGCTCACTGGCGAGCCCGAGTGTCTGGCGCAGCTGCCGGCGGTTGTCGGCCACATGCTCTGACCGGTCTCCCACGTGGGTGGCCAGATTGAAACCGGCATAGGGTGGCGGGCTGACGCCCCCTTCGCGGGTGGTCGAGACCGCCTGCACCCGGGCGGGGGCCGGCCAGTCCGGCCGGATGAAACGCGGGCCCGCCGGGCTCACACCTTATCCTGATGGCAGGCCAGGTCCCGCTCCAGCGCGGCAATGAGTTGCTGCATATCGTCGGGCAGGGGCTGCTGCCACTCCAGCCACTCACCGCTCTCGGGGTGGCTCAGGCCGAGGCGCGCCGCATGCAGGGCCTGTCGCCTGAAGCCTCGCAGGGTCGCGATAAAGTCCTCATCACAATCCCGCGGCAGGCGCAGACGACCGGCGTAGACCGGATCCCCCAGTACCGGGTAATGAATATGCGCCATGTGCACGCGGATCTGGTGGGTACGGCCGGTCTCCAGTTTGACCCTGACCAGGGTATGGCTGCGGTAGCGCTGCTGCACCCGGTAGTGAGTAATCGCCTCCTTGCCGCCCTGCGGCACCACCGCCATGCGCTTACGATTCACCGGGTGGCGCCCGATGCGCGCCTCCACCGTACCACCGGCGGTCATGACGCCACTGACCACGGTGAGATATTCGCGCTCGAAGGCCCGTTCCTGTAACTGCTCGACCAGATACTTTTGCGCGGTAATGGTCTTGGCAATCACCAGGAGCCCCGAGGTGTCCTTGTCCAGGCGATGCACAATGCCCGCCCGCGGCACCCCCGCCAGTTGCGGGGCGTGATGCAGCAGGGCATTGAGCAGGGTGCCGGCACGATTGCCCACCGCCGGGTGTACCACCAGACCCGCGGGCTTGTTCAGCACCAGAATGCTGGCGTCCTCAAAGAGGATGTCCAGCGGGATATCCTCTGCCTGCCAATCGGTCTCGGCGAGGATCTCCGTCGCCACGGCAATGGACTCGCCGCCCATGACCTTGTCGCGCGGCCGCCACACCGCGCCATCCACCAGCACATCGCCCTGCTTGATCCACTGTTGCCAGCGGCCACGGGAATAGTCCGGCGCCAGATCCGCCAGTGCCTGATCCAGACGCAGGCCCGCCATGTCGGCGGGAATATCCAGGTGTAACTTAATCTGTTGAATACTGTCTGACATCAGCAAAATCCGCGGCATAAGCAATTTATTAACGATCGGAGTCGGAGTATACTTGTATACTACTTATATTAAGAGTGCTCTTAAGGAATGTTGTCTTGAAAAATACGTTATTCAGGTATCTGTGGATCACCCTGCTGCTCACCGGCCTGGCCGGTTGCGCCAGTTCGCCGGATGCCGACGACCCCACGACTCAGTATACTGTCGAGGAACTCTACGAGGAGGCCAAGGAGGCGCTCAATAAGAGTAATTACGAAACCGCTATTCAACTCTATGAGAAACTCGAATCGCGTTTTCCCTACGGCCCCTACGCCGAACGGGCGCAACTGGAAATCATCTATGCCTACTACAAGGACATGGAACCGGACACGGCCATTCTGGCGGCGGATCGCTTTATCAAACTCCATCCCAACCATGCCCTGGTCGATTATGCCTACTACCTGCGCGGACTGGCGGCCTTTGACCTGAGCAAATCATTTTTTGAGAAGGTGTTTGACCAGGAAAAATCCGAACGTGACCCGAAAATGGCGCGCCAGGCCTTTGACTACTTCGCCCAGCTTGTCGAGCGTTTTCCCACCAGTAAATATACCGAAGATTCCGCCAACCGCATGAAACAACTGCGCGACAACCTGGCGCATTATGAAATCCACGTCGCACAGTATTATCTGCGCCGTGGCGCCTACCTCGCCGCCGCCAATCGTGGCAAATACGTGGTTGAGAATTATCAGGGCACCCCTGCCGTCGCCGATGCCCTGGCGCTAATGATACGCGCCTATCGCAAGCTCGACATGGCCGACCTGGCCGCGGATACCTTTCGCGTCCTCGAACTCAATCATCCCAATCATCCGGAAACCCTCAAGTTAAAACAGGGGAGCTAGCTTAAGCCACTACCTGCCGGACCTTGCATAACACGCTGGGTTCGCAAAGGCGTAGTGGGCGCAGAGAAAACGATCAAGCTTAACGCTACGTTCTGCGCGCCACGGCGTTGTTTGCGTCAATTCCCACTGCAGGTCACAGATTACCAACGAGCACTAGAACCTCGTCACTCGACCCTAGTCCCTGTGCCCTTCCTGGAAATAACGTTCATGAAAATAACACTGCCCCACCGGCAACCATGCCGGTATGCGGTAATAGCGTTCGCGCACCTGTTGCAGGACTTCATCACGATACAACTCATAACGCAGGCCCTTGCCCAGTCCCAGATAAAATGTTGTGCCCTCAATAGGCACGGGGGTGATAATAAATTCCTCAAAATAAGGCGCGTAGATCTTAATCTCATCGAAGTACGACAGGATCATGATATTGCCGCCAGCGTAGTCCCGCATATCGACGTGCTGCTCATTCTGCCTGGCGTGCTGTGAACCAAAACCAAAGGCCATGACCGGTTGACGGCTGGCGTAGGCCAATTGCGCGGACTCCGCGTAGCTGTCCGTGGCCAGGGCGTAGTCACCTTGATAGGGCGCAACTGCCTCAAGCAGTTCCTCGGTATGCGTGGCGTATAGCAGGTCTTTATAGGTATTTTCATTCTCGCGGAACAACTCCGGGATCTGTGCCAGCAACCAGGCAATCAACACCACATGGAACACGGCATAGGGCAGCATAAATTTCAGCGCGGTCTTTAGCTGCTGCGGCGTCACAAACAAGCCGAGGGCGAGCATGGCGAAGGCGTAAAAACTCATGAGCCAGTGCAGGCCGATGCTCTTCCAGGTAGAGAGCAGCAGGAACAGGAGTATGGGGATCCAGAACAGGGCCATAAACACCGCCAGCCCCTGGCCGCGAAACAGGCCCCGCACCTGCCGCTGGTGTTTCACAAAATAAAACAGCACCGGCGGGGTGAACAGGTAGAGGAGCCAGGCGAGATACTTCAGCACCGTGACCAGGGAAAAGTTGCCGTCGGCGGTGCGATTGATCAGGTTGAACAGGTAATTATTCCAGCAGTGGGTATAGTTCCAGTACAGGTTAAGGGCGACAAAGGGCAGCGTGCCAAGAATGATCAGCGCCAGGCCGAGCCACGGCCTGCACGTACGGGGACTGAGCAACACCAGATAAATGGCATAGGCAATTCCCAGCAGGCCGGCAAAGAACTTGGAGAAAAAGGCTGCGCCCAGTAACACCCCACAGAGCAGATACCAGCGCCAGTCGGCATGTTTCACGGCGAGGTAAAAACTCACGGCCGAGAGAAAGGACCACAGGATCAACGGCGTGTCGGTGGTCATTAACATCGCCACCAGATTGACCGGGGTCAGCAGATAGAGCGCGGCCACGCCATAGGCGACTTGCGGATGGTCGCTACGCAGCAGACGCATGATCATGTAGGCGATCAGGCTGGTAATCAACACCGTGGGCAAGCGTAGCCACCAGGCCGCGTCACTGACCGCGAGCAGGCCGGTCAGAAACCAGCCCACCATGGGCGGGTGATCGTAGTAACCAAAATCCGGGTGCTTGCCCCACTCGATAAAATAGGCCTCGTCACCGGTCATCGGCAACACTGCGGCAAACACCAGTTTGATCAGCAGGGTAACAATGAACAGAACAATGAAGCCGCGGGGCTGGCACAGGGCATCGAACAATCGCATGGGTAGGCTCTCTCGCTAATCTGGCCGCTAGCCTAGGTGAATTTCATTGCCGGCTCAACCACTTGCAGGCGATTTTCCCGCCACGAGCCGCTATAATGCGCCCTCGCAGAATAATCATGCAGGCTGGAAGAGTAAGAATGGACAAGACCTACAACCCCCACGACATCGAGCAACGCTGGTACCAGACCTGGGAGGCGAATGGCTACTTCAAACCCCAGGGAAGTGAGCGTGCCGCGACAGCGGCTGACCCCCAGGGGGGGGAACCACCCTTCTGTATCATGATTCCACCGCCCAATGTCACCGGCAGCCTGCACATGGGACACGGTTTTAACAACACCATCATGGACACCCTGACCCGTTACCACCGCATGAAAGGCCACAACACCCTGTGGCAGCCGGGCACTGACCATGCCGGCATCGCCACCCAGATGGTGGTCGAGCGCCAGCTCAACGCCGAAGGCAAGACCCGTCATGACCTGGGCCGTGAGGCCTTTATCGAACGCATCTGGAAATGGCGCGAGGAATCCGGCGGTAACATCACCCGCCAACTGCGCCGACTGGGCTCCTCGCTGGACTGGTCGCGCGAGCGCTTTACCATGGACGAGGGTCTGTCCGAGGCGGTCAAGGAGGTCTTTGTGCGGCTGTATGAAGAGGGGCTGATCTATCGCGGCAAGCGCCTGGTCAACTGGGACCCGGTGCTGCACACCGCCGTCTCGGATCTGGAAGTCATCAGCGAAGAGGAAGACGGCCACCTCTGGCACCTGCGCTATCCACTTACGGACGGCAGCGGCCAGCTAATCGTCGCCACTACCCGCCCCGAGACCATGCTCGGTGACAGCGCCGTGGCGGTGCACCCCGACGACGAGCGTTATCAGGCCATGATCGGCAAGACCATCACCCTGCCACTGGTGGGGCGCGAGATTCCGATTATTGCCGATGACTACGTCGACCCGGAGTTCGGTACCGGTTGCGTGAAGATCACCCCGGCACATGACTTTAACGACTATGAGATGGGCAAACGTCACGACCTGCCTGTACTCAACATCATGACCATCGACGCCTGCATCAATGACGAGGCGCCCGCGGCCTATCGCGGTCTCGACCGCTACGAGGCGCGTAAAAAAATCGTCGCCGATCTCGAAGCCCAGGGCCTGCTCGATAAGGTTGCCGACCACAAACTCATGGTACCGCGCGGCGACCGCTCCGGCGCGGTGGTGGAGCCCTTCCTCACGGATCAGTGGTACGTGAAGATTGCGCCGCTGGCAGAGCCGGCCATCAAGGCCGTGGAAGACGGCGACATCAGGTTCATCCCCGATAACTGGAAGAACACCTATTACGAGTGGATGCGCAACATCCAGGACTGGTGTATCTCGCGACAGATCTGGTGGGGTCACCGTATACCGGCCTGGTACGACCATAACGGCAATGTCTATGTCGGTCGCAATGAAGCGGAAGTCCGTAACAAACACAATCTCGGTGATGTCACACTGGCCCAGGATGCCGATGTGCTCGACACCTGGTTCTCCTCCGCCCTGTGGCCCTTCTCCACCCTGGGCTGGCCGGAAGACACCACAGAGCTCAGGACCTTTTACCCGACCTCGGTGCTGGTCACCGGGTTTGACATTATCTTTTTCTGGGTCGCCCGTATGATCATGATGGGCCTCAAGTTCACCGGCGAGGTACCCTTTAAAGAGGTCTATATCCACGGTCTGGTGCGTGACTCCCACGGCCAGAAAATGTCCAAGTCCAAGGGCAATGTCCTCGACCCCATCGACCTCATCGACGGTATCGATCTGGAAACACTACTGGAGAAGCGCACCCGTGGCATGATGCAACCGCATCTCAAAGACAAGATCGCCAAACAGACCAAAAAGGATTTCCCCGAGGGCATTCCCGCCTTCGGCACCGATGCCCTGCGCTTTACCTTCGCCGCGCTGGCCTCCACCGGGCGCGACGTGAATTTTGACCTGGGTCGCATCGAAGGCTATCGCAATTTCTGTAACAAGCTGTGGAACGCGGCCCGCTACGTGCTGATGAACACCGAGGGCCAGGACTGCGGCGCGGGTGCCGGCGATATTGAACTCTCCACTGCCGACAAGTGGATCACCGCCCGCCTGCAACAGGTCAGCCAGAGTATTGAAGACAACCTCAAACACTATCGCTTCGACCACATGGCGCAAACCCTGTATGAATTCACCTGGAATGAATACTGTGACTGGTATCTGGAGCTGTCCAAGTCGGTATTGATGAACGACAACGCCAGTGCCGCGCAAAAACGCGGCACCCGCCGTACCCTGGTGCGCATCCTGGAGGCGATATTGCGCCTGGCCCACCCGATTATCCCGTATATCACCGAGGAGATCTGGCAACGGGTGGCGCCGTTGGCCGGCGTCGACGGAAGGACCATCATGACACAGCCCTATCCCGAGGCCGATGCCACCCTGATGGCGCAGGACGCCATTGAGGAACTGGAGTGGGTCAAGGGCTTCATTGTCGGCGTGCGCCAGATCCGCTCGGGTATGGACATCAAACCCGGGAAGCCATTGGCGATTCTGTTACAGGATGGCAGCAGCACGGATCAACAGCGTCTGCACGCCAACCAGCACTACATCGAAAACCTGGCCCGGATCGAATCCATCACCTGGCTAGACGCCG
>JAWOIE010000049.1:0-5716 GCA_046484825.1 Gammaproteobacteria bacterium | reverse complement strand
AAGCGGGTCGACGTCCTACGGCCCGGGCTTGGGACCGAGCCGAAGCTCTTCTACCTCAACACCCCCGCCCAGGGTGCAGCAGTTACGTTCCCGCGTCAGGGACATCGCCCTGGGCGTGGACTGGCGTCATATCATCGAAAAGTTTGCCGGTCTGCTCAACGATGCCAGGGTCGCGCCGACACCGGAGCATCACAAAAAATTCAAATCGCGGTAAGCCGACTGTCACATTGGCGACGGATACTTGGCTCAATTAAACCGCATGGTTGGATAGAGATGACACCCGTATATCCCCTGTTTGCCGGTCGTTACCGTAGTGTCTGGTTGTCGGACATTCATCTGGGCTACAAAGGCTGCAAGGCGGAATACCTGCTGGACTTTCTCCGCAGTGTGGAGTGCGAGCGGTTATATCTGGTGGGTGACATTGTCGATATCTGGTCAATGAAAAAGAGTGTGCATTGGCCGCAGCAACACAGCGATGTGATTCGCACCATTCTCGACAAGGCACGGTCAGGGGTCAAGGTGATCTATGTGCCAGGCAACCATGACGAGCTACTGCGTGACTATCATGGCAGGTCCTTTGGCAATATCCGGATCCGTGAAAATTGCCTGCACACCACCGCCGCCGGTAAGCGCATGCTGGTCATGCATGGCGATGAGTTTGACAGCGTTATCCAGTGCAGCAAGCTGGCCGCGCTGATTGGCACCATTAGCTATGACCTGCTGCTGTATTGCAATCGTATGCTGAACCACCTGCGCGGCAGGCTGGGCTTCCCTTACTGGTCACTGGCAAGCTTTCTCAAGTCGAGGGTCAAGAACGCCATGCAGCATGTCGAAAATTTCGAGAAGGCCGCGGCGTATGAGGCCGCACGCCACAACGCCGATGGCGTCATTTGCGGTCACATCCATCATGCCGCCGCCCGCGAGATCGATGGCGTGCTTTACTGTAATACCGGCGACTGGGTAGAAAGCTGTACCGCGCTGGTGGAACACCAGGATGGACGGATTGAATTGTTGCACTGGTCGGAGCGCAAGCAGTGTCTTACCACCGTGCTGCCGGACAATGTTGCGGTGGACAGAAAGGTGGCCTGATGGGTCAGCGCCGCCACGGAGGTCATGATGATTAGTGAAAACAGAATTATCCGGCGTTGCCATGGCGTAGACCTGCGTCTGGTCGAGTTGAGCAACCGCCTGTCGTTAAAAAAGGGTGTGCGCCCCGCGTTTGCCATTGTTAGTCGTATGGGCGACGGGGTGTTCTGGTACAGCCTGATACTGCTGCTCCCGGTCATGCTGGGCACGTCGGCCATAAGTGTCAGCCTGCAAATGACCCTGGCCGGGCTGCTGGGGCTGGTGCTTTACAAATACATCAAGCATCTGACCGAACGCGCGCGCCCCTTTGCCGTCAGTGCCAATATCTCCTTGGGCACGGCACCGCTGGACCAATACAGCTTCCCCTCCGGTCATACCCTGCATGCGGTCAGTTTTACCCTGATTGCGCTGCACTACTATCCGCCGCTGGCCTGGGGACTGGTGCCCTTGACCGTCCTCATCGCCCTGTCGCGCGTAGTGCTGGGTCTGCACTATCCCACGGATGTGCTGGCCGGCGCGACCCTCGGCACGGCCCTGGCCATCTCGATCATAGTACTCTGGTCTTAAAGGAAGCGTTTTGAATATCCTGATGGTGTCGGATGTCTATTTCCCCCGGGTCAATGGCGTTGCCACATCCATAAAGACCTTTAGCCATTCACTGCGTCAGGCCGGGCACCGGGTGATTCTGGTGGCGCCGGACTATGGCGAATCCGATCGGGTGGTGCATGACACGGAAAATGATATCTATCGCATCCCCGCCCGGCGACTCATCCTCGATAAAGAGGACCGTCTCATCAAGGGGGCCTACTTCGACGAGTTGCTGGCACACCTGCGGCAGGAACGTATTGACCTGGTGCATATCCATACCCCGTTCCGGGCGCACTATTGGGGGGTGCGCCTGGCGCGGAAACTGGGCTGCGCCTGTGTGGCGACCTACCATACCTTTTTTGAAGAATACCTGCACCACTATATCCCGTTCCTGCCCCGAGTCTGGTTGCGGGCGGCGGCGCGTTACTTCACCGTGAGCCAGTCCCATCAGGTGCGCAAGCTGATCGTGCCCTCAACGGCGATGCATGCCCTGTTACAGGACTATGGTGTCGACAATACGATGACGGTAATTCCTACGGGACTGGACCTGTCCCAGATCCCCGAGGCCGATGGCCAGCGCTTTCGCGCCAGTCATGGTATTGACCCTGCGCGGCCCGTCATTGGTCATATTGGCCGCATTGCTCATGAAAAAAATATTGCCTTCCTGCTCGGTGTGTTAAAGGCCCTGCAGCGGCAGACCCCGGACATCCTGCTCCTGATCGCCGGTGAGGGGCCGGCGAAGAAGTCTCTGATCCGCCGGGCGGCGAGACTGGGTCTGGCAGGGAATATCTTATTTGTCGGTTACCTGTCGCGTGAGCAGGCGCTATGGGACTGTTACCGGGCCGCCGATGTCTTTGTCTTTTCCTCGCGCACTGAGACCCAGGGGCTGGTCCTGCTGGAGGCCATGGCAGTCGGTGTCCCGGTGGTCTCGACGGCAGTACTGGGTACGCGGGATATTCTGGCGCCACAGCGTGGCGCCCTGATTGCCCGTGAGACCGTCGAAGACTTTTCACAAAAGGTAAAATTGTTGCTGGACAATCGCCTGCTGCGTGAAAACAAGGCCAGGGAAGGCCGTGCCTATGTGCATGAGTGGTCAGATATCAGCATGGCGCGCCGACTGACGGAATTTTATGCGCAAATCCTCGAGCAGGACTCGGTAACGCCATCGGATGCCAGTCCATTGCTTGCCGAGAGTACATCTTAAATACCGTGGCTGGTATTCACCGGCTTCATGCAACCGTCATTGGTCTGCAAAAAAACCGACATATTGATCGCCTAATTTTAGTATCGATACCCCAACAGATGAGAAACAGGCCATGAGCATAGAAGCACAAACATTAAGCGGGCAGCAATGTGAAAATCGTTTTGTTGTCTCCCTGGCGACGGCGCATGACAATATCGAGGCCTGCCTGCGCCTGCGTTACCAGGTGTTTGGTCTGGAACAGGGGGCGCAGTTGAGCAGTCGCGCCACAGGTCTGGATAAGGATATCTATGATGACTATTGCAAGCATATTATGGTTTACGACAACAGGACCCATCAGGTGGTCGCCACCACGCGGCTGATGTCGGCGAGCGACACGCGCTTTACCAATGGCTTTTATTCCGAGGCCGAGTTCAATCTCCAGAATATCCTTGCGATCCCTGGCAATTTTATGGAAGTGGGACGTACCTGCATACACCCGGATTTCCGGCGTGGTGCGGTATTGGCCTTGTTGTGGCAGGGCATCGCCCGTGTTGTCAATCTCTGCAAGATCGATTATCTCATCGGTTGCGCCAGCATTCCCCTGAGTGGTGGCGAGCGTTATATCGCCTCGGTGATGCACCACCTGCGGACCCATCACTTCATTCCCGCCGATCGGCAGGTGCAGCCTCGGGTGTCGTTGCCAAAGTCGGAGTCTGCGGATGTGGACGATGTGATTCTGCCTACCCTGTTAAAGGGTTATTTACGCCAGGGCGCGCTGATTTGTGGTGAGCCGTACTGGGATGCACAGTTTGGGGTCGCTGATGTCTTTGTTCTGCTCGATACGGACAAGATTGCCTCGCGTTACCAGAAGCATTTCATCGAGCGTCTACAGGCCTGACGTCATGCTGCTCGCCATGGCCCGTTGCCTGCTGAGGTCCGTCCGTGTTGCGGCACATCTGAGTGTGGGTGTTTGCAGGATCCAGGCCCTCAAGCGTCACTATGGCAAACACTGGTATGCGCTCAGGATTGGTCGCATGGCTATTCGGCAATGGATGGCACAGGCCTGCCACATCATTGGCCTGAAGATTAGCGTGGAAGGCTGTCTCACCGGCCGAACGGGGCAGTTGTATATTGCCAACCATGTCTCCTGGCTGGATATTATCGCCATTGCCTCAGTGACGGACAGCAAGTTTCTTTCCAAGCATACCGTGCGGCTCTGGCCGCTCATCGGCTGGTTGACGGCATCCATCGGTAGCCTGTTTATTCGCCGCCAAAACCGCCGCGCCTTTCACCGCAGCCTGCAACGGATCAAGGAACGACTCCAGAATGGCGAGAGTATCTGTATCTTTCCCGAAGGCACCACCACTGATGGCCGTCGCGTGCTGCCGTTTCATAGCGGCCTGTTGCAGGCGGCGATTGATGCCGGGGTAGCGGTTCAGCCGTTGGTGCTAAAATACCAGGACCCGGACGGTGTCTATGCGCAACATGCCCCTTACTACGGCCGGGATGTGTTTGTCGTGCATTTGTTCCGTTTGCTGTGTCAACGTGAAACCCACCTGCGACTCGTGGCCTTACCCGCTATGCCACAACGGGTCGGAGCGAATCGACAGCAACTCGCGACTACTCTGCAACAGCGCATTGCTCGCGAGCTGGCGGAGGGGCCAGTGAAGGTGGAGCGACTTGTCCTGGATGTCGCCTGAGACCGTGGGGTCTTACTGTCTCCTGATCAAACGCAGAGTTGGCCAGGAGGTAAAGGTTACCGAAGCAGTTGTGGGCGAGCCGGGTGTCTTAAGGAAACTCTGCAAAAGTCCCTCCCTGGACTTTTGCAGAGTCGGAAAGCGCGGCTCGTGTCCGCGCTTTCCTCACGCGCTTCAATCACTTGCGGGATTGGCGCGGTGGGGCGTCCTGCCCCGCACGGAAGCTCTGCATACTGATGCAGAGCTTCCTTCAATAGTTACTGTGGTTTGACGCAGTAGTGCCGGATGGCATTTTTGAGAAAGGCTACCGTCGGTTGCAGGCTGGCTTGTTCGATATATTCATCGGGCTGGTGCGCCTGGTCGATGTTGCCGGGCCCGAGGATGATGGTCTGCATACCCAGTTGTTGCAGATAGGGGCCCTCGGTACAAAAGGCGACGGTCTCGGCGGCATGGCCGGTCATGGCCTCGGCGTACTTTACCAGTTCGGCATCGGCCGGGGTCTCCATGGCCTCGGTGCCCTTGAACAACGAGGTCACCCGTGCGCTTAGTTGACGCTGTGCGGCGACACGCTCAACGCGCTGTGCCAGTTCCTGGCGGAGCTCTTCCAGCGGCATGCCGGGCAGGGGCCGCAGGTCGATATGCAGCTCACAGTCACCGCAGATCCGGTTGGGGTTGTCGCCACCGTGAATATGGCCGAGATTGAGTGTCGGGTAGGGGATGGCAAAGGCCGGGTTGCGGTGCTGAGCCTGTAGCATCGTGCGCCATTGCAGAATCTCTGTCATCACCGCCTGCATGCCTTCGAGGGCGCTGTTGCCCAGCGCCGGATCGCTGGAGTGGCCTGACTGCCCCTGCAGATGAATGGCCTCCATCATAATGCCCTTGTGCGCACGGATGGGTCGCATGCCGGTGGGCTCACCGACAATGGCATAGCGGGCCTTGGGGCGACCAAGCATGACCAGCTCCTCGGCACCGTTCATGCTGCTCTCTTCATCGGCGGTGGCCAGAATGATCAGCGGCTGTTGTAGATCCCCGGCGCGAACATCCCGGGCCGCCTCAATGGCCAGGGCCAGAAAGCTCTTCATATCGGCGGTGCCGAGGCCATAAAAGCGATGTCCTTTGTCGGTTAGCTGGAAGGGGTTGGTCGCCCAGCGGCCTTGGTCAT
>JAWOIE010000047.1:0-2562 GCA_046484825.1 Gammaproteobacteria bacterium | reverse complement strand
CAAGGCACAGGGCGCGCCCATTGTCATCAAGGCCGATGGCCTGGCCGCCGGCAAGGGGGTGATCGTCGCCATGACCGAGGCCGAGGCCATAGCCGCCGTGGAAGACATGCTCGCCGGCAATGCCTTTGGCGAGGCCGGCCACCGGGTGGTGATCGAGGAATTCCTCGACGGTGAGGAGGCCAGTTTTATCTGTATGGTCGACGGCAAACACATCCTGCCCATGGCCACCAGCCAGGACCACAAGCGTGTCGGTGAGGGCGACAGCGGCCCCAATACCGGCGGCATGGGAGCCTATTCCCCGGCGCCGGTGGTCACACCCGCCATCCACGCGCGCATTATGCGTGAGGTCATAGAACCGACCGTGGCCGGCATGGCCGCCGAGGGCAACCCGTACACCGGTTTTCTCTATGCCGGTCTGATGATCGGCAAGGACGGTGCACCGCGGGTCATCGAATACAATTGTCGCTTTGGCGACCCGGAGACCCAGCCCATCATGCTGCGACTCAAATCCGACCTGGTGGCGCTGTGCAACGCCGCCCTCGATGGCCAGCTGGATCGCTGCACGGCCGAGTGGGATGAGCGTGCCGCCATCGGTGTGGTGCTGGCGGCCGGCGGTTATCCCGGTGACTACCCCAGGGGCGATGTCATTAGCGGTCTCGATGCCGCGGCTGGCATGGCCGATAGCAAGGTCTTCCATGCCGGCACCGCCGAAAAAGATGGCCAGGTCGTCACCGCCGGTGGCCGGGTGCTCTGCGCCACCGCCCTCGGCAGGACCGTGACCGAGGCGCAGCAAAAGGCCTATGCGGTGGTGAACAAAATCCACTGGAATGGGGTTTTCTACCGTGGCGACATCGGCTATCGCGCCGTGGCCCGGGAGCACAGCTAAACGCGACCCCCGCCGCTACTGCGACTTCTGTGGCGAAAATGCGCTTAAATGTCGTCAAAGTGCCGCTTCGTGAGCGAGACTTTGACGACTCATTTCTATACAATATGCCGCTCGCTCGTGGGGGAGGACCGAACTAATGGTACTGACAATAACAAGGGCCCCGCGCAACCCGTTTCTTTTTTTAAAATTTTAAGGAGTATCCATGTCTGCGAAACATCCAGTGATCGCGGTAACGGGCTCATCAGGCGCCGGTACCACGACTGTAAAGCGAGCCTTTGAACATATCTTTTACCGCGAAAAGATCAATCCCCTGATTATCGAAGGTGACAGCTATCACCGCTTCGACCGCGCCGCCATGAAAGAACAGATGAGCGCCGAAGAGTCCAAGGGCAACAAACACTTCAGCCACTTTGGTGAAAATGCCAACCTGTTCGACAAGCTGGAAGATACCTTCAAGAGCTATGCGTCCAGCGGCAAGTGCCAGCGTCGCTACTACCTGCACAGCGATGAAGAAGCCGCCGAACACAATGCCCGCCTGAGCACCTCACTCACGCCCGGCCAGTTCACCCCCTGGGAAGACATGACCGAGGCCACCGACCTGTTGTTCTACGAAGGCCTGCACGGCCTGGTCAAGACTGAGAATTGCAATGTCGCCCAGCACGTTGACCTGGGTGTCGGCGTGGTGCCCATTGTCAATCTGGAGTGGATCCAGAAAATTCACCGCGATGCCGCCGAACGCGGTTATTCCGCCGATGTGATCGTCGACACCATCCTGCGCCGCATGCCGGACTACGTGCACTATATTACGCCGCAGTTCTCACGCACCGATGTCAATTTTCAGCGGGTCTCCACCGTGGATACCTCGAATCCCTTCATCGCCCGTGACATCCCCACACCGGATGAGAGCTTTATCGTGATTCGCTTCCGCGAGCCGAAAAAGTTTGGCGTCGACTTTCCTCACCTGTTGAATATGATCTGTGACTCCTTTATGTCACGGCCAAACACCATTGTGGTGCCTGGTGCCAAGATGGGTTTTGCCATGGAGCTTATCCTCGGACCCAAGATCGAGGCCATGCTGGAAAACAAGGGCGCCTGAGCCTCGCTGTACTGACTCAAACAGCCCTATAAAAAAGCCGGACATCGTCCGGCTTTTTTTATGACGGCGAAACCGAATACGACAACAGGGACATGCTAGCATTAGACCAGGAGGTCGCCATGCAACCCACGTTTACCCTCGCATACAGTCTGGCCCGGCAACCCCAGGACATTATTGTCGACCTCATCGAACAACTGGGGCGACCGGTGCAGGCAAGCCTTGCCTTTGCCTATAGCACCGATGCCAATGCCCCGCACCTCAAGGCCATTATTGAGGCCCTGCGTCGACACACCGGCATCGCGCATTGGGTCGGCAGCGTCGGCCTCGGGATCTGTTGTAGCGAACATGAGTTTTATGAGCAACCCGCCATCGCCGTCATGGTCACCGACTTTCGCGAAGACCAGTTCCAGGTCTTTACCGATCCGCAAGACCTGTTGACGAGTACGCCACAGGAAGGCCTGCGCTTTACCGTAGTACATGGTGAGCCGCGCAATGGCCAGCTTCCCCAGCTCATAGAACAACTCCCGCAACAAATGGGCAATGGTTATCTGGTCGGTGGCCTGACTTCCGCCAGCCAGTA
>JAWOIE010000042.1:0-4836 GCA_046484825.1 Gammaproteobacteria bacterium | reverse complement strand
CCGCGCCCGCACGCCGGAATTACAATGAATATCAATCACCTAAGCTGTGCAGTGAGCGGGGGGCGCCCTCCCGGCAGGCCCGATCCACGGTCTCTGCGACACATCTTGCGCAGCGGCCGGGTGCCTCGCTGGGCCGGCAATATTTCTATGGGCCCACTATTCGCTCGCGGCATGACGCGGCTATTTCGATTCCCGCCGCATCAGAAACCACAATACCGGCAGGGTGCCCAGCACCAGCAACAGGGCCGCCGGCGCAGCCTGTTCCAGCATTTCCTCGCTGGCCTCAATCCAGATCCGCACCGGCAGGGTGTCAAAACCCGTCGGCCTCAGGATCAGGGTTGCCGGTAGCTCCTTTAAGGTATCGATAAACACCAGCACCCAGGCGCTGACCATACCGCCGCGCATCATGGGCAACATTACCCGCCAGAGATTTTCCAGCGGCCCGGCCCCCAGGCTCCGGCCGGCCTGCTCGATGCTCGGCGTGAGTTGTTGCACCGCCGCCTCCTCGGCCTGGACCGCCAGGGGCAAAAAGCGCAGCATCATGGCGACAATCAGCACCAGCAGCCCGCCATAAATCCAGGGCATGACGCCCAGCACAAACATCAACATCCCCAGGGCGATCACCGGGCCGGGCAGGACAAAGCCGATACTGGCCAGGTGGACATGCATCTGGCTTAGCCAGTTACGCCGATAGGCATAGTACAGCGCCACCGGCAAGGCCATGAGGGTCGCCAGCGTGGCGGCGGCGGCACTGACCACAAAGGAGTTGCGCGCATACTCCCAAAAGCGGCTGTCGAGCAGGTCCTGACTCCAGGCCTGCCAGGTCCAGGACAACATCCAGGCCAGTGGCAGGGCGAAGGCAAATAGCGCAATCAGTCCCAGCCATAACCAGATCATGAACTGCTCAAAGCGGGTCGCCTGTCGCGGTGCGACAATACGACTGTGGCCGCTGCTGTAGTAGCGCTGCCGATTGCGAAAAAAGCGCTCCAGCACCAGAAACGTCAGACTCAGCAATACCAGGATCAGACTCAGCCCGGCGGCGGCGCTATAGTCCAGCCGGCCACTCATTTGCAAATAAATGCTCAAGGTAAAGGTTTGATAACGCAACATGCTGACGGCGCCGAAGTCCGACAGGACATGCAGGACCACCAGCGCCAGACCTGCGGCAATCGCCGGCCGTAACATAGGCAGGTTGACCCGCCAAAAGACCTGCCAGGGCGAGGCCCCCTGAATACGCGCCGCGTCTTCCATGTCCTGATAGGTACGCGACAGGGCGTCGCGCACCAGCAAAAAGACATAGGAAAAACCGGCCAGTGACAGAATAAAGGCCGTGCCCAGGGCATTGTATAAATCCGGCGGCAGCGCATCGGCGCCAAACAGCCACTGCCAGGCCTGCCCCAGTCCGCCGTCCTCGTGCAGCAGGCTGGTATAGATATGGGCCAAGACTTAGGTCGGTATGGTCAGCGGCAGAATCATGAGCCAGATGGCCAGCGCCCGACCGACAAACTGGCGCCGGCTAATCCACCAGGCGCTGGAGACCCCCAGGAGAAAACTACCCAGGGCGACCAAAACAGCCAGCACAATGGTATTGCTAAACAGCATGGGCAGGCGCTCGCTCCACAGACCGCGCCAGCCCGCCAGATCCAGTTGCAGACTGCTACCGATGACAAACAGCAACGGAATGACCGCCAGCAACACCACGACTGACGAGGCCATGCCCCGTGAGGTCAGCCGTCCGGTGAGATTTAGCATACGCACTGCATATCAGGGCATACCCAACTGTTCAATCAGGTCCAGGGTGGCATTGCGTTGTTTGCCCAGGGCGCTCATGGGCACATCGGCAATGCGGAAACTACCGGCCGCCGGGATCTGGCTGGCCGCGGCTACGCCGGGACGCACCGGGTATTCACGATTGGCCTCGGCAAAGGTCTTTTGTCCCTCGACGGAGAGCAAAAAGGCCAGCAATTGTTCCGCCGCACCCACATTTTTGCTGTGCTTTGCAATGGCCGCACCGGCAACATTCCAGGCGACCCCCATACCCGCCTTGCCCTGGTCCGGCATGACGATTCGAATCGGCGCCGCCGGGTGCTGATCGAGGTGTCTATATATATAGTAGTGATTGACCAGGCCGACGGATTTCTTGCCCTGGGCCACGGCCCTGACAATCTGGCTATGCTTGTTGAAGACCTCGCCGGCGACATTCGCCTTGACCGCATCGAGCCACTGGCGGGTCTTTTCCACCCCGGCAGACTCCAGATAAACCGTGACCCCGGCGATGTAACTTTCATTGCTGCTGTTAGTGATTGCCAACTTACCTTTGAGGCGGGGGTCGGCCAGGTCAAACACCGACTGGACAAAATCCACATCCTTTGCATTGGTATTGACCACCAGTACCCGGGCGCGGGCGGAAAGCCCAACCCAGCTGCCGTCGCCGGCGTGCAGGTTCGCGGGCACACTATTATATAGATTCGCGGTCATGGGTTTGAACAGCCCCATGTCGCTGCCGGCCTGCAGGTTACCGGCGTCGTTACTTATATATAAGTCGGCCTCGCTGCGAGCCCCCTCCAGCTGCAACTTGTTCAGCAAGGCGGTCGAACTGCCCGTATGCAGCACGGTAAGGATGCCGGTTTTGGCCGTAAACTGCTCCAACACCGGTTTGACAAAACGGTCGCTACGGCCGGAAAAAATTACCAGCGGCGCACCCGTCGCCCAGCTCAGCGAAGGCGCTATCATGCTGATTATTAATAGTTTTTTAAGTATGTGACGCATTGCTTTCTCCAAAAAGGGAATTGCTGAATGAAGCAATGATAATTATTCTCATTTAGATTTGCAAGCGGTTTCAATTACCGGCCACGACATACTTGAGGGTCAGCCCCTGGACCAGAATCGAACTCACGACCACCGCATAGGTCACCGCCAGCAGCACATCACGCTCGACACCGAGGGGCAGCGACAATGCCAGCGCGATAGCGACGCCACCACGCAGGCCACCCCAGGTCAGCACCTCCACGACATTGGGGCCAAAACGGCGATAACGCCGCAGTGCAGCAAGGGGTATGGCAATGCCGCCAAAGCGCGCCAACAACACCATGGGAATTATGGCCAGGGCCGCCAGCGCATATTCTACGCGTAGATTCAGGGCGCCCATTTCCAGCCCGATGAGCACCAGGAGCAACACCATGAGGACTTCACCCAAAAGCCCCCAGAACTGTACCAGGTGTTCCCGGCTCGTAGCGGGCAAGGCCAGGCCGCGCCCCTGACTCCCCAGCACCAGACCGGCCACCACTACGGTGATCAAACCCGAGGTCTGCAACAGCGTCGCCAGGGCATACCCCCCCATGACCAGTGCCACGGTCAGAAGGACTTCGACCTGATAATGATTCACCGTGCGCAACAGCCAGCACAGAGAAAAGCCCCCCAACAGCCCCAGTAAGGCTCCGCCGGCGGCCTTCTGCAGCAACAGGGCAGCAATCCCCGCAGGGGTCGCCGAGACACCGCCCTTGAGCAGACTGAGCAGGACCAGAAACACCACCACACCGACGGCGCCGCCAAAGAGTGATTCACCGGCCACCTTGTCCTGTAACAGTTTATTGATGCCGGTGCCTTTGAGAATCGACAGCACCGCAAGGGGATCGGTGGCCGAGATCAGGGCGCCGAATAACAGGCAGTACAAAAACGCGATACGCAGACCGAGGGAATTGAGTATCCAGTAACTGAAACCTGCCACCATCAGAGTAGAGATCAGTACGCCAACCATAGCCAGCAGCATAATGACCGCGCGGTGCTTGCTCAGGTCGCTGAGATTGATGTGCAGGGCGCCGGCAAAGAGCAAAAAACCCAGCAGGCCGTGTACCAGGTCCTGATGAAACGTCACGCTGCGCAAAAAGTCCTGTGCCTCAAGCTGCAGCACCGGCCAGCCCAGCTTGGCCAACAACAACAGGCCCAGCGATAACAACAGGGCAATGAGCAGCGTGGCCAGTGTCGTCGGCAGGCGCAGATAGCGCACATTCAGATAACTGAACAGGGCCGTCAGGCTGACCAGGAGTGCAAGCGTATTGAGTATGCCCATATTGTTGTAATTCTTTTTCTGCAGGACCAGCACGATACCGGATTCGCCGGTGTGACGACAAGCCACCCGTGGCCTGTTTGACGGGAAAGGCCACACGCCTGCGGCGCGAGCGCAACACTGGGCAGCGAACCTGCGCCGCACCGGGCAAGTGACAACATGCCCTCAGGGCAGCAGGGGTTCACCGCGCGCCAGACGCGGCAGGTCACCCGAGAGTCCCATGGCGTAACCGAGCACCAGCTGCTTGAGCGGGCCAAGCTGATTGAAGACATTCATACCGCCGTTGCGTAACCACCGTACCGCCGTCATATCGCTGCCATAGAGGCGTTTAAAGCTGTCCACGCTGGCCAGCATGAGTCGATTCTCGGATCTGCGCCAGCGTTCATAGCGGCGCAAGGTGTGTTGCAGGCCAAGGTCACGTCGCGCCTGCTGCGCCTGAAGCAGTACCTCCGCCAGGCTGGCGACGTCGGCCAGTCCCAGGTTGACGCCCTGCCCTGCCAGGGGATGCATGGTATGCGCGGCGTCACCGATCAACGCCAGCCGGTTTTGCACGTAGTGTTCGGCATCGAAGAATCGTAGAGGATACACCGCGCGCGGTCCGGTCATCTCCACCGGACCCAGACGGGCCTCAAAGGCCGCGGTGAGTTCAGCACAAAAGGCGGCCTCATTAAGCGCGAGGAGTGACGCCGCATGGTCGGGGTGCGTTGACCAGACAATGGAGCTGATGTTTTCATCGAGCGGCAGAAAGGCCAATGGCCCGCGCGGTAAAA
>JAWOIE010000187.1:0-7258 GCA_046484825.1 Gammaproteobacteria bacterium | reverse complement strand
GTTTTGCAACATCGGGGTAACTATTAAATAAAAAGGATATCACTTAAGATTCAGGCTGATTATGTTTAAAATTAATTCGACTCAAATGACGTAGATATAGTCGTTATCGAAGGGGGGGTCCTTGCGCATGAGTATGACATCGAGCTGCGCCAGGGGTTGTGGCGTCGCCGCACCGAGTTCATACCAGTGCTGGGCGTCGGCAAACACCCTGAGGGGGCGCATGTGGGCGCGGGCCTGCTGGTCCTGCCAGTAGAGGTCGGCCTGCTCCATATAATGGAGACGGTAGCCGCGGCGCTGGGCCTCCAGCAGCATGGCCAGGGTGCTATCTTTTTTATAGTGGATGGAACCGATAGGATCCATGACCACGCCCAGGGAGATCGACATGGCGACACGTTACCGGTTTGCGGGTCCGGCTGGCAAGCGCGGGTCGGCGAAATTTGCGTTTCACGGGTAAACAAATGTTAAGTTTGTACCCGGACCAGCCGATAGCTAGTTTGGTTTTAAGGGACTGAGCATGTTGCCAGAGTGAACCTCTGGATCACCTCGGGCGCCAGTTCTGGCAGGCAAAAATCATAAATACTGTATACAATATGAGTACTTATAGATTATTTCTAGAATTTGTGTTAAATATCCACACATAACCGCATGACTTATATGCGATTTAAAGAGATAGCAATAAACCACACAAAAATAATGGTTAAATTGGATGCTGGCAGAAAAAGCGATGGATGACAGTTTTGAAGGGCTGAAGGTAATGGTCATTGACGATAGCAAGACCATTCGCCGTACCGCTGAGACCCTGTTAAAAAAAGTGGGCTGCGAAGTCATTACCGCAACGGATGGTTTCGAGGCCCTGGCCATGGTCGCCGACCATCACCCCGATATTATTTTTGTCGATATCATGATGCCGCGTCTGGATGGTTATCAGACCACGGCGTTGATTAAGAATAACAAGGTCTTTAAGGGTACCCCGGTGATTATGTTGTCCAGCAAGGACGGCCTGTTCGATCGTGCCCGTGGTCGCATTGTGGGTTCAGAGCAGTATCTGACCAAACCCTTTACCAAGGAAGAATTGCTGGGCGCGATTCGCAAGCATGTGCTGGAGTAGTCGCGTCTGGTGTTGCATTTGCAGCGTCCTGTGGTCGCTGTCTTTTAATCATTAAAAGCGTACGTTGAGGAGATATCAATGGCACAAGTACTCGTTGTCGATGATTCACCGACCGAGATTCATGTACTCAAGACCATTCTGGAAAAGAATGGTCACCAGGTCGTCTCGGCCGAAAATGCCGAAGAAGGCATCAAGCAGGCAAAAGCCATGAGTCCGGCGCTGATCCTGATGGATGTGGTCATGCCGGGGATGAATGGCTTTCAGGCCACCCGCGCCCTGAGTAAGGACCCGCAGACACAGCACATCCCGATCATTATTGTCACCACCAAGGATCAGGAAACCGATCGCGTCTGGGGCATGCGCCAGGGCGCCAAGGATTACCTGACCAAGCCGGTAGCAGAAGCAGAGCTGATGCAGAAAATCGGGGCGATACTGGGCGGTTAAATGTCAATGTCTCCACAGTTGCAGCCCTTCGCGGTGTTGCGCGAGATAGAGGCGCGGAGTCGGGAATATGCCTTTGGTTTGCCGCAACAGGTTGAAGTGCGCAAGCCCTGGTCCGGCATTGGCTTTCGCATCGGTGAGCAGCGTCTGGTCTCCGGTCTGGGTGAGATTGGCGAAATCCTGATCTACCCCGAGCTGACCCGGGTGCCGGGGGCACAACCCTGGGTCAAGGGCGTTTCCAATATCCGCGGCAGCCTGATCCCGATCCTGGATCTGAAGGGTTTTATCAGTGGCAGTAATACGGAACTCAAGCGCCGTTCGCGGGTATTGCTCATTGAACGAGATGGCCTGTCCGCTGGCCTACTGGTCGATGAGGCTATGGGGATGCGACACTTTTTTGAAGAAGAGCAGACCACAGCGTTACCCGAGGGCGATGCCTCGCTGCATGCCTTTCTCAAAGGCGCCTATCAGCAGGGCGATCTGCTCTGGGGTATTTTTGACGTGAGTCGGCTGGTCGAACATCCAAGATTTTACGAAGTGGCTGTCCACGCATAGGACAGCAAAAAGGGTAAGGCCCGGTCGCAACCAGATCAGGGCAACTACAGTTTCAGGCAGAATAAGAGCAGGAGCGAGTCGGTTATGAGCGCAGATAAAAAAAGTAAGGCAAGTGGTTCAAACAAATCCATTCTGGTGCTGTTCCTCGTAGCGATCACCTCGGTGTTTGCCATGGGGATCACCTCGTTCCAGGTAGCGCAGCAGGATAATCAGGATAAGGACTTCATCGGTCGCCTGGGTGACCAGCGCGTCCTGTCGCAGGAAATCGCCAAACTGGCGTCGCAGGCGGCGCGCGGTGATGTCGCCTCCTTCGCCAATCTACAACAGGCGCGCGACAACTTTGCGGAGATCCTCGCATTTCAGCGGCAGCGCACGGGTAGCGAGGAAAGCGCCACGAAAAAGGCCCTGGATGAGCTGGAAGAACTCTGGCAGGGATACAGCAGCAACATCGACACCATTTTGCAGCGGCGTGAAGTCGTAAGCTCCATGCGAACCTATATCTCCGGCATCAATGATCAGATCCCGACACTGCTGTCCCTATCGGACCAGGTCGTGGATATCATGACCAAGCAGAATATGCCCGCGGACCAGATTTATATTGCCACCCGCCAGTTGATGTTGACCCAGCGTATTTCCAGTAACGTAACCCGCGTACTGGAAGGGGGCGAGGGTGCGGTCACCGCCGCGGACCGTTTCGGTCGAGATGCGGCCTTGTTCGGCCGCGTGATCCAGGACATGTTGCGCGGCAACCCGCGTATGGGTGTCATGCAGATTACCGAGACCAACGCCCGGGCCAAGCTCACCGAGGTCTCAAGGCTGTTTGCCGATATCCGCAATCAGGTCGGCGCGATCCTGGAACGCTCGCCGGAAATGTTTCAGGTGTCCGGTGCGGCCGACACCATCCTGGCCCTGTCCGGACAGTTTCTCCAGCGCATCGGTGCGGTGGACAGCGCCTACCAACGGGCCGCCGCTGGTCGTTTGATGCCACTGTTGTCCAATATTTTCGGTATTGCCGCCCTGGTCCTGGTAATCCTGATTGGTGTGGTTTACTGGCAGACCTCAAAACGACAGCTCGCCTTTGTGGAAAACCAGCGTGCCGTCACCGAAGAGACCAACCGCAAAAACCAGGAGGCGATCCTGCGCCTGCTGGATGAAATGGGTGACCTGGCGGATGGTGACCTCTCAGTGCAGGCCACGGTAACGGAAGACATTACCGGGGCGATTGCGGACTCGATTAACTACGCGATCGACGCTATGCGCAATATCGTCCGCGCCATTAACAATACTACCGAGCAGGTATCCTCGGCGGCGCAGCAGACGCAGGCGACCGCGGTGCATCTGGCCGAGGCCAGTGACCATCAGGCCCAGCAGATTACCGGTGCGAGTAGCGCGATCAATGAAATGGCGGTGTCGATTGAAGGCGTCTCTACCCATGCGGGTGAGCTGGCGGAAGAAGCCAATCGTTCGGTCGGTATCGCCAACAAGGGTTCCGACGCGGTACAGAGTACCATTCATGGTATGGATTCCATTCGTGAACAGATTCAGGAAACCTCTAAACGCATCAAGCGCCTGGGTGAGTCCTCTCAGGAGATCGGTGATATCGTGGAACTGATTAACGACATCGCCGAGCAGACCAACATCCTCGCCCTGAACGCCGCCATCCAGGCCGCCATGGCCGGGGAAGCCGGCCGCGGTTTCGCGGTGGTTGCGGACGAAGTGCAGCGACTGGCGGAACGTTCATCCGATGCGACACGACAGATTGAGGCGCTGGTGAAGGGTATCCAGTCCGATACCAAAGAGGCCGTGGCCTCCATGGAACAGAGTACCGCCAACGTGGTGCGCGGAACCCAGCTGGCACAGAACGCCGGTGAGGCGCTGGAGGCGATTGAAGATGTATCCAAGC
Organism: Gammaproteobacteria bacterium; assembly: GCA_046484825.1. Taxonomy (GTDB): domain Bacteria; phylum Pseudomonadota; class Gammaproteobacteria; order UBA6429; family Thiohalophilaceae; genus CAJYAN01. Next base: position 3,251 of record JAWOIE010000187.1, on the reverse strand, counting down.
ATCTGGCCGAACTGATCACCAACATTTCAGACTCCGCGTCACAACAGGCGCGTGCGGCGACGAATATTTCCGACACCATGAATGTTATCCAGGAGATCACTACCCAGACCTCGGCGGGTACCAATGAGACCGCGGCCTCTATCGGTAACCTGGCGGAGCTGGCGAATGAACTACGTCACTCGGTAACCAACTTCAAACTTCCTGCGTAAACCCGGAAGGGATGTCGGTCAATGGTTGCTCCGCAACACAATAGCATCGCGGCCCCCTGGCGTTACTGCCAGGTGGCGCCTATGGCGGACGCGGATTTTCAGCAGTGGGTCGACTTGCTGGAAGCACGGACGGGCATCACGTTGCAGGCCAACCGTAAATCCTTTTTACTCACCAGCCTCTCTGTGCGCATGCGCGAGCAGGGCATTGACGGCTATCAGGCCTATTTTGATTTTCTCCTGAGCGGTGCGGCCGGCAAGGTCGAGTGGGAGATTCTGGTGGATCGTCTGACGGTGCATGAGACGCGTTTTTATCGCGATGAAAATGCCCTGTCGGTGGTCCGTGATGTATTCCTGCCCGCCTGTCTGGCGGGGCACGATCAAGATCAACCGGTAAAGCTGCATTACTGGAGTGTTGGCTGCGCCAGTGGTGAGGAGCCCTACACCCTGGCCATGTTGAGCGAAGACTTTTTTCAGCACCGCCAGCAGCGCTATCAGCTGGGTATTACCGCCAGTGATATCAGTACCGATGCCCTGGGGATTGCGCGCCGCGCTGTCTATCCGGCCAATCGCATGACGACAACGCCGGTGCACTGGCGCCACCAGTATTTTACCCCGACCGAGAACGGCAAATACCGGGTCAATGACGCGATACGCAGGCTTATATGCTTTACGCGTATTAACCTGCTGGAAGTGGCGCAAAGCCCCGTCGGTATGATGGACCTGATTTATTGTCAGAATGTTCTTATCTATTTTAAGCGCGAGATGCGTCATGCGGTGCTGGCCAATCTGGTTGAACGCCTGAAGCCCGGCGGCATGCTGATTCTGGGTGCCGGTGAGGTGGTTGACTGGAAACATCCGGATCTGGAAAGCCTGGCCTATAAAGGCACACTGGTTTTTCGCCGCAGGATCGAAACTAAAGGAAGTAGGCTATGAGTGTAAATCTCGATATCAATACTCTTAACTGGGTGAAATCGGAGATTGATGAAACACTCAAGCAGGCACGTCAGGCGCTCGAGGCCTATGTGGAAGCGCCGGATGATGAATCCAAACTGCGTTTTTGTCTCAATTATATTCACCAGGTCTACGGTACACTGCAAATGGTGGAGCTCTATGGTGCCTCCATGCTGGCCGAGGAGATGGAGGCTCTGACCAAAGCCCTGCTGGAGAACAAGGTCAACAACCGCGACGATGGCTTTGAAGTCCTGATGCGCGGGATTCTGCAATTGCCCGACTATCTGGAGCATATCCAGACCGGCCACGATGACATCCCGGTCGTACTCCTGCCAATCCTCAATGATATGCGTGCGGCACGGAATGAGGCGCTCCTGAGCGAGAATGCCCTGTTTAGCCCGGATATGTCCGCCGCCATTCCCAGGGCGGCGCCACCGCCGGAAGATACGGATATACAGATCCTGGCGAAAAAGTTACGTCACCAGTTTCACCTTGGCCTGCTGGACTGGTTTCGGGATCGCGATGTCGCGGGCGGACTCAAGCGTATCTCCAGTGTGCTAAAACAATTACGCAGTGCCTCAGTCGACTCCGAACTGTCGCGCCTGCTCTGGTCCGCGGAAGGTATCCTCGAAGGCCTGCAGGCAGAGAACCTGCAAACCGGTGTCGCCATCAAACTGTTGATGGGCCAGGTGGACCGGCAGATTAAACGCGTCATTGATCAGGGGGAGCAGGCCTTTAATACCTTGCCAGCGGATGACCTGGTGAAGAATCTGCTGTATTACGTGGCGCAGAGTGAGTCGGGCACCCCGGTGGTCGACGAGATCAAACAGGCGTTTAAACTGCAACAGGCCATGCCGGATGCCGCACGGCTGGAGCAGGCCCGCGCCGAGCTGAGCGCGCCCAATGCCGCGCTGATGGGTACGGTTTCCAGTGTCCTGCTCGAAGATCTCAATCAGATAAAAGATAACCTGGATGTCTTTGTTCGTGCTGAAGAACGCAACATCGATGTCCTCAGGGAAATGAGCCTGAAGTTGAATCAGATGGCCGATACCCTGGGGATGCTGGGTTATGGCACACAGCGCAAGACGGTCCAGGAACAGGTCGCCGTCATGCAGTCCATGGTGGATGGACAGCGTGATATGGATGACAACAGCTTAATGAATATTGCCAGCGCCATTCTCTTTATTGAGACGTCGCTGAAGGAACCCGGCGGACAAAAGGCAAGGCCTGCCGAAGGCGACCACCACGAGGATCGCATGCGCGATCCGGAGTTCCGCCAGTTGATGGCCTCGGTATTGGCCGAGGCGCGCAATGAACTCAATAAGGTAAAAGAATCCGTCAATAACTTTAGTCTGTCGCCGCGCAATACCAGCTTGCTAAAAGATGTGCCGCCCATGCTGGATCGCATTCGTGGCAGTCTCGCCATGTTGAATCTGGAACGCGCCGAGTCGCTGATCGATTCCGCCGAAGGCTTCGTCCGGCATAAAATTCTGCAGGCGGACAAGGCGCCTAACGAAACCGAGCTGGATGCACTGGCCGATGCCATCAGCAGTATCGAATACTATATGGAATCCCTGGTCGATAGCTGGGGCGACCCGACAGCCATACTCGATGTTGCCGAGGAAAGTCTGCGCCTGTTAGGCGCCCTGGAGGCACACGAGCCGTCGGACGAACAGGCCAGCGTAATGCCGACGGATGAGCGTATCGACAGCGAGGATGCCACGCTGATCGATATGCCCGAGATAGAAGAGCTGGAAATCAGTCTCGCCCTGGACGATAACGATGATACCGAGACGGAGCTGACCGCCCTAAACCTGGACGATATGATCACCACCGTCCTGGATGATGACGATGATACCGAGATCGATATTGAGGCCCCGGAACTGGATGATGAGGACTCGCTGGTGCTGGACAGCAAGGGCCTGGACCTGGCCGATGGTCTGAGCCTGGAAGGTCTGGAGCCGAAAACGGATAACCGTTTCGACGAATCAACCGCGCTGTCGGATGAGATTACGCTGGAGCACGAGGGTCTTGAGATCGATTTTGGCGATGCCCTGCCCGAAGCCATTACCAGCGATACCCAGGAGATCA
>JAWOIE010000164.1:0-8409 GCA_046484825.1 Gammaproteobacteria bacterium | reverse complement strand
AGGATTATGAGGCCAGCCTGCTCAAGGGGCTGTTTTATTTCAAGCAAGGTGATTTTACCATGGCGGTGGATGAGCTCGGCAGGCTCACCGATCGTGCGCCGGAATTTCATCTGGCCCATCTGGTCTACGGTGATTTTCTGCTGGCCCAGGTGGGTGTGGTGACGGACGTGGGCAAGAGTCCGATCCTGCAGGAACTGGACATCAAACTGGGCGAGCAACTGGCCCAGTTACGCAAAGAGGCGCAGTACCGCCTGCAGGCGCACCTGAGACGTCAGCCTGAGACACTGGTGCCGCGCCAGTTGTTAAAGCTGGGACAGTCGGTGGACAAGGCCATTCTGGTGGAAAAGGCTACTCATCGCCTGTATGTCTATCAGCGCCAGCCGGACCATAAACCGCCGGTCAAGGTGTATGACTACTACATCAGCACGGGTCGCAGCGTCGGCGACAAGAACGAGCGTGGTGATTTGCGTACCCCGGAAGGCGTGTACTTTGTCACCTCCTGGATACCGAACAGCAAGCTGCCGGATAAATACGGCGTCGGCGCCTTTCCGGTCAATTATCCCAATGAATGGGATCGGCGCCTTGGCAAGACCGGCGATGGTATCTGGCTACATGGTACCGAGAGTCGTTTTTACAGTCGGCCACCACTGGACAGTGAAGGTTGCGTGGTATTGTCGAATATCGATCTGGATTTTATTCAGAGGGAGATCACTCCGGGTGTAACGCCGGTGATTATTGCCGAGCGGCTGGACTGGGTGGATGTCGGCGAATGGCAGCAACAGCAACAGGGTGTGCTCGGTGCCATTGAGCGCTGGCGGCAGGACTGGGAGAGCTTGGATGTGAATCGTTATTTGGCCAACTACGCCGAAGACTTCTGGGCGCAGGGTCACAACTTTGTGAGCTGGAGTCAGCGTAAGAAACACCTGGCCATGACCAAGACCTATCAGAAAGTGCATATCAGCGATCTGTCACTGCTGGCCTATCCGCGCTCGGAACATACGGACAAAGAAATGGTCGTGGCCCGCTTTAAACAGCAATATCGCTCCAACAATTTTCAAAGTGATGCGGAAAAACGTCTCTATCTCACCCGCGACCAGGGTGACTGGCGTATTCTCTACGAAGGCAGTTAGGCGCAAGACCTGACGACCGCCGCCAGTGGCTTTTCCCGGCGCGACCCGTACCAACCCCAGTTGCAGCAACAGGTATTTTTAACCCGAGTTTATGGTGTTGCGCCGTGCGCGCAGGCAGCTTTGTCGCCTGGGGTTTGCAGGGCGACGCTCTATGTGGCTGACAGGGGCAGACAAAAGGTAAAACGACTGACGTGCTCGCCATCGCTATCCGCCCAGATGAGACCATTGTGCGCCTCGATAATCTCGCGGCAGATGGACAGGCCGAGGCCGGTACCCCCCGCACCGGATTTGGTTTTGCTGCTCTGGACAAACTTGTCGAAAATGTTGTCGAGTTCGTCCCGCGGGATACCGATACCGGTATCCTCAATTTCGACGGCCAGCATCTCGGTGGGATGATTATTAATCACCGTTTGTCGTAAAAAAATCCGGATGCCGATCTCTGTATGTGGAGCGGCGAACTTGATCGCATTGGAGAGCAGATTGCGAATTACCTGGGCAATCTTGTCCTGGTCAAACCAGGCCTTGGACACTTCTGTTTCCCGGTGGAGCACCATTTTCAGGTGCCTTTGTTCGGCCAGCGCCTCATGTTGTGAGATCTGGGTGTTGAGCACCTCCAGCAAATCATGGTCGGCCAGACGGTAGACCACCTTGCCGGCCTCGAGCTTGGATAAATCCAGCAGGTCATTGAGCAGGTCCAGTTGTCGCCGGCCACCTTCCTGGATGCGTTCGAAGTACTGGTGCAGCTTTTCGCTACTGGCACTGGCGTGCTTTTTGATCCCCAGTTCGGCAAAACTCAGCACCGTATGTATCGGCGTGCGCAGTTCGTGGGACATGTTGGCGAGGAATTCCGACTTGGCGTGACTGGCGTTTTCGGCGGCTTCCTTGGCCAGGACCAGTTCCTCGGTCTTTTCTTCCACCAGTTCCTCGAGGTGGTTGCGGTGCAGGGCAATTTCATATTGCTGGCGTTTTGCCTCGGTAATATCCGAGATGACACCGGTAAAATGCAACTCGCCGTTGATCTCGGTATCCGTTACGGCGAGATGCAGCGGGAACTGTTCACCGTTGCGGCGCAGGCCAATCTCCTCGCGGCGCTTGCCGACAATGGTCTTTGCGCCCGCGGCAATATGGCGTTGCAGATACTGGTCGTGATGTTCGGCCACGGATTTGGGCATAAGCAGGGCTACATTTTTCCCAATGACCTCGTCCGCCGTATAGCCAAACATCTTCTCGGCGGAGGTGTTGAACGACTCGATAATACCATGCCGGTCGATGGTGATAATGGCGTCGAAGGCGGACTCGAGTATGGCCGCGTTTTTCTGTTCACTGTCGACGAGTCGTTGACGGGACTTGTCCTGATTGATCAGGTATGTAATGGTCAAGGTGATGATCGCGATAATGCAGACATAGAGAATATAGGTGGTGTTTTCCACCAGCAGCAGCCTGGCAGAGAAGGTGGCGCTCTTTTCCGGTGAATAATCGATCAACACCCAGTTGTCCGCCAGGTCGCGGATATCGAGGCTCATGATGCTGTCTTTACGGAGTGGCTTATTGTAGAGGTTTTGAGACTGGATCAGCTTGCCGGAGTAGATGCCGACCCCATGTTTTGATAACAGATATTCACCGTGCTGCAGCATGTCGGCAATGACTTCGGCGAGGAGTACGCCGCTAATGACCCCCTGTAGTTTGCCGTGAGGATCATAATAGGGCAGGGAATAGACAATGCCCGCACGCGCCTCATGGTCGTGCGGGTGGCGCTGCCGGCTGCGATCGGCCGTGAGAATCTTCTGGCTTATGATGGCCGGATAATTCATCTCCCGGACATCGGCCTGCAGCGGGTGATGTTGTCGGAAATAGGCCATGTGCTTGTGGATTTTTCGGTACACCTGGAGTTCATCGGCGAAGGCATGTGAGCTCTTGCCCCGCGGCACGTCTTGCACGGGGGCGTGTTCAAAGGCCGCCAGGGGGTTACGGTGCTGTGGGCTGTCCGGGTCAAAATCGGCGGGAGCAATATAGACCTCGGAGACGTGAATATTCTCTGCCAGGTTGTTAAAAATCTCCTGAATGGCCTGTTGCTGGTCGAGGCGGAGCCCATCGCGTCGGGTAGACTCGGTGCCAAGGTCGGGCATGCGCGCAATGGTTCTGAGTCCCTGATAATAGATCCGAAAAATGAACTCCACTTTCTGCCCCAGAATTTCCAGGTCCTGCCGGGCCTTACTCTGTGTGGCGCTGGCGAGTTGCTCGCGATGTTTTCTGTCCGTGTGATGAATAAATGCGGCGAGCATCAGGCCAAGCAGCAGGACGCTGACAATTTTAAACACTAAGGAATTTTTTCGCAGGGGGTTAAGCAAGCTGCTGCTCAGGTTCTGGGTGCGAACATTGTTGCGATGACCTGGGTGCCATGGTGGCGATATTCGATCTTGTCGAAACTCATGAGCCTGGCCATATAGATGCCACGGCCATGGGAGTCGTAGGCGCGACTGGCATCCATTTCGAGAAATCCCCTGTGGTCAAATCCGTCGCCCTGGTCCGTAATGGTGAAGACAAAATCTCCCTGTAGGACACTAAAGTCGAGTGTGGCAAATTTGTCCTGGTACGCGGCGTCCGCCAGGCGGCGCTGGATCTCGTTGTACCATTCGCCCGCAGCATTGAGGCGCGACTTCTCTGCATAGCCGATACCGAGATTGCCATGTTCGATGGCGTTGATCAGTAGTTCCGACAGGCCCATAAGCAGTCTCTCCGGTTCGGGCGTGGCCTGGGCAATGGCGCTGACAAGATTTTGCGCCTCCTCCAGGGTGCGAAACCGGAATTGCGCCTGCGTCAGCAGACGCATGGCATCCCCGCCGCTGAGCAGCTTTTGTCGCAGCTCGGTGTAACGCTGTGCATCGGCAAGGGCCGCCGCAAGAATGGTCGTAAGGGTTTGTTGCTGATAGGGTTTGGTCAGGTAGTAAAAGGCGCCGGCATGCATACCCTGAAGCAGATCCTCGTGCGCGGTGCGGGCCGTTTGCATGACCACGGGGATATGGCGGAGCAGCGGGTCGCTTTTCAGTGTCGCCAGGACCTCCATGCCATTCATGCCGGGCATCATCCAGTCGAGCAGGATGGCCTGAAATTTCTCCGGCGCGGCCGTGAGGATTTGCAGGCCGGCCTCACCGCTTTGCGCGGTGACAATCTCGTAATGTTCGTCCTCAAGATATTCGCCAATGATTTCCAGATTTCCTGCTTCGTCATCAATGACCAGGATGGCAATAGTCGTCTGCATAGGCGGCGCCGTAACCTCAGGTTTGCTATGCCTTATATAACGGCTGTGACGGGGAAAGTTTTAGCCGGAGTCGTCGCGGGTCGGCAGTCTAGTAGCGGAGCCGATACCAGAGCATGCCGAGTACCTCATGGGCCCAGCGGCTACTGGCGGCCAGGGCATGCGCATTAGGGAGAAAGGCCCTGTAGCTCATAGGTTTATTCGTGGTTTCAAAGCCCAGGGGGGCGGGGATGACCTCAAGACCGGTCTGCTGGAAGGCGTTCACGGCCCGCGCCATGTGTGAGGCGTGGGTGACCAGATAAATGCGCGTCACCCGGTCACGCTGGAGCATGGACTGGCTGAAAATGGCGTTCTCCATGGTATTCCTGCTCTTGTCCTCGAGCCAGCGTGTTGGGGTATGAAAGGCCCGTAACAGGGTGTGTTGCATGACCTCGGCCTCGCTGGCGTCGTCGTGAAAGACTCGGCCGCCGGTGACCAGGATCGGTAGTCCCGTCTGTTGTCGCAGGTAGGCGCCATAGGCCACACGCTCCAGGGCATGTCGATTCAGGGCGTCCTGTCCATGGTATTCACGTGCGCCGGGGATGCTGCCGCCGCCGAGGATGACAATGGCCTGTGCCGATGGCCGGGCCAGTTGCGCCTTGCTCAGGGGCGGGTGCTGCTCCAGCAGGGCAAAAAGGCTCTGGGTGAACACCGGCAGACTGAAGACCAGCAGACTGCACAGACCGAACAACAGTGTGAACAGGCCGCTACGATAGAAGCGCCGCAGCATGAGCAGCCCCAGCAGGATGAGGAGGATATTCAGCCCCGGGGGTGCCAGCAGGGCCTCCAGGCTACGTTTGATAAGGTGTTCAATCATGATGGTCTCGTCTCTGGCGCGGGGCCGGTAGCGGACCCGCAGGGTGGGTATGTCTGTGCCGCTCTCGGCCCGGGCGCCGGGGTGGCCCGGCGCCCTGCAGGTTCAGCACTATTTTGCCCCGTCCTGTGCGTGCGTGTTCTGTAGTGATGCAGGCAGTAGGTCACTGGCGAGGACATCGGGGTAGTGTAATTGCTGGCACAGGTGTTTCACCAGTGCGGCGCTAATGGTCTCGAAGTCCGTGTCATGGGGGCGCAGATCGGCCAGTTGCGTTACCGGCATGCCGGCGTAACCGCAGGGGTTGATGGCCGCGAAGGGACTCAGATCCATGTCGATATTCAGTGCCAGGCCATGATAGCTGCGGTCTTTTTTGATGCGCAGGCCGAGGGCGGCAATCTTGGCCTCATCGACATATACCCCGGGGGCGTTCGGGCGTCGTTGTGCCACAATCTGGCGCTCTGCCAGCAGTTCGATCAGTGCCTGTTCAATGGCATGGACAAAGTCGCGCACGCCGAGGTGTTTGCGGCCCAGGTCGATGAGGGTGTAGGCCACCAGTTGACCGGGCCCGTGGTAGGTTACCTGGCCACCCCGGTCGACTTCGACCACGGGAATGGTATTTTCCTGCAACAGGTGTCTGCGCTTGCCGTTGAGTCCCAGGGTATAGACGGGCGGGTGTTGCACGAGCCAGAGTTCATCCTGGCTGTTGTCGTCGCGCGTTTGTGTAAAGGCCTGCATGGCGCGCCACACGGGGACATAGGCCTGTGTGCCCAGTTGACGAATTAGCAGGCTGGGGGGGTGTGACATGGCAGGGGCCTTGTTGCGCCGGATGTCGAAGACACTTACAGCGCCATCAACACCTGTTCGCAGGCGGTTAATTCATAGTAGATAGCATCAAGCTGTTCACGGCTGGTGGCGGTTACCGTTACCGTGACGGCGATATACTTGCCTGCCTTGCTGGGGCGTGAACAAATGGCGGCCTCCCCGAGGTCCGGTACATGCTGGCGCACCAGCGTGGCGACGATGTTCTCAAAGTCGTCGCAGGCCGCGCCCATGACCTTGATGGGAAACTGGCAGGGAAACTCCATGATGGGTTTTTCGTCGCGGTCATTCATACGGCTGTGTCTGTTACGGAGACATCACGTAACTGCTGCTTATAGCTCTGATAGTGTTGATACATGGTGTGCCAGACGGCACCGGGTTTGCCGTTGCCCACGGCCCGACCGTTGAGTCGGGTAATGGCCACGACCTCCTTGGTGGAGCTGCTCAACCAGACTTCATCGGCATCCAGCAGTTCCTGCTCGCTAATGGCGGTTTCTGCGCAAGGCATGTGGTGGTGCTGCGCCAGCTCGACGATCAGGTCGCGGGTAATGCCCGGCAGGAGCTGATCGCTGTGCGGCGGTGTCTTGATGACACCGGCCTTGACGATAAACATATTACTGGCCGAGCCTTCGGTGACCTGGCCGTTGCGGATCAGGATCGCCTCAGTCGCGTCTTGCTCAAGGGCCTCCTGACGCAACAGGATGTTGGGTAACAGGGCAATGCTTTTGATGCGGCAGTATTGCCAGCGAATATCGTCGAGGGTGATGGCGCTCACGCCATGTTCCAGGACCGTGCTGCTGGGTGGCGCAATGGGATTGCACATTACAAACACCGTTGGCGCGGTGTTCGGTGGAAAGCCATGATCCCGCGGCGCCACCCCCCGGGTAATGTGCAGGTAGATGGACTGGTCACCACTGGCCTGGCTCAGCAGGCGGGTAAAGATGGCCGTCCACGCCTCGTCCGTATAGGGGTTTTCAATGCGCACGGCGGCCAGACTGTCGTTGAGTCGGCTGAAGTGCGCCGCCAGGCGAAACGGCCGGTTGCCATAGGCGGGTATGACCTCATAGACGCCGTCACCAAAAATAAAGCCCCGATCCAGTACCGAGATTTTGGCCTCGGTGATGGGTAAGTACTCCCCATTGAGAAAGACCTGTTTGTCGTTCATAGCATGCTCATCAGGATTGGCGTAGGGTGGATATCGGGGCGCTTACTGAAACATCAAGATGATATTGTCACTGAGGCGTTGCCACAGATTGCCGGCCTCGATGCCCTCCAGTGCGATCAGGTCCTGTTTGCTCAAGACCGTCTCGCCGAGTTTGATCTCCACATGACCAAAGCGTTGGCCCTTGTTGGCCGGTGCGGTGATGTCAGGCTCCAGACTCATTTGCGCCGTTATTTTACCGCGCTGACCGCGTGGAGCGGTAATGTAGAGGTCCTCCGCCAGTCCCAGGGGCAGACTGTCTTTGGCACCCTTCCAGATCCGCATTTCCGTAAGGGGCGACATGGCCTCGTGTAATTTGAAGGTCTCGTAAAAGCGGAAGCCATAGTTGAGCAGGGTGCGACTGGCGCGGGCACGGGCATTTTCCGAGCTGCTGCCGACCACCACGGAAATGAGGCGCATGTCGTCCTGCTGGGCCGAGGTAATCAAACAGTAACCGGCGGCCTCGGTGTGGCCGGTCTTGATACCGTCGACGCGATCATCCAGCCACAACAGGCGGTTGCGGTTGGGCTGGGTAATATTGTTGTGACGATACTCTTTTATTTTGTAGCGGGAATAGTGTTCGGGAAAATCATGAATAATCGCCTGACTCAGGGTCGCCAGGTCGCGCGCGGTGGTGTAGTGATTTTCCTGCGGCCAGCCGGTGCTGTTCATGAAGTGGGTATTCGTCATATTGAGGCGGGCGGCATACTGATTCATGAGCTGGGCAAAGGTCTCTTCACTGCCGGCGGCATGCTCGGCCAGGGCCACACTGGCATCATTACCGGATTGCACAATCATACCCATGAGCAGGTCGTCGACGCTGACCCGTGACTTGACCTTGAGAAACATGCGCGAGCCTTTCATGCGCCAGGCGTTTTCACTGATCAGGACCTCATCATCGAGCTGGATGGTGCCGTTTTTCAGTTCACTCAATACCACATAGGCCGTCATCAGCTTGGTCAGACTGGCGGGTTCGATGCGGGTATCGATTTCATGGGCGGTCAACAGGCGCCCGCTGTGGTAGTCCATGAGCAGGTAGGATTTGGCAGCAACGGAAGGCGGTGACGGGACCAGGCCGACATTGGCCACTACAGGTGGGGTCAGCAGGCTGAAGAGCAGTGCAAACAGGGAGGCAATCGAGACTTTGGAC
>JAWOIE010000133.1:0-3354 GCA_046484825.1 Gammaproteobacteria bacterium | reverse complement strand
GTACTTGAGGCGGCCTTTAGTGACGAGGTCCTGAGTCAGGGACGCAACTCGCACGTGCTTGAGCTCAGCAGTACGCGACTGGTCGTCCTGCGGCGGGCAGAGCATCGTGCGGCACAGCAACAGCCCCTGGCCGAGGTGAAACCGTTGATTGAGCGACGCCTGCAAGTGCAGGCCGCCCAGCAGCAGGCGGCCAACGATGCCGAGGCGGCGCTGGCGGCCATACAGGCGGGTGGCAGCGCCGAGACCTGGTCGACCGCCCAGAACAAGGGCCGCTGGCACCGAGCGGGTTTTATTGGCCGCGAGGCCGAACTCGACCCGGTGAGCGCTACCGGCAAGGCTATCGAGCTAGCGCCGGAATTGCGGCAGAAGGTGTTTGCCATGCCGGCCCCCGCGGGGACGCCAGCGAGTACCGACAGGCTGACCCTGAGCAATGGTGATGTGGCCGTTATCCAGGTCTATGCGCTCAGGGACAGCGCCATTAGCGAGCAGCGGGAACTGCAATATCGTCAGCAGCTTGAGTCGGCCCTGGGAGGCGCGGATTACACGGCCTTTATCCAGGAACTCCGGGAAGGCGCGGATATCAGCACCCAGCTGGAAAATGTTGAGGAATAGTTCTAAACCCTGAAAAGGCCCTGCGGGGCCTTTTTTAATGCCGTCGGAACAAGGGGAGGAAGCATGTTGAGACTGGCACTGCACTGGCAGATTCTGATTGCCCTGATGCTGGCGGTTGTGGCTGGCATGATCACCGGTACGGACATGGCGCTATTCGGTGTCAGCTTTTTCGCCATGTACAATTTTATCGGCACCCTGTTTTTAAATGCGCTGAAAATGATCATTGTGCCCCTGGTGGTGTCCTCGATCATCGTGGGGGTCGCCGGGATCGGTGGGGGGCAGGGCCTGGGGCGCATGGGCAGCAAGACCGTGCTCTACTACATGGCCACCTCGTTGCTGGCCATATTGACCGGACTTCTTTTTGTGAATCTGTTGGCGCCGGGTGTGGTCGATGGCGTGCCGCTGCAGAGCATTATCGGTCTCGATACCGGGGCGGCGGCCACGGCCAGTGCGCAGGTGGCGGGGCGCGGCCTGAGTGATATCGCCGATGTCTTCCTGGGTATGGTGCCGCCCAATATCATCGCCGCCGCCGCCAATGGCCAGATGCTGGGGCTGATCTTTTTCAGTCTGGTGTTTGGCTTTTTCATGACCCGGATTAACGAGGCCTATGCCGAGTCGCAGTACAACTTCTGGCAGGGCATCTTCGAGACCATGATGAACATTACCGATTGGGTGATGAAATTCGCCCCCTTGGGGGTCTTCGCCCTGGTGGCCAAGGTCATTGCCGGCATGCAGGGTGAGGACCTCGGCGCCCTGGTGACGTCTCTCGGGTCATTTTTCATGACCGTGGTCCTGGCCCTGGCGGTACACATGTTGATCACCATGCCCCTGTTGCTCCGTTATATCGGTAGGGTACAGCCCCTGCGCCACTTTCGCGCCATGTCACCGGCGCTGCTGACGGCCTTTTCCACCTCCTCATCGTCGGCAACCCTGCCGCTGACTATGGAGTGTGTGGAGAAGAATGCAAAGGTCTCCAATCGCACCTCGTCGTTCGTGCTGCCGCTGGGGGCGACGGTCAATATGGATGGCACGGCCCTGTACGAGTGTGTGGCGGCCATGTTCATCGCCCAGGCCTATGGGATTGAGCTGAGTCTCACCACCCAGTTTCTGGTGGTGACCATTGCCCTGTTGACCTCTATCGGCGTCGCCGGGATCCCCGCGGCCAGTCTGGTCGCCATTGCGATTATTCTCGGCGCGATTGGCCTGCCGCTGGAGGCGATTGGCCTGATTCTGGCCGTCGACCGCATCCTGGATATGTGCCGGACGACGGTGAATGTCTTCAGTGATTCCTGTGGCGCGGTGATTATTGCCCGCACAGAGGGCGAAGAAGGTCTGTTGCCAGCCCGCTAGCCCTGAGGCTTGCGCCAACACGTCGCTGTGTTGTTAAACAGGGGGGGGTTAAACAGGGGGCCGTTATACGCATGGCCATGCGTGGCGGCGGTTTTAGCCCCTCGATTTGCCCGGCCAGCGTCCGTTTCCGACAGGCCCCGGGCCTGCCGGAAGGTGCTGCCTGGGGAAACTCTGCAAAAGTCCCTCCCTGGGCTTTTGCAGAGTCGGAAAGCGCGGCCCGTGTCCGCGTTTTCCTTACGCGCTTCGATCACTTGAGTGATTGGCGCGGCGGGGCGTCCTGCTTCCCTAGGCGTTTTCCAACGGGCGCATGCCGATAATGTTGTAGCCGGAGTCTACATAGGTAATTTCGCCGGTAATCCCGCTGGCCAGGTCAGAGCAGAGGAAGGCGGCGGCATTGCCGACCTCTTCGATCGTGACATTGCGACGTAGCGGCGCGGTCTTTTCCACCTCATCCAGCATTTTACGGAAATTGTTAATACCGGCGGCGGCCAGGGTCTTGATGGGGCCGGCGGAAATGGCGTTGACGCGGATACCGTCCGGGCCCAGGCACTGGGACATGTAGCGGACATTGGCCTCCAGGCTGGCCTTGGCGAGGCCCATGACGTTATAGCTGGGCATGGCGCGTTCTGCGCCCAGGTAGCTCAGGGTCAGCAGGGCGCCGTTGCGGCCTTCCATCATGCGCACCCCGGACTTGGCCAGGGCCGCAAAGCTGTAGGAGCTGATTTCGTGCGCCAGGCGGAAGCCATCGCGGGTCACGCTGTCGAGGTAGTCGCCCTCCAGCTCGGCGCGCGGGGCAAAGGCGACGGAGTGGATAATGATGTCGAGGCCATCCCAGTAATTGTCCAGGTGGTCAAAGACCTTGTCGATTTCCTCATCACTACTGACATCGCAGGGGACGACAATATCCGACCCCAGTTCCGCGGCCATTTTGGCGACACGGCTTTCGAGCTTTTCATTTTGATAGCTGAACGCCAGCTCTGCGCCCTCACGATGCATGGCCTGGGCAATGCCCCAGGCAATTGAACGATTGCTCGCCAGACCCACAATGAGTGCGCGCTTGCCTTGTAAAAAACCCATAGGTAATTCCTCGCCCTTGTAATTTTCGATATGGTTGTATTCGAAGTGTAATGAATGTGTCTATCTTGGTGATTTTCGGTATTATCTACCACTAAGCGGAGATTACAAGCCCGAAACGATGTGTTCGACAACGGATCCGGAAACAGGAATTATGTCATATCACCATAAACAGGAATGCGTGTGCCGCTGAGGACCCGGGTCGCCATACTCGTCCTGCTGCTGATGCCGGCAGTGGGCCACAGTGCGTCGTCGATTGTCGGTCTCATTAAGGCCAACATCCCCACCCGCATCGCCTTTCAGGTCTCCTCCCGTATC
>JAWOIE010000123.1:0-5005 GCA_046484825.1 Gammaproteobacteria bacterium | reverse complement strand
GGTGAATTACTGGCGCGCGGGCAGCAACTATTTACTGGGCTGGGCCAGTGGCGCGGGCAGTGGTAATGGCGCGAAGTCCATGGGACAGGAGCTGGCCAATAGCGAGGCCTTTGCCCAGTGGCAGGTGAAAAAAGTCTTCAAGGCCGTTTGCCTGCGCCCGCCGGTCGACAGTACGGACAGAAGCGCGGTGAGTAACATGGTGAGCACCTTTAAGGGCAATGGCTACAAGATGAAACAGGTTTTTGCTGATGCGGCTGTCTATTGCAAGGGACAGTAATAAAAATGGCTCTGGAGAATAACCACATGAACAAGGCAAGACAGCAACCGGGCGAAGCAACCGCGTGCACGCGTTTCGTAATGGGTTCGTTATTTATCGCCGCCAGTATTGCCCTGACTGCCTGTGGCGGTGGCGCCAGTACCGAGACCAACCCCAATATCAGCCAGAATACCGGCGGCGGTAGCAGCAGTATTGCCCCGGCCACCGAGGACGTGCAGCGTTTTAGCCTCAACTTCTGGAGCAATGCCCGGCGCACCGACCGCTGCGGTCAGTGCCACAACGCCACCGGCACATCACCCAAGTTTGCCCGCAGTGACGACGTCAATCTTGCCTACGCGGATGCCGTCCGGTACGCCAATTTTTCCAGCGCCGCTGACTCGGCCTTTGTTACCAAGGTGGGGGGTGGACACAACTGCTGGGAGGGCGTCAATCAGGTCTGCGCCGACAACATTACTCGCTGGGTGCAGGGCTGGGCAGGCACGGCCGCCACCCTCAGCAGCAAGACTATTCAGCTCAAGGCTCCGCCCATAAAGGAGCCGGGCAACACCAGAAACTTTCCGGCCGACAGCGCGCTCTTTAGCGGCGTGCATAACCTGCTCAAGCAACACTGCGCCAGTTGCCATGCAGACACCGCCTCCCCCGCCATTGCGCCCTATTTCGCCCAGGACGATATCGCCAAGGCCTACGAAGAGGTCAAGACCAAGATCGACCTGAACAATACAACAAATTCCCGACTCTATGTGCGCCTCGCCAGCGAGTTTCATAATTGCTGGAGCGGCACCTGTGCCAATGATGCCGCAGACATGCTGGCGGCGATCAATACTATGGCGGGCAGCATCCCCACCTCATCCTTCGATGCGTCCCTGGTGGCCAGTAAAGTCCTCAAACTCACCGATGGCATTATTGCCAGCGGTGGCTCACGCCACGAGGCCAACCTGATTGCCCTGTACGAATTCAAGACGGGCACCGGCGGCACCGCCTTCGACACCAGCGGCGTGGAGCCGGCGATCAACCTTTCCCTGGCGGGCGGCACTCGTTGGGTCGGTGGTTACGGCATCGAATTTACTAATCCGGGTGACCGCGCGCAGGGGACAACCGCCACGAGTAAAAAACTCTATGACTTTATACAGGCGGCCGGTGAATACTCAGTGGAAGGTTGGGTCATCCCCAATAACGTGGTTCAGGAAGATGCCACCATTATGAGTTATTCCGCCGGCGATACGGTGCGTAACTTTACCCTGTCACAAAACAAGTATCAGGCCGAGTACCGCAACCGCGCCAGCACCACCGATGGCAACGGTGATACCGTGTTGATTACCCGCGCGCAGGATGAAGACCTGCAGGCCAGCCTGCAACACATCACCATGACCTACGACCCCATTCGTGGACGGCGCATCTATGTCAATGGCGTGTATACCGATGATGCCGACCCGGTCAGTGGCGGCGCGCTCAACAACTGGAATGACAGCTATGTCTTCGTGCTCGGCAGTGAGGCCGGCGGCACACGCCCCTGGAAGGGGCAGCTGCGCATGGTCGCGGTGCATAACCGCGCCCTGACACAGGAACAGATTACCCGCAACTTTGAAGCTGGAGTCGGTGAAAAATACTTCCTGCTCTTTAGTGTCAGCCACCTGACCGGTATCACTGACAGTTATGTGTATTTTGAGGTCAGTCAGTTTGACTCCTACAGCTACCTGTTCACCAAACCTACCTTTATAATTCTCGATGCCAACGCCAGCCCCGCCAATATCAGCATTAAAGGCCTGCGTATCGGCGTCAATGGTCAGGAGGCGGCCATCGGCCAGGCCTTTACCCGAATCGATACCAGCCTGAGTGTCGCCAATGGCTACACCCCCGAGGCCGGTCAGTTGTTGTCGTCGCTGGGCACCATCGTCCCGGTGGACCAGGGGGCTGCCAATGATGAATTCTTTATCAGCTTCGAGGTCCTGGGTGGCAACAGCAAGACCTATACCGAGGCCCTTCCCACGGCGCCGACCCCGGTAGACCTCCCCGCGGTTTCCGACATTGGTCTGCGGACCTTTGAAGAGATCAACGCCACACTGGCGGCACTCACCGGGGTGGCGACCACCGAGACGAATGTAGCCAACACCTATGCCCGTGTCCGGCAACAAATGCCGCCGACAGAAGACATCAATGCCTTCCTCTCGGCCAACCAGATTGGTATTGCCCAGTTGGCCGGCGCTTACTGTGGGGCCCTGGTCGATAGTGTCACACTGCGCCCGGACTTTTTCCCCAGCGTAAACTTTGCCGACGCATACACATCATTTGCTGGCAACACAACGCTTCAGGACAATATGATCAATCCCATCCTGACCAGGTTGATAGGCACCACCGACCTGGACACGCAGCCGTCGCTGAACGACATGCGCACGGAACTCCGCAGCCTGATCAACACCCTGGCGCAGTGCGCTGACAATTGTGGCTCGAATAGAACGCACAACCTGGCCAAGGCCGCCTGTACCGCTGCGTATGGCAACGCCGCCATGCTGATTCAATAGCGCTAACCAAATCTGAAGTGAATTTTGAGGTAATGGACCATGGCTAAACGACGTAAACCACACCATCCCGATGCGCCCCTGCTGTATCCGGATCACGCCCGGCCGGTATCACGTCGTGACTTTATCCGTCAGGGCTTGCTCGCCGGCGCGGGGCTGGTCATGGCCCCGCCCCTGCTGGGCCTGCTGGGCGGTGCGCGCAACGCCTATGCCGATCTCGCGGACGATGTGGCGGCTGCCGTAACCAATTGTGGTATCAATTTTTCCGGTGGTAGCAAAATTCCGTTTATCTGTTTTGACCTGGCCGGTGGCGCCAGCATTGCCGGGAGTAATGTGCTGGTGGGTCAGGCCGGGGGACAGGAGGATGCCTTGAGTACTGCGGGTTATGTGCGCATGGGCATCCCCGGTGACATGCTGCCCAGCATGACCGACCCGGGGGATGGCCTGAGCTATACCGATGACAGCTGTGGTCTCCTGTTCTACAAGGACAGTGGTTTCCTGCGCGGCATTAAAGAACGCGCCCCCGGCGCCCTGGCCAATACCAATGGCGCCATTATTGCCGCCCGCTCGGACAATGATACCGGTAACAACCCCCATAATCCGATGTATGGCATTCACAAGGCCGGCGCCTACGGTGAGCTACTCAAGCTGATTGGCTCCCGCAACACCGACTCCGGCGGTAACTCTATGGCACCCGCGCTCATGATCGACCCTGCCGCGCGCCCCACCAAGGTAGATCGGCGCAGCGATGCCACAGGCCTGGTCGATACCGGTGATCTAAGCACCATGTTTCCCAAGTCCGCGGATACAGTCAATGTCATGGAGTCCATTTACCGACTCAGTAACGCCAAGCTCGGTAGTGTCTCCACCGGCCTGGCCAATGACGCTACTGTCAAGAGCCGGGTAGACTGTGAATACGTCAAGAGCGCCGCGCTGGTGGAAAACTATAGCGACCCAACGGCTCTGGACCCTATGGATAATGTCATTGTCTCTGCCAGTGGTACGGATGCAGGTAGTGAAATTTTTACCACCGCCGAGTACAACGCTGATGGCGAATTCAGAAAGACGGCGGCCGTGATGAAGCTGGTCGTCAATGGCTATGCCGGCGCCGGCACCATCACCATGGGGGGTTACGACTATCACACCGGCAACCGTTCCACCGGTGAGTTACGCGACCTGCGCGCCGGTCGTTGTATTGGTGCCTGTCTCGAATATGCCCGCCGCAGGAACAAGCCCATCATGATTTACGTCTACAGTGACGGTTCCGTATTTAGCAATGGCGCCACGGACAGTTCTGTCGAGGGTCGCGGCAAAGGTGTCTGGACCGGTGACAACTCCGGCACCGCCGCCTCTTTTTTCCTGGTCTACGACCCCAGAAGACGTCCTGTACTGACCGACCCGGCGCGCCATCAGATTGGCTATTACAGCGCCATGGGCAATGTCATCACCACTTCATCGCCTTGTGCCAACAACGTCAATCTCCTGGTCGAAACCGTGGTGCTCAACTACATGGCCCTGCATGATCAGCAAAATCTGTTCGCGACCTCGAGTTACTTTCCCAATCAGGGTTTAGGCAATAGCACCATGCTGGACAGTCTGACGGCCTTTGCACCTCTGTACAACGGGACCCTGACCAACGGCGTCTGATCGCCTTAGCTCGCAGTTTTCAGGGGCGGCTTGTCGCCTGTTTGCTTTCATGCCAAAGTGTTGTATGTCTTTGTTAATTCGCCAATACGTATTTTTACTTATTTTTCCTTTGCTGCTGCTACCGGCAGTGTCGCATGCCGAATGGTATCAACAGCAGCAAGCCATTATGGGCACGGCCATCACCGCCGAGGTCTGGGACACGGACCCACATCATGCCCATGAGTGTATCGATCGGGTCATGGCCGAGATGCACCGCATTAACGCCTCAATGAGCCCCTACCGCGAAGACAGCGCCCTTTCGCAAATTAACCGTGAGGCCGACCGGCAGCCGGTCGCGCTATCGCAGGAACTGTTTACGCTCATTGACCGCTCCCTGGAGTTTTCCCGCCGCTCTCACGGCGCCTTTGACATCAGTTTTGCCAGTGTCGGTTATCTCTACGACTATCGCCACAAAACCAAACCCAGCGCGCAACAAGTGCAAGGCGCGACCATCGACTATCGCCAGATCGTGCTTGACCCTGCGGCCCGCACCATCACGTTCAACAAGCCCGGCATGCGTATCGAC
>JAWOIE010000044.1:0-5393 GCA_046484825.1 Gammaproteobacteria bacterium | reverse complement strand
CATGCTTCCATTCCATGCGACTCCTCTACCCACTGAAGTAAACATTCCACTCACGGCATTTTCCCAGCTCAAACCATCCGTACTGGTCTTGATAGAATTAGTTCCTCCTGTTGCATTACCGAGTATTCTTTTACTAAAACAGAATCCCTACACCTCTGCGTACTCTGCGCCTCTGCGGTGAAATTTTTTTCTTTTATTAAAACAGAATTCCTACACCTTTGCGCACTCTGCGCCTCTGCGGTGAGATTTCTATTTCTTAATCCTGTATTCCGCCGAGCGCGCGTGCGCGGTCAGCGACTCGCCGCGCGCCAGCACCGAGGCCACCTTGCCCAACTCGGACGCCCCCTCGGGCGAACACATGATCAGGCTGGAGCGTTTCTGAAAATCATAGACGCCCAGGGGTGAACTAAAGCGCGCCGTGCGCGAGGTCGGCAACACATGGTTGGGGCCGGCACAGTAGTCGCCCACGGCCTCGGCGGTATAACGCCCCATGAAAATGGCACCGGCGTGTTTGATCTTTTTCGCCATGGCCTGCGGGTCTTCGACGGACAACTCCAGGTGTTCCGGCGCAATAAAGTTCGATACTTCAATTGCCTCGGCGGCGTCTTTGACCTGGATCAGGGCGCCGCGCTCGGCGAGTGACCGCGTGATAATGTCCTTGCGTTCCATGCCCGGTAACAGCCTGTCGATACTGGCCTGCACCTGCTGGAGAAAGCCCGCATCCCAGGAGACCAGGATGGATTGCGCATCCTCGTCGTGCTCGGCCTGCGAGAACAGGTCCATGGCGATCCAGTCCGGGTCGGTCTGGCCGTCGCAGATAATGAGGATCTCGGATGGTCCGGCGATCATGTCGATGCCCACCGCGCCGAAGACCATGGACTTGGCGGTGGCCACATAGATATTGCCCGGGCCGACGATCTTGTCCACCGCCGGCACGCTCTCGGTGCCATAGGCCAGCGCCGCCACCGCCTGCGCGCCGCCGATGGTAAATACGGTATCGACCCCGGCGATGTACGCCGCCGCCAGCACCAGTTCATTGAGCACGCCGTCCGGCGTCGGCACCACCATGACAATGGTCTCCACCCCGGCGACCTTGGCGGGAATGGCGTTCATCAGCACCGACGAGGGGTAGGCCGCCTTGCCACCGGGCACATATAAACCCACGCGATCCAGCGGCGTGATTTGTTGCCCCAGCAGGGTGCCGTCGTCTTCGGTGTAGGACCACGACTGCATGGTCTGGTGTTCGTGATAGGCGCGCACCCGCGCCGCGGCCTGTTCCAGGGCCTCGCGGTGTTGTTTCGAGATGGTATTGGCGGCCTGTTGCAGGCGTTCTTTCGGTAACGTCAGTTCCGCCATGGCGCTGACCGACAGGCGATCGAACTTGTTGGAGAACTCGACCAGGGCCGCATCGCCGCGCGTGCGCACCTGTTGCAGTACATCTTTGACCGTGGCCACGACCTGCTCGTCGGAGACACTGTCCCAGGCCAGCAGGGCATCGAGTTGCTGCTGAAAATCGGCTTGCTGTGTGGAAAGTTGTTTCATGTTTGAACTCACGACTGGCGTTGTTGCACGGCCTGCTCGACCCGGGCGATAAATTCCTTGACCCGCACGTGCTTCATTTTCATGGCCGCCTTGTTGACGATGAGGCGCGAACTGATATCGGCAATGTGCTCCAGGGGTTCGAGGCCATTGGCGACGAGGGTATTGCCGGTGTCCACCAGGTCGACAATGCGGTCCGCCAGCCCGACCAGCGGCGCCAGCTCCATGGAGCCATAGAGTTTGATGATCTCCACCTGCTTGCCCTGCTGCGCATAGTAACGCCGCGCGCAGTTGGCGAACTTGGTGGCAATCACCAGGCGCCTGTCGCTGGGCGGCGCGTTCACCGGCCCGGCGACCATGAGCCGGCAGCGGGCGATTTGCAGGTCGACCGGTTCATACAGGCCCTCGCCACCGTGTTCCATTAACACGTCCTTGCCGGCGACACCGATATCCGCCGCGCCGTACTGCACGTAGGTGGGGACATCGGTGGCGCGAATGATTACCAGCTTGACGTCGTCCTGATTGGTATCGAGGATGAGCTTGCGACTGGTCTCCGGGTCGTCCTGCGGGACGATACCGGCGTGCGCCAGCAGAGGTAAGGTTTCTGTGTAGATGCGGCCCTTGGACAGCGCGATGGTTAAACCGTTAGTCATTGTAAATCCCGCTTGCTTGCGACAAAAATCATTCATTCCGACGTGGGCCGCGGCCCGCCCCAAAGCTGCCGGGCGGGTGGCGGCCGCGTCGCCTTACGAGGGCACGCGGCGAATCCGCGCGCCGAGTTGTTGCAGTTTTTCCTCGATACACTCATAGCCCCGGTCGATGTGATAGATGCGTTCGACCACGGTGTCGCCATCGGCGACCAGACCCGCCAGCACCAGACTGGCCGAGGCACGCAGGTCGGTGGCCATGACCGGCGCGGCGGTCAGGCGCTCGATGCCATTGATGACGGCGGTATTGCCCTGCAGGCGAATCCGCGCGCCCATGCGATCCAGTTCCTGCACGTGCATAAAACGATTTTCGAACACGGTCTCGGTAATGGTCGAGGCGCCGTCGGCGATGGCATTGAGGGCGCAAAACTGCGCCTGCATGTCCGTGGGGAAGGCGGGATACGGCGCGGTGGTCACATCCACCGCCTTCGGCCGCTTGCCCTTCATGTCCAGCTCGATCCAGTTTTCGCCACTGGTAATCTCGGCGCCGGCCTCGCGCAGTTTTTCCAGCACCGCGTCGATGAGGCTCGGGTCGGTATTCTTCACCTTGATGCGGCCGCCGGAGATCGCCGCCGCCACCAGGTAGGTGCCGGTCTCGATACGATCCGGCATGACGCTATAGGTGGTGCCGTGCAGCCGTTCCACGCCCTCGATGGTAATGGTGTCGGTACCGGCGCCGCTGACCTTCGCGCCCATCTGGTTGAGACAGTTGGCCAGGTCGATGACCTCGGGCTCGCGCGCGGCATTTTCGATCACCGTAATACCGTCCGCCAGGGTCGCGGCCATCATCAGGTTTTCGGTGCCGGTGACGGTCACCAGGTCCAGGACCAGCTTGGCGCCGCGCAGGCGATCGGCGCGGGCCTTGATATAGCCGTTCTCGACGGTAATCTCGGCGCCCATTTTTTCCAGGCCGCGAATATGCAGATTGACCGGGCGCGAACCGATGGCGCAGCCGCCGGGCAGGGAGACCTCGGCGCGACCGTGTTTGGCCAGCAACGGTCCCAGCACCAGGATCGAGGCGCGCATGGTCTTGACCAGCTCATAGGGCGCAAACAGTTCCTTGATGGTACGCGGGTCGACCTCGATGTTGAGCTTCTCGTCAATCACCAGCTCGACGCCCATGCGCCCCAGCAGCCCCATGGTGGTGGTGATGTCGTGCAGGTGCGGCACGTTGCAGACCGTCACCGGGTCGTCGGCCAGCAGGGTCGAGGCCAGAATAGGCAGGGCGGCGTTCTTGGCGCCGGAAATCCATACCTCGCCGGCGAGCGGTCGGCCGCCGGTAATAATCAGTTTATCCATGTATTTTTCTTTTTCTCTGCTGCGTTAGAACGGTCTGCGCGGCGCCCGTCTCAGGAACCGACGCGGAGTTTCTGCGCCTTCTGCCACTCGTCCGGGGTATAGGTCTTGATGGACAGGGCATGCAGTTCGCCACTGGTGATGTGTTGCTTGACCGTGGCGTAGACGGCCTGCTGTTTTTTCACCGGGCTCATGTCGGCAAACAGCTCGCCGATCACAATGGCCTCAAAGTGACTGCCGTCACCACTGACCTGTACCTGGCAATCGGGTAACCCCGCGTTGATAAGGGCCTTGACGTCATCTGGGTGCATTACGTTCTCCTCGGCATGGGCTGCCGTTATATAGCCGGCTATTGTACCTTGCCGGCTGGACGACAACCACAGCCCAGGGCGGGAAGTGCGGCGAAATTGACCGATTTTACCTCGGGGGACACTGCTGGCCGGGCCCGTCATCACCGCCAGCCTCACTTCAGGGGCAGGAGTTCCTCGATGCCGCTGACGCGGGCCATGTCGAGCAGCTGCGCCGGCAGGCGCTGAAAGTGCAGTTGCTGCTGTTGCTGGCGGGCACTGCGCATCCAGTCGAGCAACAGCGCCAGACCGCTGCTGTCGGCGCGGCTGACCCCGGCGAGGTCGATGGTCAGGTCCGCGCCGCTTTGCGCGAACAGCGCGGCGGCGTCGCTGAGCAGGCGCGGCACGGTGGCGGCGTTGAGTTCACCGCTGACGTGTATCACACCGTCCCTTTGTTCTATCTGCGCGCGCATGACCAGCTACTTGTCCGCCTTGTCGGTGTCGCTGTCCAGAAAGCGGGAAATAAACTGGCCAATGAGTTTTTCCAGCACCAGGGAGTCCTGGGTCAGGACAATGCGATCCCCCTGCTGCATATTGGCTTCATCGCCACCCGGCTCCAGGCCGATATATTTTTCCCCCAGCAGCCCGGCGGTGTAGATACTGGCGGAGCTGTCTTTGGGCAGGGTGTCGTAACCGGCCTCGACGCGCATGGTGACTACCGCCTCGAAGGTCTGTTTGTCGAAACCGATGTCGGTGACCCGGCCAATGCGGACCCCGGCCATGGTCACCGGCGAGCGCACCTTGAGGCCGCTGATGTCCTCGAAGCGCGCGGTGATCTCATAGCCTTCATCCTGGGCGTAACTGCTGAGATTGCTGACCTTCATGGCCAGCATGAACATGGCCGCCAGACCGGCCGCGACAAAAATACCTACCCAGATTTCCATCAGACGTGTTGTCATGATCAGTACTCCCCGAACATGAGTGCGGTTAAAATAAAATCCATTCCCAGAATCGCCAGCGAGGAGTGCACCACGGTGCGGGTGGTGGCGCGACTGACCCCCTCCGAGGTGGGCACCGTGTCATAGCCCTCAAACAGGGCAATCCAGGTGACAATGACACCAAAGGCCAGACTCTTGATGACGCCGTTATAGATATCCTCATACAGGTCGACCTTGGCCTGCATCTGTGACCAGTAGGCGCCGTCATCGACCCCCAGCAGACCGACGCCGACAAAGTAGCCGCCGATGACACCCACCGCGCTGAAGATCGCCGCCAGCAGCGGCATGGAAAAAAAACCGGCCAGAAAGCGCGGCGCCAGCACGCGGCGTATGGGGTCAATGGCCATCATCTCCATGGCGGACAGTTGTTCCGTGGCCTTCATTAGCCCGATCTCGGCGGTAAGTGCCGAACCGGCGCGACCGGCAAACAGCAGCGCCGTCACCACCGGGCCGAGCTCACGCACCAGGGACAGCGACACCACCACGCCGAGGGATTCCTCGGCGCCGAAGTCCACCAGGGTGTTATAGCCCTGCAGGCCGAGCACCATGCCGACGAACAGCCCGGA
>JAWOIE010000041.1:0-10562 GCA_046484825.1 Gammaproteobacteria bacterium | reverse complement strand
CAGTCAGGTGACCTGGTTCCAGGGCAACTATGCCGACTATGAGGCCGACCGCAAGCGCCGCCTGGGCGTTGATAGCGACCAGCCCACGCGCATCAAGTACAAGCCCATTATCCGCTAACTACGCCGGGCCATTCGCCACCGGTGTTGGCACTCGTTGAAGCACGCAACAAAAAAGGCCCCCTCATTCGAGGAGGCCTTTTTATATTGGCAGAACCTGATGGCCAGACTATTCCGCGCTGACACCCGCGGGTACAGTAGGCGCGTCCGCCGCAGGTGCCTGTATGGCGGGGTCCGCGGCCGCGGTATAGCTGAGCATGTCCTCGGCAATCACCTCGCCGGCACCATTCAGCACGGAGACCTTCCAGTCACCGGTCCAGCCGGGGACAAAGGTCTTGCTCGACCAGACACGCCAGCGTGGGCCACGCACGTTGAAGCTGACCTCTGCCATGACCTCACCGTTATATTCCCAGCGATGGACCGCCGTCTGGCCTTCCATATCACGCAGTTCGGTGTAGTACAAGACCCGGTTTTCGTCGGTGGAGAGGGTTTGCAGATTATCCACCGGCTCGTGGTTTTCTACGGCAGTGGTAAAGGCGGAACGCACGACGCTGCCGCGCGAAAAACCGCTCTGCTCCACGAGCGCCGTCGCCGCCGGGGTGGCAGCTTCCTGCTCCATCTCGGTGGTAGTACCCTGCGCGCCTTGCTCTGCATCGACGGCCAGGGTGGCGCCCGCCCATATGGCCAGCATAAAACTCAGTACTAATCTAATAGTCATTGTTCTTCTCCCGTTGATACCCTGTTGGGGTGTTCACTTAAGCTCTGCCCGCCTACAGCGGCATGACTCAGTCTCCTGAAAATACAGGTGTACCCCCAAGCATAACGCCTTGCCCGCACCGCTCGATACCTCCATCCCGGTATGAGGCCAGTTTGCCTGCCCGGAGTGTGAAGATAGTCACATTGCCCACTCCGCCCTGAGGCCGGCGCCCTAGCGATCGACGCGGTTCTGCACCTTGCCGGCATAAAAGGCGAGGATATTGTCCGCGACCTGATCCAGCAGGCGCTGTCGCGCGGCGCGGCTGGCCCAGGCGATATGCGGCGTGAGCAGCAGATTGGGCAGGTCGGTGGCCAGCAGGGGACTGTCCCGTGGCGGTTCCTCTGCCAACACGTCAATACCGGCACCGCCCAGCTGGCCCCGCCGCAGGGCCGCCGCCAGGGCAGCCTCGTCGACAAGGCCGCCACGGGCGGTATTGATGAGCATGGCATCGGGCTTCATCAGTCGCAGTTCCGGAGCGCCGATCAGGTGACGAGTATTCTCTGCCAGGGGGCAGTGGAGCGTGAGAATATCGATCTGCGGCAAGAGCTCGTGCAAGGGCGTGCGCCCTGCCACACCGGCCGCACGCCCCGGCCGCTGCGCCACCCGCACCGCCATGCCAAAGCACTCTGCCGCGCGCGCCACGGCCTGTCCCAGCTCACCATAGCCGACAATCCCCAGGACCTTTTCCTGCAGTTCGGCGATGGGATAATCCAGCAGACAAAACTGCGCGCTTTGTTGCCAGCGACCTTGCCGCACGGCCCTTTGGTAATCGGGAATATGGCGCAGCAGGTTGAGTATCAGGGCAAACACGTGCTGCACTACCGAAGGCGTTGCGTAGGCCCTGACGTTGCACACGCCAAGACCCTGTTGCCGCGCCGCTGTGAGGTCGACATTATTGGTACCCGTCGCGGCAATACAGATCAATTTGAGTTTTTTGGCCCCGGCAAGTTGTGCCGCTGTGAGTCTGACCTTGTTGGTCACCACCACCTCGGCATCCGCAAGGCGCGCCTCGACCTCGGCGACCGTAGTGCGAGCATAGACCTGCCAGGCCTCAAGACTGCCACGCAGGCGCGAAAAATCCAGCTCGGTCTGCTGGCCCTGGGACTCCAGACCCGTATCCAGGCTGGCCGCATCGAGGAAAACACCCTGGCGCATGCTAAAGTTCAACCTCTTAAACAATTCGTGGTATGTTTGTGTTCCGCACTACAGTCGCGGACCTGTGGCGGTCGCTTTGACATCGGCGTTATGACAAACAGGTATTTTTCAATAACAAGAGTATCGCCCAACAACACGTCACGCAGACCCCTGCCAGACCCTGAGCCATAAAATCACTATGCCACACTACCAGAACACGGAACACTTTGAACACGACACACCGGCGCGTACCGGGATTCTCCTGGTCAACCTCGGCACCCCGGACGCGCCCGACAGCGCGTCGGTGCGTCGCTACCTGGCGGAATTTCTGGCCGATCCGCGGGTGGTCGAACTGCCGCGCTGGCTCTGGTGGCTGGCCCTGCATGGCATCATTTTGCGCATCCGCCCGCCGCGCGTGGCCCGGGCCTATCAATCCGTCTGGACTGACGCCGGCTCCCCGCTGCTGGCCATCAGCAAGACCCTGCACGCCGCGCTGCAACAGAATCTGCAACAGGCCTCCGATGGGCAGGTGGTCACGGCCCTTGCCATGCGTTATGGCAACCCCTCCATTGCGGCCGGGCTGGAAGCGCTGCGCCAGCAAAATGTGCAGCGCCTCCTGGTGTTGCCCCTGTATCCGCAGTATTCGGCCACGACCACGGCCGCGGTATTCGATGCGGTGACGTCCGTGTTACAGCACTGGCGCTGGATTCCGGAAACCCGTTTTATCAATCAATATCATGATGCCCCGGCCTATATCGAGGCCCTGGCGGCGTCTGTCCGCGCCCACTGGCAGGCGCACGGCCAGGCGGAAAAACTGCTGTTCTCCTTTCACGGCATTCCCCAGCGCTATCACCATGCCGGTGATCCTTATTACTGTCACTGCCAGAAAACCGCGCGGCTGCTGGCGGAAAAACTGGCCCTCACCGAAGACCAGTGGCAGACCACCTTTCAATCGCGCTTCGGCCGCGAACCCTGGCTACAACCCTATACCGATGACACCCTGAAGGCCTGGGGCCGTAGCGGCATCAAACACGTCCAGGTGGTCTGTCCCGGTTTTTCCATAGATTGTCTGGAGACCCTGGAAGAGATCGCCCATGAAAACCGGCAATACTTTATCGCCGCCGGCGGTCACGAGTATGAATACATCCCCGCCCTCAATGCCTCCAGCGCGCAGCTACAGCTACTCCAGACACTCATCGCACAGCACACCCAGGGCTGGTAGAACGCCTGATCGCCAAATAAAAAAGGGAGGCCGAGGCCTCCCTTTTTAGTTCCGGATATCTCCGGAGTGGGTTTATGGGGTTTAGCCCATCTCGCCCAGATACTCGGCAATACCCGGATTGTCCTCGGCGCCAATCAGCCTGGGGGTATTCAGCTTCTTGACCCTGGCGACCTTCTCGTCACGCAGGTACTCGGCAACCACTTCCCAGATGGGGCGACCCGGGGCCTGTGAACCCACCGTGGCCCAACCGGAAACGGTATAGTTCTTGTCGGCCTCGATAAGGGTGCCGTCATCCAGACGCATATCCTTGATACGGGTGCCCATGGTGCCCTTGACGTCCATGGTATAGTCCAGACCGCCAACACGCACCATGTCACCACCTTGCTGGTAGTAGGGATCGGCGTTAAAGAGGTTGTCGCCAACGTCTTCGAGAATGAGCTTGATTTCGGCACCGGTCATTTCCCGCACATAGGTCTCCGGATAAGTAATACAGGTCTGATCCATGACGTTGTCCATAGTGATGGCCTGGCCCGGCAGCACGGAGGTACCCCAGCGGAAACCCGGTGACAGGGAAATCTGCGCACCGTTCACCGCCCGCAAGGCGTCACAGATAATCTGGTCGAAGGTCCCGTTAAAGTTACCACGACGGTAGAGCGTCTCCTCGGCGACGGCCAGCTCTTCGGTCAGTGTACTGAGGTAGGGCTTGCGCACGTCTTCGATGTACTGCGTCATTTCCTTGTCTGCTTCAAGCAGGTTTGAGAACACGGGCAGCAGCTTGTAGCGATAATCCTGTACCTTGCCGTTACGCACGTCAAACTGCATAAAGCCCAGGAACTTGCCGTTGGAACCGGCATTGGTGACCAGGGTCTGACCGCCCGGGTTCTTCACCACAGTCGGGGCCGGCATACCATCGTGGGTATGACCACCAAAAATGGCATCGATACCGCTGACGCGTGATGCCATTTTCAGGTCCACATCCATACCATTGTGCGAAATAACGACGACCACATCAGGCTTTTCGGTTTCACGCACCTGATCGACAATGGCCTGCATTTCGGAATCACGAATACCAAAGGTCCAGTCCGGGATGAAACGTGACGGGTTGGCAATCGGCGTATAGGGGAAGGCCTGGCCGATTACGGCGACACGAATACCGTCGCCCAGGGTCTTGATGGTGTACGGTTTGAAGGCGCGCAGGCTGTCTTCGTTAAAACCTTCGAACTCTTCAAAGCGATAATCAAACGAGGCATCGGCCTTGACGAATACGTTCTGACAGACAAAGTCACCCTGAAAATCGCGGACGTTGGAAATGACTTCCTCATCCAGGTAGGTAAATTCCCAGTGCCCGGTCATGACATCGACCCCGAGACGATTACAGGCGCCGACCATATCCTTACCCCGGGTCCAGTACGCGGTACCGGAGCCCTGCCAGGTATCACCACCGTCGAGGAGCAGGGTATTGTTCGCACCGTGATCGGCGCGCAGCTTTTTCACCAGGGTGCGCAGATGGGCAAAACCACCCACCTTGCCATAGGTCCTGGCCGCTTCCGTAAATCCCAGATAAGTGTAGGCATGGGCCTCGGCAGAATTTGGCTTGATGCCATAGTGCTGCAGCAATTTGTCACCGACGATATGCGGCGGCTGCCCATAGGCGCCCCCCAGTCCCAGGTTGACGTTCGGCTCACGAAAATAAATCGGATTCAACTGCGCGTGGCAGTCGGTCATGTGCATCAGAGAGACGTTACCGAATTTGGGCAGGTCATACATTTTTTCCGGTGACTGCATCACTGCAGCCTTATCGGTACCTGAAGGGTCTTTACTATCACAGCCCGGCAGCATCCCGCCTGCGGCGGCAATACTCATTAACTGGATAAATTCACGGCGATTCATGGACATTCCATTCCTCCTCTGGGTCTGGTCAAAATTTATTGTAATTTAAAAAACGTCCGGCCTGCGGCCTAATGCGGGCGATTATGCCACAGGCCAGACAGTGACCAAAAGAAAATACAAATCCGGGCAGGCGGGGCTGACCCAAAACCGCATGATTTATAATCAATATGCAATTTTAATTGCAGACTGCAATTAAACAATTTGGCTGAGGGAGGCTATTTGCTCGTAGCGGAGGCCAGCACTCTTGCCCGCCCCTGACGATGTCTATGCCAGGCAATACCCAGCCGGGCGCCGAGTAATATCACGAGAATAATAAGGTATATTGAAGGCATTAGCAGATCCTTCTTTACCAGCCAGAAAAAATGCACTATCCCCAGCGCCGCAATGATGTAGACCAGCCGATGAAGCCGCTTCCAGCGCCGGCCCAGCCAGCGCTGACTGGCGCGATTGGAAGTCAGCGCCAGGGGTAGCAGCAGCAAAAAGGCCAATAGGCCCACGAGAATAAAGGGACGCTGCAAAATGTCGGCAACGATCTCTGACCAGACAAAAAACTGATCCAGCCAGAGATAGGTCAACAGGTGCAGGCTGGCGTAAAAAAACGTATACAGCCCCAGCATGCGGCGCAGCCTGAGTGGCCAGGGCTGTTGTAGCAGTTTCTGCAGCGGCGTCATGGCCAGCGTCAGCAACAAAAAACGTAGTGTCCACTCACCACTGCGTCGACTCAGCTCCTCGATGGGATTGGCCCCCAGGGCATCCTGTAGCAGGGCCCACAAGAGATAGGCCAGCGGCCCCAGGCAGGCCAAAAAGATGAGTAGCTTGAACCCGGACAGCTTGCTCATAGGTCTTGGGATTTTGGTAGCAAGGTTTCAGCGTCTCATTTTGGGACATCTAGAAATGCTGACGCAGATCCATACCCCCATACAAGTGCGCGACCTGCTCGGCATAACCATTAAAGAGCAGGGTCTCGCGTTTGAGAAACTCACCAATACGACGCTCACGCTTCTGACTCCAGCGCGGGTGCGCCACTGCGGGATTCACATTGGAATAGAAACCGTACTCCCGTGCGTTTGCCCGGGTCCAGGTAGAAACGGGTTGCTGTTCAACAAAGCGAATGTTGACTATGGATTTAATGCTCTTGAAGCCGTATTTCCAGGGTACCACCAGGCGCAGAGGCGCACCGTTCTGATTGGGCAGGACACGTCCATACAGACCGACCGCCATGAGTGTCAGGGGATGCATGGCCTCATCCATACGCAGTCCCTCCACATAGGGCCACGCCAGCACGCCACGGTGTTGACCGGGCATTTCCTCCGGGCGATGCAGTGTGGTGAACTCGACATATTTTGCCCGCGAGGTCGGCTGAAAACGTTTGATCAGATCGCTCAGGGGAAACCCCAGCCACGGTATCACCATAGACCAGCCCTCGACACAGCGCAGCCGATACACCCGTTCCTCGAGCGCACGCCCCTTGAGGAGATCTTCCAGAAAATATGTGCCTGGTTTTTCAACCTCACCCTCGATGCGCACCGACCAGGGAGAAGTCGTCAGGCGCTGGGCCTGCCGGGCCGGATCGGCCTTGCCCGTACCGAACTCATAAAAATTGTTATAGGTGGTAATGTCTTCATAGTCTGTCCACTTTTCATCGGGCAGGAACTGGCGATTTTGCACAAACGGCAGTATGGCATAGTCCGTCATGGCGGCCTGACTCCCCTGCGACCCGCCGAGTAAAGGCACCAGCGCCAGCCCGGCCGAGCAGCGCATAAAATCACGGCGTTGCTGATAAATACCCTCGTCGGTAATTTCTGCTGTGGCAATCGCGCCCTGTTTTCTGCTCCACATGTTTACACCTGTACTGTTTGCTGCCTCGGTTAAAGACTACGCCGAAGGCGTGCCCGGCGGCCTGAAATACCGCGCCAAATCACATTTTTGCCCGCTGGGGACTATTGCCCCTCGTAATCCGTGGTTAAAATGACCTACTATATTGTCTCCAGATAAAGGTAGCAGCTAAAGTTCACAAATGTATAACGCGAGTCACTCAGGCAACGGCAAGCCGGAAACGGCGGAGGTCGCACGCGTCACGGATCGCGTCTTTCATCAGCGTCATCAGGCCACCGGGGTGGAACAGGTCTTCGAGATATTTAACAAAAAGTACCTGAAGATTGACCGGCGCCACCTGCTCGGCAACAAATCCTACCAGCTCAATCTCAGCCTGCTGGAACCCTGGCCGGCGCAACAGCGCTATGTCTCCTGGCGCTGGCTGCTCAGTACGGTGTATTTCGCCATCACCACCCTGGTGTTTGGTGCCTATCTCTATCACCAGGGCAGTCCGGAGCATCTTGGCCGGCTCATGCCGTTTGTGTTTATTTTTTTATTAATGACCCTGGCGTCGCTGTTAATGTTTTTTTTACGCTCGCCGCACGTCACCGTCTTTCGCAGCCGCTACTGCGGCACCACCCTGGTCAGTCTGTTTCAAAACAACCCTGATGCCGAGGCCTTCCGTGCGTTTGTCGAAGAATTGAAAAATCGCATACTCATGGCCAGTCAGTCGGTCAAGGCCGACAAACACAAAATGTTGTTGTTTGAGTTCAAGACCCTCAGACGCCTGATGAACGAGGGCGTCATCCCGGCAACCGAGCTGGACAAGGCCAGGAGTCGCATTCCCAATATGAAGGCCATGATCCAGTAGTCGCGCTTGCGCAGCGCATAATGGGACAGGGTCTAGAGTGCTAAAGACAAAAAGGCCGCAGTGCTTCACTGCGGCCTTCTTTAGTTATAAGCCCTGTGCCTTTGCGTCCGGGTGAGTCACCTCGACGCGGCGCAGTGGCTACGCGGCCGAGGCCTTTCTGGACGCCTTGGTAAAACGATAGCCCGTTTCCGCCACATCCACGACGATCACGTCTCCCGGGATAAACTTACCCGAGAGAATATCCTGCGCCAGACCGTTTTCGATCTGTTGCTGGATGGCGCGTTTCAAAGGCCGTGCACCATAGACCGGATCGAAACCCGCCTCACCGATACGGTCGAGGGCGGCCTCGCTGATCTCGATATCCATTTGCCGTTCGCGCAAGCGTTTTTGCAGATACTCGAACTGCACACCGGCGATGGCGCGAATCTGCTCGCGGGCCAGGGGATGGAAGACCACGACCTCGTCGATGCGGTTGACAAATTCAGGACGGAAGTGCCCGCCGACGACTTCCATCACCGCCGCCTTCATGGCGTCATAGTTTTCCTCACCACTGAGCACCTGTATCTGCTGTGAACCCAGGTTCGAGGTCATGATAATCACCGTGTTGCGAAAATCCACGGTGCGACCCTGACCGTCGGTGAGACGGCCATCGTCCAGCACCTGCAACAGAATGTTAAAGACATCCGGGTGCGCCTTCTCGACTTCATCCAGCAGGATCACGGAATAGGGTTTACGGCGCACGGCCTCGGTCAGATAACCACCCTCTTCGTAACCGACATAGCCGGGCGGTGCACCCACCAGCCGCGCCACGGAATGTTTTTCCATAAACTCGGACATGTCGATGCGCACCATGGCATCTTCGGTATCAAACAAAAATTCCGCCAACGCTTTTGTGAGTTCGGTCTTACCGACACCGGTCGGGCCGAGAAACAGGAAGGAACCATTGGGTCGATTGGGATCCGACAGCCCGGCGCGGGAACGGCGAATGGCATCCGCCACGGCCTTGACCGCCTCGGTCTGGCCAATGACGCGACTGTGCAGTGACTCTTCCATGCGCAACAACTTGTCGCGCTCGCCTTCGAGCATTTTCGATACCGGGATACCGGTCCACTTGGACACGACTTCGGCAATCTCTTCTTCCGTAACGGCATTACGCAACAGCGTGGTCTCCTGCATCTCCACCTGCGAGGCCATATCGAGTTGTTTTTCCAGTTCCGGGATACGCCCGTACTGCAATTCCGACATGCGGGTCAGGTCACCGGCCCGACGCGCGGTTTCCAGGTCCTGACGGGCGCGTTCCAGTTCTTCCTTGATATGCTGTGTGCCCTGCAATGCCGCCTTCTCGGCCTTCCAGACTTCCTCGAGCTCGCTGTATTCCTGTTCGAGGCGGGTGATCTCTTCCTGCAGTTTTTCCAGCCGCAGCTTGGAGGCCTGATCCGATTCCTTGCCCATGGCCTCGCGTTCGATCTTTAACTGAATCAGCTTGCGATCCATTTTATCCATGGACTCGGGCTTGGAGTCGATTTCCATACGAATCCGGCTGGCCGCCTCGTCGATCAGGTCAATGGCCTTGTCCGGTAATTGTCGATCGGTAATGTAACGATGCGACAACATGGCCGCGGCGACAATGGCCGGGTCGGTAATGTCCACGCCGTGGTGGACTTCATACTTTTCTTTCAGGCCACGCAGGATGGCAATGGTGTCTTCCACATTGGGCTCGTCCACCTGCACCTTCTGAAAGCGTCGCTCCAGCGCCGCATCTTTTTCAATATACTTGCGATATTCATCCAGGGTAGTCGCGCCCACGCAGTGCAGTTCACCACGCGCCAGCGCCGGCTTGAGCATATTGCCCGCATCCATGGCGCCCTCGGCCTTGCCGGCACCGACCATGGTATGGATCTCATCAATAAACAGAATGATCTGGCCTTCCTGTTTGGCGAGGTCGTTGAGCACTGCCTTGAGGCGTTCCTCAAATTCACCACGAAACTTGGCGCCCGCCAGCAGCGCACCCAGGTCCAGCGACAGGACCCGCTTGTTACGCATGCCCTCGGGCACTTCACCATTGATAATGCGTTGCGCCAGACCTTCGAGGATGGCCGTCTTGCCCACGCCGGGTTCACCGATCAAGACCGGATTGTTCTTGGTCCGCCGCTGCAACACCTGAATGGTACGACGAATTTCATCATCACGGCCGATCACGGGGTCGAGCTTACCCTGCTCGGCACGCTCGGTAAGGTCGATGGTGTATTTTTCCAGTGCCTGGCGCTGTTCCTCGGCATTGGGGTCGTCGACCTTCTGGCCGCCACGCATATTGTCGATGGCCTGTTCCAGTGCCGCCTTGCTGGCCCCGGCCTTGCGCAGAATCTCGCCCACCTGACCCTTGTCGTCGATGACGGCGAGCGCAAACAGTTCGCTGGAGATGTACTGGTCCTTGCGCTGTTGCGCCAGCTTGTCTGTAACATTCAGCAGACGCGCCAGGTCGTTGGAGATGTGCAAGTCGCCGGTGGCGTTCTCGATTTGTGGCATGTGATCGAGGGCATCGCCGAGCTGCGAGCGCAGCACGTTGACATTGACCCCGGCCTGAATCAGCAAGTGTCTGACCGAGCCGCCATCCTGGTCCAGCAATGCCACCATTAAATGCAGTGGCTCGACCATTTGATGATCGCGGCCCACGGCCAGGCTCTGGGCATCGGACAGCGCCATTTGAAACTTGCTGGTGAGTTTATCCATTCGCATCGGAACCTTCCCCCGTTAATCACATAAAAACTTTGCTACCCCTTAGATAGGGGCTTATTTTGTGACTTCAAGCATAGACC
>JAWOIE010000010.1:0-16742 GCA_046484825.1 Gammaproteobacteria bacterium | reverse complement strand
CCGTACGCTTTCGAGGTCTGCATGCCCTGCGTCGTTACCCCAATGGCGAAGAGCGCTGTATCGCCTGTAAGTTGTGTGAGGCAGTCTGCCCGGCGGTGTGTATCACGATTGAATCGGTCGAGCGTGAGGACGGCATACGACGCGCCTCGCGGTACGATATCGATTTGTTTAAATGCATCTACTGTGGTTATTGTGAAGAGGCCTGCCCGGTGGATGCTATTGTCATGACGCGTATCCAGGAATTCTGTTTTGAAGAACGTGGCCATGAGGTCATCACCAAAGCGCAGTTGCTCAGTATTGGTGACCAATACGAGGCGCAAATTCAATCCGATCGCGCCGAAGATGCGGGCTATCGATAATCGGTATGCGTGGGGGCGGTGCGCGTACCATATTGAAACACAGACAATAAGCCCTAAAGTCCAGGACAAAAAAAATACGGCATAAACGGCCCATTTCGCGGATGATGCAAATTAGATATGCTCGACAACGCAAAACGCTTCAGTGATTTCCTCGTCATCGATTGGGCTGCAAATAGCACACCCAGGACGGGTAAGGAGTAAAGGGGGCAATCTCTGACTTTGCACAAAAAATACCTCGCCAGACTGCGGCAGGTTCAGGCATCGCAATCCGGTAATTGCAGCGACATGCAGGAATCTGATTTAAGCAAGTCATTGAAATACTAAACTAAAGCACTAAAATGAACTAAGTAACGGCTTAAACGACCCATTTCGTGGATGATGCAAAGTTAGATATGCACGACAACTCAAAACTCTTCAATGATTTCCTCGTCATCGATTGGTCTGCAAATAGCACGCCTAAGACTGGCAAAGACAGTATCTGGTGGTGTTATCTTAAAAGCAGTAGTGATGGTGTTGTTGAAGAACAAATCAAAAATCCTGCCACGCGCCACAAAGCGATAGAACAGGTCACTAATATCCTAAAAAGTTACTCAGATTCCAGGCGACGCATTTTGGTTGGGTTTGATTTTGCTTATGCTTATCCAAATGGATTTGCCGATCATTTTTCTAATAAAAAGACTCGGCAGTGGAAATCAGTCTGGCGTTATTTGTCTGAACATATCCGGGATGACGCAAAAAACCACAATAATCGTTTTATTGTAGCGAGTGAAATTAATCAGCATTACTTTAACAATGCTCCGCCATACTGGGGCTGTCCTTCGTCTAAGGTAACTGAATACTTGTCAATGAAAAAACCACGAGGCGATCTAGCCGAAAAATTGCCTGAATTCCGCCTGGTAGAACAAGGCAATAGTACACATTCAGCATGGAAGCTATTTTATAACGGTTCAGTAGGCGGGCAAGTGCTGTTGGGCTTGCCGTATCTGTATAAGTTAATCATCGATCCTTGTTTGACTAATATTTCTAAGGTGTGGCCATTCGATACAGGTCTGAAAGACTTAACTGAGGATGATTTGCAGGGTTGTGGTATTCTCCACGCAGAAATATACCCATCATTGATTCCTGTGCGACCAGAACCATCTGAAGTTAAGGATCGGGCACAGGTTCGACAACTAGCACATCATTTTGCAGGCCTGGATGAGAAGGGTGAATTATCAAAATTATTTTCAGGCAGGAGCTCGTTAAGTGACGAAGAAAGAAGTGTCGTAGAAAATGAAGAAGGCTGGATTTTGGGTGTGGTTTAATAATCATCCCTCATATGATTCTTGAATTACTTTACTACTTTATTTTTGCCGCCAGTGTTTTAGGCTTAGCCCCCCATTGGCTAATATTGGCCGTCGTGCTTGTCGATGCCATTGCTGTATTCTTTGAATGGTCATCGGCTAAGCTAAATAAATGGTCATTCATATATCGTGGTTACATTATCTTTATGGTGGTTTTAAATTATTACAATCTTATACCTGCCGATATTGATCTGTTGCTATTAATTGTGACCTTAGGTTGGTTTTACGGTCGCATGGGCTACGTGCAACAACGTAAGATTTGATATGCCGAGAAGAATGGTCTACAGAGACCATAAAGCATCATTGATAGTCAGAGATGTCGTTATAATCTTCAGTAAAAGGGCCTTGAAGATGCCGGTAATCAGGCCAGTAACAGACTCTTTGAGTATATCTCGGGTAATCATCCGTCACGCACCAGGTTGGTGATACGCGCCGGTTTCCTGCGCTTTGTCCCAGAGTTGGCAGTGGAATCCTGATTCAGTCCGGGTGGGTCGCTGCTTGATAAACCAAATTCTCCTGCACTAAAGTGTTTCCTGTTTCGAAACAGGAAATGGGTATGGAGCTCAAAGCAGCAACAAGCTGTATTGCTCCTCAATGAGGATTTTTTAAATGTACTGCCAGGATTGCTTAACAATCCGGATTCAGCCAGGGCTGTAGTCAATAGCCTCAATATCATGAAATCGTGGTCATAAAAAAAGCGTCTGTATCCATATGCGCTTTCAGCCTGTAGCCCTCCCGGTCTTTTTTAATTGCCCGTTTGCACAGGGACGACAACGCCCCTGATACCTGCGGAAGGTGCCGGGCCTTGCCCTCGGTGCTCAGTGCCTTCTGAGTGTGCGGTACAGCAAAAAAATGCCCAGTGCCAGTTGGGCCGCGCCAAACAAAAACACCGGCCAGCCTTCTAGTGCGGGGGGATTGCCGAGGCCACGTAGCCGGGGATAGAGTTCCTGCTGGAGCATATCCTGGATGCCGGAGAGTGCCAGCACCATGGCAACCGTGATCCAGCCAAGGCGGGTGATGTCGGGATTGAGGTTTATACGCTACGGCTCGTTTTTATTGTTCGCCAGGCTCAAGGCCTGCTTTTATTTATAGCACACCCCGGCGCCCATATGCAGGGGCGCCAGGCCTCGTGGGCCTGCGGTGTGAGGCGCTATTCTTTGAGTTTTACCCACAGGCGCCCGTCCTCGACGCGGATGTCGTCCACGCCCTCGGCAAGGCTGCTCCAGAAGCCCGGCGCGCCGCCGAATTCATTCACCAGGTCGACGTTTTTCCATTGCCCGAGCCAGGCATTGGGCAGGGGAACGCCCATGATACTTACCCCCTTGAGCACGACCACGGGACGGCGGTTGCGGTAGGCCAGTTCGACCCCGGCGTGCACGCGCAGGGTCTTGCCGCCAAACAGGGGCAGGTCCTGTTCCAGCGGCAGTAGCAGTTTGGCGCTGATGAGGTCGTCGGCCAGGTCGATGGCGAGTTTTTGCGCCAGGTCGGTGTTGTGCGCCAGCATGGCGTTGAGTTCGCGTTCGCTGAAGCTCACCTCGCGGCGAGCGCCGGTCTCGCTGTAGGGCTCCGCCTGCAACGGCGGCGCAGCGGCGCGCGCTGGCTGCTCCGGTGGCGTGACGCCCAGGGCGCGCAGTTTGTCTGCGAGCACCTGTGTCTCCTGCGGCTTGAGCTGCACGGGATGAAAGGGGGCGGGGAACAGATAACGGCTCAGCAGCCAGCCGCCGAGCCCGGCGCTGATGACCATGGTCAGGAGCACCATGAGGACTACCGCCGGCCAGCGCAGCCCGGGCCGGCTTGCAGGGGTGGGGTCGTTGGGACTGGCACTGTGCATGGCTTGGTTCCTGTGCGCGATGCGCGTTGGCTGGGAGTGTCCTGAGTATACACGGCCAGCAGCGTCACAGACTTAAGGAACCTCTGCATACGTCCCTGAAACAGCGCTGGCGGCGTTAAAATGAAACTCAACATGCTCATTTATTACTTATAAATTCCGCTTTTTCGTTTCATTTTGCCTTGCCTGCAGGGAGGTAGGTAAGGAGCGCGAGCAGGACGCGGAAGCTTTGTCATGCCCAAGGCACTTCGCGGGGCAGGCCCTCATCTGTTTGATGCACTTATTCAGAGGTTCCTAAAATTGCCATTTCTGTGCGGGTAGGCCTAGTATTGACGTGTTGCCATACACGGTGAGAACGATGTTGAACGAAGCCTTTATTGCCCTGGGAATTGCCATTGCCATTGGCCTGATTATCGGCCTGGAGCGCGGCTGGAAGGGCCGTGAGGGCGAGGAGGGTACGCGCGTGGCCGGCCTGCGTACCTTTGGTCTGCTGGGTTTACTCGGCGGCCTCTGGGGACTGCTGGCGGAGGTGCTGGGGGCGTGGCTGCTGGGTGCGGCCTTTCTGGCGGTGGCGGCGCTGTTGATCGTCGGCCATGTGCTGGCGGTGAAGCGCACCCAGGACTATGGCATTACCACGATCATCGCCGCCCTGATCACCTTTGCCCTGGGGGCGCTGGCGGTGACCGGGGCGCTGCATGTCGCCGCGGCGGGCGCGATCATTACGGCCATTATTCTCAGTCTCAAGCCCCTGCTGCACGGCTGGTTGCGGCTTATCGATTACGACGAACTCAGCGCGGTGCTCAAGCTGGCCCTGATCTCGGTGGTGATTCTGCCGCTCCTGCCCAATCAGGGCTATGGCCCCTGGCAGGCGATCAACCCGTACGAGATCTGGTGGATGGTGGTGCTGATTGTGAGCATTTCCTTCGCCGGTTATATCGCCATCAAGCTTCTGGGCGCGCACAGGGGCCTGCTGATGACGGGGGCCCTGGGCGGGCTGGTGTCGTCCACGGCGGTGACCCTGCAGCTGTCAAAGCTGGCGCAGAAAAAACGCCGCATCACGGTGATCTGTGCGGCGATCCTGCTGGCGGAGACTATTATGTTCCCGCGCATCCTGCTGGAGATTGCCGTGGTCAATCGCGACCTGCTGCTGCCGGCGTTGTTGCCGCTGGTCTCGATGACCGTGGTCATGCTCATCGGCGTGCTGGTCATCTGGCATCACAAGGATGAGGCCAGCGATGGCGAGCTGCCGCTGAGCAATCCGTTTCAGCTGAAAATGGCACTGCAGTTCGGCCTGTTCCTCGGTGCGGTGATGCTGCTCGCCAGTGCCTTCATGGCCTGGTGGGGGGATGCCGGTATTTATCTGGTGGCCCTGGTCTCCGGCATTGCCGATGTCGATGCCATTACCCTGTCGCTGGCCTCGATGGCGGCCAATGGCCTGGCGGCCGACACCGCCATTAACGGTATTGTGCTCGCGGCCGTGGTCAACACCCTGTTCAAGACCCTGCTGGCGCTGTACATCGCCGGGCGTCAGGTGCTGTGGCGGCTGTTACCGGTGGCGCTGAGTGCCTGCGCCGTCGGTGGTCTGAGTCTGTGGTGGGTGTAAGTTGTGGCGAGCGCGAGGGGATGAGATGAACAGCGGCGAGGACACGGTGGGGCGGCTGCGGGTTTGACGCGGGCTGCTGCCTGGCGTCTGGCCTGTGACGTTGGGCGGCGTCGAGTCCGGTGCTTGCTCCACACCGACAGTGCGCGTGCCGCTCGCGCCGCAGGCCGGTGTCCGGCCTATTCCTGCCCCGGCCGCTCCGCGACCAGCGCCTGTGTCTTCAGCGTCTTGCCCTTGCGCACCAGGGTCAGTTCCACCTTGTCACCGGGCGGGACGCGGCTGATGCGATAGAGGGTGTCCTGCACGTTGCGCACGCCTTCACCATTGATGGCAATAATCACGTCCCCCGCTTGCAGGTCGGCCTGGTCCGCCGGCCCGCCTTTGACGATCTGCGAAATGATAGCGCCGTCCTGTGATTTGAGACCAAACGACTCGGCCAGTTGCGGGTCGATCTCCTGAATGGCGACGCCGAGCCAGCCCCGAATGGCGCGGCCGTGCTGAATGATCTGGCTCATGACTTCTTTGGCGAGCGCCACCGGAATGGCAAAGCCGATGCCCTGGGAACCGCCGCTGCGGGAGTAGATGGCGGTGTTGATGCCGATGAGTTCGCCGTGGGCGTTGATCAGGGCACGCCGGAATTGCCGGGATTAATGGCGGCGTCGGTCTGGATATAATTTTCAAAGGTGCTGATACCCAGCTGGCTGCGACCGGTGGCGCTGACAATGCCGGAGGTCACGGTCTGGCCGACGCCGAAGGGGTTGCCGATGGCCAGCACCACGTCCCCGACGCGCATGTCGGTGGACTGGCCGAGGGTGATGACGGGCAGGGTCTGCAGATCGATTTTCAGCACCGCCAGGTCGGATTCCGGATCACGACCGACCAGGGTGGCGGCGACGCTGCGTCCATCGTTGAGCGCGACTTCGATTTCATCGGCACTCTGAATGACGTGGTTGTTG
Organism: Gammaproteobacteria bacterium; assembly: GCA_046484825.1. Taxonomy (GTDB): domain Bacteria; phylum Pseudomonadota; class Gammaproteobacteria; order UBA6429; family Thiohalophilaceae; genus CAJYAN01. The sequence continues at coordinate 10,656 of JAWOIE010000010.1, read as the reverse complement.
GTCAGGACATAGCCCTGTGGGCTGACAATGACACCGGAGCCGAGACTGGTCTCGAGGCGTTGGCGGGGCACGCCCAGATTGTCGCCAAAAAAACGCCGGAACAAGGGGTCGTTCAATAAGGGGTGAGTGCGCTCGGTAATCACGGTGCGGGTCGAGATGTTGACCACGGCGGGGGCGGCGAGGGCGACTGCATCGGCATAGGAGTCGGGCCGGGTGCCACCGTCGGATGCGGGGCGCGGGGGGGCTTCCTGAAACTCGACCACCGGTCCATTGCCGCCATTGTGATTGAGGGCGGAAGGAAAAAAATACAAAAATACAAAGGCAATCGCCAGGCCAATGGTGGCGAAGCGGACGAGAAAGGAAATGGTTTTGCCAATCTGCATAGGTCTGTTGCCGTTTTGCGTTAAACTGGGCGAATCATAACTGAAAGGACCCGTTTGCGCATGGTGCAACTTGGAGAATTACTGGACTACTGTGGCGACCTGCTGGAGGTTGAGCGCTTTGCCGACTACTGCCCCAATGGTCTGCAGGTGGAGGGCCGGGCGCAGATCCGCAAGATCGTCACCGGGGTGACGGCCAGTCAGGCGCTGCTCGAGCAGGCGGCGGCGCAGGAGGCCGATGCGATCCTGGTGCACCACGGTTATTTCTGGAAGGGCGAGGACCCGCGCGTGATCGGCATGAAGTATCGGCGCCTGCGGTGTCTGCTGGAACATCAAATGAGCCTCATCGCTTATCACCTGCCGCTCGATGCCCACCCGGTCTATGGCAATAACGCGCAACTGGCGCTGCAGCTGGGGCTGTCGGTGGAGGGGCGCTTTGGTCGCGACACGCCGGCCATCGGCATGTACGGTCGCCTGGCCGAGCCGACGCCCATTGGCGATTTTCTCCAGCGTATTGCCACCCGCCTGGGGCAGACGCCGCTGCATATCGGTGGCGACGGCGAGACCATCCAGTCCGTGGCCTGGTGCACGGGGGCGGCGCAGGGCTATATCGAGCAGGCCGTCGGCCTCGGGGTGGATGTCTATCTCACCGGCGAGGTCTCTGAGCAGACCGTGCACATCGCCCGCGAGAACGGCATTCACTTTATCAGTGCCGGCCACCACGCCACGGAGCGTTACGGCATCCAGGCCCTGGGGGAGCACCTGAGTCAGCATTTTGGCATTGCACAGCACTTCATCGAAATCCCAAACCCTGTGTAAGCACTTGAATTAACTATAATTATTTATTTATTCCTTGACCGTGATGCGGGTATCCGGCAAACTATGCGCCCGTCGGGGCCGGCGATTTCTGCAGGGTTTTGCCGCGGCACAAAAAGTCTGGGGCGCTTTTACATTTTGATGTTTAAGTAAAATTGTGGTGTTCAAATTCAGTAAAGCCTATTCAAATTTTGTATTCCGGGAGAGTTTCCAATGAGCAATGATGGTGTAGACACCAGCAGACGCCGGTTTTTAATTGCGGCGACCTCTGCCGTAGGGGCCGTTGGCGCCGCAGGTGTAGTCATCCCCTTCGGGTTATCGATGAATCCAAGTGCCCGTGCCAGGGCGGCCGGTGCACCGGTTGAGGTGGATATCAGTAAACTGGAGCCTGGCGCCAAGGTCACCGTAGAGTGGCGTGGCAAGCCGGTGTGGATTGTGCGTCGTACCGAGCAGAACATGAAAGACCTGGCCTCTCTGGACGGCCTTTTAACCGACCCCGCTTCAGAGAATACAGCTCAGCAACCGGAATACGCCAAAAATACACACCGCTCTTTGGCGGCACACCCTGAGATCATGGTGATGGTGGGAATTTGTACGCACCTGGGTTGTTCACCCACGTTCCGTCCTGAGGTGGGCGCCGCGGACATGGGTGGTGATCAGTGGAAGGGTGGTTTTTTCTGTCCCTGTCACGGTTCCAAGTTTGACCTGGCCGGTCGTGTCTACGCGGGGGTGCCTGCCCCAACAAATCTGGTTGTTCCACCACATAAATACCTGAGTGACACCGTCATCCTGGTTGGTGAAGATGGAGGGGTCGCGTAATGAATAAGATGTTAGTTGCACTGCTAGAGTGGGTGGACGCCCGTTTCCCGTTGACCAAGATGTGGAAGGAACACCTCTCTGAATACTATGCACCAAAGAATTTTAACTTCTGGTATTTCTTTGGTTCCCTGGCGCTGCTGGTCCTGGTGATTCAGATTGTTACCGGTATCCTCCTGACCATGAACTACAAGCCCGATGGCAACCTGGCCTTTGGCTCGGTGGAATACATCATGCGTGATGTCGACTGGGGCTGGTTCATTCGCTACATGCATTCTACGGGCGCCTCGGCATTCTTCGCCGTGGTCTACCTGCATATGTTCCGTGGTCTGATGTATGGCTCATTCAAGCAGCCACGCGAACTCATCTGGATTTTCGGCATGCTGATTTATCTGGCACTGATGGCCGAGGCCTTTTTTGGTTATCTGCTGCCCTGGGGGCAGATGTCCTACTGGGGTGCGCAGGTCATTGTCAATCTGTTCGCCGCCGTACCGTTTGGCATTGGTGAGCCACTGTCCGAGTGGATTCGTGGTGACTATGTTATCTCCGATGCGACTCTGAACCGCTTCTTCGCCTTCCACGTCATCGCCCTGCCGCTGGTGCTGGTCGGTCTGGTGGTGGCGCACATTATTGCCCTGCATGAAGTGGGCTCCAACAACCCCGATGGTGTTGAGATCAAGAAGAACAAGGGGCCTGACGGCAAGCCGCTGGACGGCATCCCCTTCCACCCGTACTACACGGTCAAGGATATTGTCGGTGTGGTGGTGTTCCTGATGCTCTTTTTCGCGGTGGTGTTCTTTGCCCCGGAAATGGGTGGTTACTTCATCGAGGCGCCAAACTTTGAACCGGCGGATCCACTGAAGACCCCGGAACACATCGCCCCGGTCTGGTATTTCACACCTTACTACGCCATGTTGCGTGCGGTGCCGCCGTTGTTCGGTTCGCAGTTTCCGGGTGTCATCGTGATGGGTGCCGCGGTAGTGATTCTGTTCTTCCTGCCCTGGATTGACCGTAGCCCGGTTAAATCCATTCGTTACCGTGGTCTTTGTTACAAACTTGCCCTGGCGGTATTTGTCGTGAGTTTTGTGGTGCTGGGCTGGTTGGGTGTTCAGCCTTCTACCGGTATTTTGACCACACTGGCACAGATCTTTACGGCACTTTACTTTGCCTTCTTTGTGGCGCTGTGGTTTATACCGAAATTTGAGAGGACCAAGCCTGTTCCAGAAAGGGTGACAACAAAATGAAGCATTTAATCATTGCACTGGTAATTGGGTTGCTGCCACTTTCAGTTAACGCTGCGGGTGATGGCATGAAAAACATGAAGGCCGATATTGACCTGGAGAACAAGTCTTCCTTGCAACGGGGCGCACGCCTGTTCAGCAATTACTGTCTGAGCTGCCACTCGGCCGACTACATGCGCTATAACCGTATGGCCGTAGACCTGGGACTGAGCGACAAGCAGGTGGAAGAAAACCTGATGTTTGCCAGCGACAAGGTCGGTGAGACCATGACCGTGGCCATGACCAAAAAAGATGGTGAGGCCTGGTTTGGTACCAAGGTACCGGACCTGACCGTCATTGCCCGCTCGCGAGGTACCGACTGGCTTTATACCTATTTAAAGACCTTCTACCTGGACGACTCACGTCCCTATGGTATGAACAACCAGCGCTTTCCCTCGGTGGGCATGCCGCATGTGCTGTGGGAACTCGAAGGTCTGAAAAAGGCAATCTATGAGTCACACACCGATGCCGCTGGCAAGGAAGTGAAGACGCTGGTTGGTTTTGAAACCGTCGTCCCCGGCAAGATGAGTGCCATGGAATACGACAGTGCCGTGACCGATCTGGTTAATTTCATGACCTACATGGGTGAGCCGGTCAAACTGGAGCGGCAGCGCTGGGGCATCCTGGCCATGCTCTTCCTGGCCCTGTTGTTTGTGGTTGCCTATGCCCTGAAAAAGGAATACTGGAAAGACATCCATTGAGCCTGATGTCCATCGCTTAGCGGGACATTAAGGTGGGGGGGGCGTAAGTCCCCCTCGCTTTTGTGAAATTGGTTTTAATTTACGGGGATACACCTATGGCACAAATAGCCAATCGACGTTTAGCAATGACACTGTTTTCTACCGAGCAGGACCCTTACAGCCATATGGTTCGGATCGTCCTGGCCGAGAAGGGCATTAGCTTTGAACTGCAAATGGTGAACCCCAAGGATACCCCCGACGATCTGAAGGACCTGAACCCCTACAATGAAACGCCGACGCTGATCGATCGCGACCTGGCGCTCTATGACCATCGTGTGATTATGGAGTATCTGGATGAGCGTTTTCCGCACCCACCCCTGATGCCGGTGGACCCGGTCTCACGCGCGCGCAGCCGTCTGTTCTTTCATCGCATTCAACGCGACTGGTATACCCTGGCGGACAAGATCAAACCGGGCAATAAGACCGCGGACAAATTTGCCGGCGAGTTGCGCGACAATCTGATTAGCGCCTCCCCGATTTTCGAATCCAAGCCTTTTTTCATGAGTGAGGAATTCAGTCTGGTCGATTGCGCCCTGGCGCCGTTGCTGTGGCGTTTACCCTATTACGGCATCGAGATCCCGACCCAGGCCAAGGGTCTGTTGAATTATATAGACAGTCTGTTTGCCCGTGAAGGTTTTCAGGCCAGCCTCACCGAGGAAGAACGGGAAATTCGTGAACTGAACTAGCCTTCAGTCTTCACCCTGTCTGTTACGTCATTGTTATGTTGTCGACACAACCTTATCTCATTCGGGCTATTTATGAGTGGATTCTGGATAACGAATTCACACCCTACCTGCTGGTGAATGCCAAAAACGATTATGTGCAGGTGCCACGGCAGTTTGTGGAGGATGGTAAGATCGTCCTGAATATCTCCCCGCGCGCGGTTAATGACCTGAGCCTTGGCAACGACCACATTCACTTTAATGCCCGCTTCGACGGTCGTTCCATGGAGGTCGGCATTCCCATTGCGGCGGTGCTGGCGATTTACGCCAAGGAAAACGGTCAGGGCATGGTCTTTGATGAAAGCGATGATGACAATACGCCACCGCCCACGCCGCCCGCAGACGACAAGCCACACCTGAAGCTGGTCAAATAAGCCCCGCGCCAGTCACCCCTGTATATTGCTCACGATGGAATGGCTACTGTTCATTGTCCTGCTCGCTATAGCGCTGCTCTGGTGGGATGGCACAGCGGCCAAGGAGATCGCCGTGCGTCGTGCGCGCCAGCGCTGTCAGCAAACCGCGGTGCTATTTCTCGACGACAGCGTTGCCCTGAGTCAACTGCGCCTGCGCCGTCATCCTGCCGGCAGCATCGCCTTCCAGCGTCGCTATGCCTTCGAGTTCTGCACCGATGGTCAGCATCGCTACGCGGGTTATGTGGAGGTCCTGGGCAGGGTTGTGCAGCACATCCATATGGACGCCTACCGGATGCAGGATGATGTTGATACCGTCTAGGCGCGCTGCCGCGCAGTACGCACGACGGATCGCAGCCATACGCGCTATGGACGTATTCACAGCGGCTACGCCGCCGTAGCAGTCGGCCCCGTTCCGGGCGCAGCACAAAAAATCCAAACAAATTAGTCGGTTATTATCCGTGACTAAAATTAAAGTCACGATCGCTTGTGTCGATAAATACCGTTACACGTTACCGACGCCCGCCCCGGCGTGAAAACAGAATTGATACAGGGATAAAAGCCATGTCATGTACACACGCAAGCAACTGCGAGCTCTATGTGCAGTTCGCCGCCGACCCTTCGATTGTGCTGTGGAAGACACACTACTGTGATAGTGACTATAAACGCTGTGTGCGTTATGAGCGCTCGCTGACGGGCCAGAGTGTGCCGCTCAACCTCCTGCCCAATGGCAAGGAAGTGGTCATCGAGGTGGATGAATATAATCGCGGTATCCATGCCCTGTTCAATGCGATCACCAAAAATCGTTTGTCCATGGTCAAGACCTTTCTCAAGACCAAGATGTCGTCGGAAAAGGTCGTCAATGCCGAGGGGGTGACGCCGCTCATGTACGCCGCCAGTCTGGGGCACTATGACATTGTCCAATTCTTTCTGGAAAATAACTGTAATCCGCACCACATCAGTAAAAAGGGTGAGACCGCGCTCATCATGGCGGAACAGGCCGGTCATACGCGCTGCGCTGAGATCCTCCGCGAATATATGGCAAAGACAACACCCCCTGCGAAAGACGCAGCCATACAGGCACCTGCCGAGGTGGTGGCGTCGCGCGCAGGCCAGCCGGAGCACAAGTCCGGAATGCTGGGGCGTGTCCTGGGTTTTTTGCGCGGTAGCAAACCGGGCCGGGTGGACGAGTGATGAGACAAAGCCAGGACTACACGCATGCATGATTATCTGACCTGGTGGCTGGGTGGTATCGCCCTGGGTGCCTTCACCATTATTTTTCGTCTCCTGACGCACCGTACCCTGGGGGTGTCCGGCAGCTGGAAAAAGATGCTGTCCTGGCGGGAGGAACGCGCGCACGACAAGACCGCGCAGACCATGGCCGCCCATCAGGATGATGTGGCCGCGGCCCTGATGGCGGAAACCCTGGCCGAATTCGGCATGGACACACTCGAGTCGCCCGCGGGCGACGCCCCGCAGGCGAAGCCGAAAACACCTGCCGCCGCTCAGCCGGTCCCCTGGACCGCGCATGTGGTGTTTCTTGCGGCCATGGTCCTGGGTGGTTTTCTCTGGGCCGCCGCTACCGGTAACCTCGCCCTGCAATTCGAACTGAGTGCCATACACCAGCAATGGACCGGTGGGGGTTGGACCTCCGCTTTTATTTTGCTCATGGGCGGTTTTATGGTCGGTCTGGGTACCCAAATGGCCGGTGGCTGTTCCTCCGGGCACGGGCTGAGCGGTTGCGCCAATTTTTCCGCCACCAGTTTTAGCGCTACCGCGGTATTTTTTCTGACGGCGGTGCTGGTCTCGGCGGTGATTAAGGTGATGTTTCTATGAGTAGTAAACGCACACTCAGAATTCATCTTATCTATGGTCTGCTGGGGCTGACCATGGGCGCGACCCTGTCGGCCATTGGCTTTGCGGATTATGATGAAGTGTTCAAGATGTTCACGTTTCAGGACTACCGCATGCTGTTGTCGTTTGCCCTGGCGGTGGGGGTGGCGGCCGTTTTCTTTACGGCGCTGCATTTCACTACGCAACAAAAGTTTGAGAAGAAGCTGTATCACCCCGGCACCATCCCCGGCAGTATTATTTTTGGCTATGGCTGGGCCATCTGTGGTGCCTGCCCCAGTATTGTCTTTATCCAGCTCGGTCAGGGGAAGCTGCTGGCCGTGTTTACCCTGCTTGGTATCTATCTTGGGGTGCGGACCTACAGTGCGTTGCACGCCCGCTATTTTGGCTGGGATACCGGCACCTGCGGCATCTAAATCGGCGCGCCGATTGCTCGGCACGATTGCAATGCTGTCTGGGTTTGCCCGACCAGAGTCGTTTGTTTAGCGCCGCTCAGTCCTGCGGTCTTGCTGCCGAGTTCTCCCCCATCCATTCTTTATTGCTGATTCATTCCTGAGACACCGTGGCGTGTTGCCCGCCAATGCCTGTGGCAGGTCTGCCGTGCCGGAGGGGCTTGCTATGCGCTGCACGTCAAGGCCGCTATGCTGAGAGCGCCGCGTGCAATCTCAGAGCGGCAGGACCTTGTCCGGGTTGAGAATATTGTTCGGGTCGAAGACCTGTTTGATCTGGCGCATCAGTTGCACCGCTACCGGGTCGAGTTCGCGGCCCACATAGTCCCGCTTTTCCAGGCCGACGCCGTGTTCGCCAGAGAGGGTGCCGTCGAGGCTGAGCACCAGGTGAAACATTTCCTCCAGACAGATATGGGCGGTGGCGGCCTGCGCGGCGTTGTCCGGGTCGAATAACAGATTCACATGGATATTACCGTTGCCGGCGTGTCCGAAATTGACAATGGGAATGCCGTGTTTTGCCGACAGTGTTTCCAGACCGCGAATCAGTGCCGGGATTTTGGTAATGGGTACCACCACATCTTCATTGATCTTTTTCGGCGCAATAGTACGTAGTGCGGGCGAGAGGGCCTTGCGTGTCTCCCACAGGGCGTCGACTTCGTGTTGGCTCTGGGCGACGGTAAAGCTGAGCAGGCCGGGGCTCTGCGCGGCCTTGTCGATGGCGTCAGTGGCCGACGCCATGGACGATTGCAGGCCATCGACCTCAACCATCAGCATGGCGCCGGCCCTGGCGGGCAAGTCGACCTTGGAATAGGCGCGTACCATATCAATGGCGGCGGCGTCGATAAATTCCAGGGCACAGGGGACCACCGACTGTTGCATGATGCGCGCGACAGCCTCGGCGGCGGATTCGATATCGGCGTAGATGATCTGGATGGTGCGTTTGGCTTCGGCCAGCGGCGTCAGCTTCAAGGTCGCCTCGGTAATAATGGCGAGGGAACCTTCGGAACCGATCAGGAGACGGGTCAGGTCATAACCGACGACGCCCTTGGTGGTGAGCACGCCGGTGCGGAGTTCGCGGCCGTCACCGGTGACGGCCTGCAGGCCGAGGACATTCTCCCGTGGTGTCCCGTATTTGATGGCGCGTGGCCCGGCGGCGTTATAGGCGAGGTTGCCACCGATGGTACAGAAGGCGGCGCTACTGGGGTCCGGTGGCCAGAAAAAGCCTTGCGCGCCGGCCTGATCCTGTACCGTCTGGTTTAATACCCCGGGCTCCACCCGCATGTAGCGATTGGCCGCGTCCAGGGCCACGATGCGGTTCATGCGTTCCGTGGACAGCACCAGTCCGCCGGCGATGGCGACAGCGGCACCGACGGTGCCGGTGCCGCGTCCGCGCGGCACGATGGGTACGTGATGTTCATTACACAGCCGTACGATCTGCACCACATCATGATGTGTCTGGGGAAAGGCGACCGCCCCCGGCGGGGCATGCCGGCGGCTGTTGTCATAACCGTAGGGCCAGCACTCGTCCGGCTGACTGAGGAGTTGCGCCGCCGGCAGTAGTTGCCCTAGTGCATGAAGAAAGTTCTGATTCAAGTGGCGCTTCCGCTTCAGCTGAACAGGGACTGATCGAGCTGATCGCAAATACAGTGAATGCTGAGCAGGTGCACTTCCTGGATCCGCGCCGTGACCGTGGCGGGGACACGAATCTCCACATCGTGGCGGGTCAATTGCGTGGCGATACGGCCGCCATCACGCCCGGTGAGGGCAACAATGCCGATGCCCCTGGCCTGTGCCACCGTAATGGCCTCACTGACATTGGCGGAGTTGCCACTGGTGGAAATGGCCAGCAGTACGTCGCCCGCCTGGCCGAGGGCCTCGACCTGACGGGCAAAGACACGGGTGTAGGCATAGTCGTTGGCGATCGAGGTCAGGGTCGAGCTGTCCGTGGTCAGGGCAATGGCCGCGAGTGCGGGGCGTTCCCGTTCAAAACGATTGACCAGTTCGGAAGAAAAATGCTGGGCATCCGCCGCCGAGCCGCCATTACCGCAACTCATCACCTTGTGGCCAGACTTGAGCGCCTCGACCATCACCTGCGTGGCGCGGGCGATGGCGTCGGGTAACAGCGCCAGGGATTGCTGCTTGGTTTCAATACTGGCCTGAAACATGGCGCTGATCTTGTCCTGCATACTCATTGTAGAATGTGAACCTCTCGCAATTAAACTTCGAAGGCGTTTTTTATCCAGTCCAGATGCTCCTGGCCCTGGACGGAGATGACATCAAAACGTGCCGGGCGTTTGGCCAGGCGTTTATTCTGCTGCAAAAAATAGGCCGCGGTCGCGATCAACTTTTGCTGTTTTTGCCGGGTGACACTCTCGGCACCGCTGCCAAAGTCATAACGATTGCGCAGCCGGACCTCGACAAAGACAATGGTGTCGTCATCTTCCATGATCAGGTCAATCTCGCCACGCGGACTGCGGACATTGCGTGCCAGCGGTTTTAGTCCCTGTTGTTGCAGGTAGTCGTGTGCCCGTGTCTCGGCATCCAGTCCCTGTTGGCGCGTCGTCATGCGGCTCGGATTATTGCAGGGCGCTTTCCGTGGGGACGGGTTGGCCGCTGCGAAATCGGACCCAGGTCAATTGCCGGCGCACGCGCTGTCTGGCATCCAGGCTGAGACTGCCGGTCTCGCCGTCGAAACGTTCATAGGGATAGGCCTTGAGGGTGTTGAGTGCGCCAATAATGTTATAGGCGTCGATCCCCAGAGCATAGAGCCGTTGCAGACTATTGCCCGCCGCCGAGATCTGGCCCTCCAGCTGAGTATAGAGACCGCGATGGGAAGTGCTCTGCGCCAGTACCCAGGGCATATCGCCAAACATCATGCCGTCCATGTCGCGATCGCGTTCCGGGTTGAGGTTGCCGGTAAAGGCATGCGAGGTGGTATAGACCGGGACATCGCCGGCATAGAAAAACTTTAACTGTGGGCGAATGGCCCGCGCCTGTCGGGGAAAGGCGGCGACAAAAATAAAATCAATATCCTGACGTCGACGCGTTGTATATTGCACGTCTGTGCCCACCAGTGCGGCGATGCGCCGGCGCCGCTGCTCGCTGGCATCAATGTCCAGCAACATTTTGATGGGGCGTGAAAAGTCGTTGCGGGTCGCATCGTAGGTCTGCATCTCGACGACTTCGCCACCC
>JAWOIE010000202.1:0-7569 GCA_046484825.1 Gammaproteobacteria bacterium | reverse complement strand
CGATGACCGGCGCCAACCCTTCGTAGGGCTCATCGAGCAGTAACAACTTGATGTCGCGGGCCAGAGCACGAGCGACTGACAGCATCTGCTGTTCACCACCGGATAGAGTGGTACCTTCCTGATGGCGTCGCTCACCGAGACGCGGGAAATGATCATAGATACGTTCCAGAGACCAGCCAATGGGTTTGGCGATCTGCGCCAGCTTGAGATTTTCCTCCACCGTAAAACCGGGAATGATGCGCCGATCCTCCGGTACCAGGCCAACGCCGGCCTGCGCCGCCTGATAGGACTTCATGGTATGCAACGGCTGGTGATCCAGCCAGACTTCACCATGGCGCAGTTGGGGTGAACCAATTTGCGCGATGCTGCGCAGCGTCGAGGTCTTGCCCGCACCATTACGTCCCAGCAATGCGACGATCTCGCCTTCGCGCACATCGAAGTTGACCCCCTGCACGATATAGCTCTCGCCGTAATAGGCATGCAGGTTCCAGCAGGAGAAAAAGGCCGGATCGGAACCTGTACCGCGAACAGTATATTTTTCCGCGTGACTACTCATTATGAGTACCTCCCAGATACGCTTCCTGGACCCTCGGGTCGCCGCGAATTTCGTCAGGCGTGCCTTCGGCGATAATCTGACCCTGCGCCAGTACCGAAATCTTGTCTGCCAGGGAAAACACCACCTGCATGTCGTGCTCGATGATCACCTTGGTCATCCCCCGTTCCTTGATATGCTGCAACGAGGCGATGGTCGCATTGGTATCGGCACGCGACATGCCGGCTGTGGGCTCATCCAGCAAAAACAGTTGCGGGTGCTGTACCAGGCCCATGGCCAGTTCCAGGCGACGCTTGTCACCGCGCGACATGGTGGCCGCGTGCATGTCTTTTTTCTCGAGCAGGTTCATCTCCTCAAGCGCCTGCTCGGCCTCGTGCAGGATGTCGGTCTCGGCATCCATGCGCACAAACGGATTGAGTTTGAACGAGCCATCGCGTCTGGCCAGCGCGGGTATCATCACGTTCTCCAGTACCGTCAGATCGTGGAATATCTCCGGCGTTTGAAACACCCGTACCACCCCGGCCTGATTGATCTCGTGGGCCGATTTGCCGGTAATGACTTCACCATTGAATGTTACGGTACCGCGATCCGGTACCAGCCGACCGATACAGACATTCAACAGCGTGGACTTGCCGGCACCGTTGGGGCCGATAATGGCGTGGGTCTTGCCTTTCTCCACCTGCAGATTGACATCTTTCAGGGCATGCAGCCCGCTGAAGCTCTTGTCCACATAGGCGATGTTTAAAACGATATCCGATGCCATGGCTCAGCCCTCCGTCTGTGAGCTGTCCGCTTCATCGGACCGGCTTTTTCTGGCCCGCCAGTGCCGGGCAATGCGTGACATGCCATCCATCAGGCCTCCAGGCAAAAAGATCACAATAATCATAAACAGGGCGCCGAGCGTCAGGTGCCAACCCTCGCCAACAAAGGGGTGAATGATGGTGACGAGGAAATTCTCGATAAAGTCCGGCAGAAACGAGAAGGCCTCATGCAAGGAAGACTCATTGAACGCGGAAAAAATGTTCTCTGAATATTTAATCAAAGCCGCGCCGATGATCGGACCGAGCAAGGTTCCCGTTCCGCCGAGAATCGTCATCAACACCACTTCACCAGATGCGGTCCACTGCATGCGCTCGGCCCCGGCCAGGGGATCGGTCACGGCCAAAAGCGAGCCGGCCAGGCCGGCATACATGCCGGAGATGACAAATGCCCAGAGCAGATACGGGCGGGTATTGTAACCGGTGTACTGCATGCGGTTCTGATTGGATTTGATTGCGCGCAGCTTGAGACCGAAAGGCGAGCGGAAGATCAATACCGAAATGTAAAAACCCAGTATCAACATTATCGCCGAGAAATAAAACGCCGAATAGCCCTGTATACTGAGGCCAAACAGCGAACCGACGGGTGAACCTTCATGAGTGACTCCCAGCATATTATCGATGATCCGCGGATCCTCGCGCAGCACGCGCAGTCCGGTTTCACCGTTGGTAATGGGGGTCAACACCGAATAGGCCAGCTTGTAGCTCATCTGTGCAAAGGCCAGGGTAAGGATGGCAAAATAAATACCGCTGCGACGCAGACTGAGAAAACCGATCACCACCGCGAACAGTCCGGCCATCAGGGTGGCCAGAATCACCGCAGGAATGACATTCAGAGAAAGAAGTTTGAACGACCAGACCGTCGTATAGGAGCCTACCCCGAGAAAGGCCGCATGACCGAAGGAGAGATAGCCGGTCAAACCAAACAGAATGTTGTAGCCGATCGCAAACAATCCGAAAATGGCAAACTTCTGCAGCAGATCGGGATAACCCGCACCGAAGGGTTTCAACCATAACGGCGCCAGCAAGACCACGGCGGTGAAGCCCAGCATTAACAGCTTGTCATTACGTGAGAGACTGAACATCTTCACCGCTTAATCCTCCATTACACCTTTCTGGCCCATCAACCCGCGCGGGCGAACCAGAAGCACAATTACGGCAATTAAATAAACAATTATTTGATCCAGACCGGGTAACAGCGACTTGATCTCGTTCATGGAGGCAAAGGACTGGAGAATGCCCAGCAGAAAACCGGCCGCTACCGCGCCGGGCAGGGATCCCATGCCGCCGACTACCACCACGACGAAGGAGAGCACCAGAAACTCCATGCCCATGTGATAGTCCGGTGGCACGATAGGCGTATACATCACCCCGGCCAGACCGGCCACGACCGAGGCAATACCAAACAAAATAGTAAATCGCCGCTCCACGTTGAGTCCCAGCAGGCTGACCGTCTCCCGATCCGACATGCCGGCACGCACCACCATGCCAAAGGTGGTATAGCGCAGGAAGGCAAATACCAGCCCGATAACCAGCAGGGCAAACAGGAAGTACACCATCCGCCAGTACGGATAGGCCACCGACTCACCAAGGCCAAGCCAGACACCAATCGGCGCAGTGCCCGACAATATGTCCGGTGCCGGGGTGGGAATCGGATTGGCGCCGTAGAAAGTCTTGATGATCTCCTGAATCACGATGGCCAGACCGAAGGTCACCAGGATCTGTTCGGCGTGTGTGCGCTTGTAAAAGAACTGATACAGACCGCGCTCGAGAATCAGCCCGATCAGCAGCATGACCGGAATCGCCAGAAAAATCGACAGAGGCACCGCCCAGTCGATAATCATACTGCCGGTATCGCCCCACCATATCTCCAGGTAGGGAACCTCTTTATAGGCATCGAAGAAAGTGACGCTCTCGTCCTTGACCTTCTTGGAGGTGGTCAACAGCTGCTGGAAACTGACAGCGCAAAATGCACCCAGGGTGAATTTGGCACCATGGGCAAAGTTGACCACACCCAGACTGCCGAATACCAGGGTCAACCCCAGTGCGATCAGGGCGTAGGCACTGCCTTTGTCCAGGCCATTGAGGATCTGCAGTACAAATGCATCCACGTTAAATTTACCGATTTCGTTAAGCTGACAACGATGACCTGTCGGCGGATACCGGCAGGTCGCAAATAATCAGACACCGGCCCACAAAACCGGGCCGGTGTCTCGGGGTAAAGCCCGCAAACGTTTTATTTGCAGCTACCCAGCTCCCCGCCAAAGATGGAGGGATCGTACGTGACCTGCTCGGTCGGTACCTCTTTGACCACCTTCAACAGGTCGAACTGGCTGGAGGGATTCTCGTTACCCTCTACCACCAGCACCGGCTTGAAGCACTGATGGTCGGCACCCCGATACAGCGTCGGGCCGTTGCCCAGGCCGTCGAACTCGAAGTCCTCCAGCGCACTGATCACCTCACAGGGATAGAAGGTGCCGGCAGTTTCCACGGCGTTGGCATACAGCAGCGTCTGCACGTAGCAGGTATGGGCCGCCTGGGACGGCGGAAAGCCGTATTCCTGGCCAAAGGATTTCACGAAGGCCTGTGAACCTGCGTCCTGCAACGCCCAGTTCCAGTTAGTACTACCGAGGATCCCCTTGATGTTCTCGCCGGCACCCTGTGCCATCAGGCGCGAGAACAGCGGGACCACAATCTGGAAGTCCTTGCCGTTGACCTGCTTGTCGCGCAGACCGAACTGAACGGCCTGGGTCAGGGAGTTGACCATGTCCTTGCCGTAGTGGTTGAGGATCAGCACGTCCGCACCGGAGTCGAGTACCGGGGTGATGTACTGGGAGAAGTCACCCGCGCCCAGCGGGGTGCGCACGGTTTCAACTGTCTGCCAGCCCATCGCTTCGGTAGCGTTTTTGATGGACTCTTCCTGGGTCCAGCCCCAGGTGTAATCGGCAGTCAGATGGTAGGCCCGGCGATCTGTGCCATAACGCTCGGCAAGTACCGGGGCCATCGATTGACCGGACATGTAGGCGTTGAAGAAGTGACGGAAACCGTATTTACGCTTGTCCTTGCCGGTGGTGTCATTGGAGTGAGTCAGACCCGCCATGAACATCACGCCTGCTTCGTGACACAGCGACTGCACGGCAACGGCCACACCCGACGAGGAACCGCCGCTGATCATCAGGGCACCGTCTTTTTCGATCATACGCTTGGCCGAGGCGCGCGCGGCATCCGACTTGGTCTGGGTATCGCCGGTCACATAGTTGACCTTCTTGCCCAGAATGCCGTTACCTGTCAGGGCCATCGGCTTCATGGTGTTGAGCATCCCGCCGTCGCCTTCACCGTTGAGGTGTTTAACAGCCAGTTTGAAGGCACGCAACTCATCTGCCCCTTCGTCGGCATAGGGACCGGTCTGCGGAACATTAAAGCCCAGGGTGATCGCCGCGGCTTTACCTGGGTTATTGACGAAATCCTGCGCCCAGGCATTGCGAACAAAAACGGTGGGCGCCATGCCCGCGACACCGAGTGCTGCCGTTGACTTGAGAAAGTCACGACGCTTCTTGTTGAAATCATCACTCATGGTCTGGTTCTCCTCCAGATGGTGTGGATTGGTAAAATGTATCCTCCCGCCCCGAGGTCACGAGAAACTTGGACGACGAGCCCCGGTGTGTGGCGATATTGCTCCGTAACTGTAGAGACGCCTGTCAACTAAAGCAATAACTGTTTGATATAAAAGCCAATACGCTGTAAATTGATGGCTCGAATTTCTATATAATGTGTAAATAATTGACAAATTTTGCGAGGCGATGCCGCTCATGACTGCAGCCGCGATAGGTTACAAGATCCGCGAGCGCCGCAAGGAACGGGGTGTGACCCAGGTCGCCCTGGCCAAAGAGCTGGGAATTTCCCCCTCTTACCTGAACCTGATCGAGGCCAACAAGCGTGCGGTCGGCGGCCGGCTTGCCAGCCGACTCGCCGCCGCCCTGGGTCTGGAGGTGGGGGAACTGACCGGCATCACCGAACAGCGCCTGCGTGACGATCTGGGTGAGCTCGCCGCCGACCCCGTGCTGGACCACATCGAGCTCGAAGCCAACTACGCCGATCAACTCATCGCCCGTAATCCCAACTGGGCCCGCCTGATTCTGACGCTGTATCGCGCCTACCTGGACAGTAATCAGGCGCTGTCCCTGTTGAACGATCGCCTCAACCAGGATCCGTGGCTGCAAGCCACCATGCATACCATCCTCACCCGGATTACCAGCCTGCGCTCCATCTCCGAGATCCTGGCCAGCGACAGCACGATTGACCCGCAACAGCGCCACCGGTTTGAAACCATGCTGCACGACGAGAGCACCCGGCTGACCGACACGACCCAGGAGCTGGTTGCGCATTTTGAAGTGCAAAACAACCTGGATCCCTCGCTTGCCGCTGCCGAGCAGGTGGACGATTTCATCATTGGCGAGCGTAATTACTTTCCGACATTGGAAGAGACCGGCGTGCAATTGCGCAGGGAACTGGAGCGTCTCGACAAAAGCAACATCGACGCCGCGCTGGCGAAGTATCTCGAAAAAAAGTTTGCTATCCGGATCCAGACCAGCGCTTATGATCAGTCCCATGGCACGTTGTGGCACAACCAGAGCTACTTTGATGAAGACAACCGGGTGCTCTGTTTTCTGGCCAACGCCCCGCCCACCACGCGGCGTTTTCAGACCATGCGGGTTGCCGCGCAGCTGAGCTTTAAAGATACTCTGGATTCCCTGGTCGCCGATCCCAGGCTGACCACCGACGCCGCCCGGGCCCGGGCGCGGGGGGCGCTCGCCAGCTACATGGCCGGTGCCACGCTGTTCCCCTACACGCCCTTTCTGGACGATGCACAGACCCGGCGTTACGACATCGAGATACTTCGCCAGAAATATGAGGCCGGCTTTGAGCAGATCTGCCACCGGCTGACCACACTGCGGGCGCCCGGGGCCGAAGGGGTGCCGTTCGCGTTTTTGCGCGTCGATCCCTCGGGGCATATTTCCAAACGCTTTCCCCTGTTTGGCCTCTCCCTGCCGCGCTTCGGTCATGCCTGTCCGCTGTGGCCCGTATTCAGTGCCTTCCAGACACCCGGCCGGGTGGTTCGTGAACTGGGAGAGTTCCATAACGGCAACCGCTTTTTAATGATCGCGCGTACGGTCACCAAGCGCGCCGCCACCTTTCGCGCCCAGCCGGTTATGTTCTCGGTCATGCTGGCCTGTGAAGTGCTGCATGCCGATCGGACGATCTATGCCGAGGGCATCGAACTGCGTGCCCCCGAGGCGGCCGTGCCGGTGGGTTCAACCTGTCGCCAGTGCCAGCGGCATGACTGCCAGCATCGTCAGGAACCTCCCATCACCCCGGGGCTCGGGGCCGGCCAGACGGTCTAGGGCAGCATGCATTCAAATCAGGCGCGGTTGCTGATAGATTGTGCTGACAGACATCCGCCCTGCCCGGGCGATGGAAAAGAAAAATGAAAAGCCGAATTATGATAGTCAAAAAGGGAGGCCACGCGTGAGCGGACAGATACTCATTGCGGAAGATGAACCCTATATCGTCGACGCGATCAGTTTTGTTTTGAGTCAGGCCGGTCACGCGGTGAGCGCCGAATCCGATGGCGGCGCCGTGCAGGAGGCGTTGCGCAAAACCCGGCCTGATCTGCTCATCCTGGATCTCATGTTGCCTGGCAAAAATGGGTTCGAGATCCTGAAGGAACTCAAGGCCGACGCGGAATTCAGCCAACTGCCGGTGCTGGTGCTCACGGCCAAGGGCCAGGCCAAGGATCGCGCCATGGCAGAGCAGCTCGGCGCCGATGCCTTTATTGCCAAACCTTTTGCCAACACCGAGGTACTGCAGTGCGCGGAACAACTTATCGGACAGGCCCGGAGGACAGCGTGTGATCACTAGAGCCCGGGAAAGTGCGGCATCGCTGCTCGCGCTGGGCATTGCGCTGCTGCTGCCGCCGCTCGCATTGATTTTTGCCAAGCCCGTTACCCTGTGGGGGATTCCGTTACCCGTGTTTTATCTATTCGGACTCTGGCTGGCATTGATCCTCGGGGTGTGGTTTATCTCACGACGACTGCCGCCCGTCTCCGCCAAGTAAACCTCAGCGCGGCATGCTCAGCACCAACTTCGTTCTGCTTATTGCCCTCGCCTATGTGGTGGTGCTGTTTGCCCTGGCGTTTG
>JAWOIE010000250.1:0-8484 GCA_046484825.1 Gammaproteobacteria bacterium | reverse complement strand
AACGATTCATACAGAGCGACAGAGGGCGGCAAGAATAAAGCGGCCTGGTCTAATGCGGGACGGTTAGGCGGGAACAATGCACCTGACTTGGGTCGCAATGGCACGCTGTGCGATTGCGATACTACAGTCTCATGCACGATGTGGTTGGTGGGCCCACCAGGACTCGAACCTGGGACCAAGGGATTATGAGTCCCCTGCTCTAACCAACTGAGCTACAGGCCCAAAACGAAAAGTATTATATCAAGTTCTGTAGCTCATGCCTCATCTAACCAAATTTTGGCCAGGGATGGACTTATGTCGCGGAGACCATGGATGGTCGAGAGCGACGAGCTACAGGTCCGAAATGACAGTTTCTAGTTACCAGGATCGAGTGACGAGGTAAACGACGGCGCAAAGCATAACTTTGCTTTGCGCCGCTTGCAACTTGATTACTCGATATCCAGAAAACTGCGCAGTTGGTCGGAACGGCTGGGGTGACGCAGTTTACGCAGGGCCTTGGCTTCGATCTGACGTATACGCTCACGGGTCACGTCAAACTGTTTGCCCACTTCTTCCAGGGTGTGGTCGGTATTCATATCAATACCAAAACGCATGCGCAGGACCTTGGCCTCACGGGCAGTCAGGCCTTCGAGGACATCGGTGGTGGCTTCCTTGAGACCGAAATTGGTCGCCGATTCAATGGGTGCGGTGACATTGGTGTCTTCAATAAAGTCACCGAGGTGCGAGTCTTCATCATCGCCGATGGGGGTTTCCATGGAGATGGGTTCCTTGGCGATTTTCAGGACCTTGCGGACCTTGTCTTCCGGCATTTCCATGCGCTCGGCCAGTTCCTCGGGCGTCGCCTCGCGACCCATCTCCTGCAACATCTGCCGCGAAATGCGATTGAGCTTGTTGATGGTCTCGATCATGTGTACCGGGATACGAATGGTGCGCGCCTGATCCGCGATGGAACGGGTAATGGCCTGGCGTATCCACCAGGTGGCATACGTGGAAAACTTGTAACCGCGACGGTACTCGAACTTGTCGACGGCCTTCATTAGGCCGATATTGCCTTCCTGAATCAGGTCGAGGAACTGCAGGCCGCGGTTGGTGTATTTCTTGGCGATGGAAATGACCAGACGCAGGTTGGCCTCGACCATTTCCTTTTTGGCGCGACGGGCCTTGGCCTCGCCGATGGACATCTTGCGATTGATGTCTTTGATCTCACTGATTTCCAGGCCACAGTCCTGTTTGACGACATGCAGCTTCTGCTGCGCGCGCAGGATCTCATCGCGGTGTTGTTCCAGCACAGCGGCATAGCTCTCGCCGGACTGGATGTGCTTATCCAGCCAGGTCAGGTCGGTCTCATTCTCCGGGAAGGAGGTAATGAAATCCTTGCGTGGCATGTGCGCCTTGTTGACGCAGAAATCCATAATGATGCGCTCGTGGCCACGGATCTTGGCCACCAGGGCGCGCATGTTGTTCTGCAACATGTCGATCATCTTGGGTGTCAGTTTCAGTTCCATGAACTGCTCGATGACATCGTCCTGCAGCTTCAGGGACTTTTTGTCCTGCGCACCGTGCTTGGCGATGGCGGTAATCCATTTCTTGTAGCTTTTGCCCAGCTGGGTAAAGCGCTGGCGGGCCTCTTCCGGATCCGGACCGGTATCTGCCGGGGTATCGTCGTCGTCATCGTCGTCATTGCTCTCGTTCGAGGCGGTGTTCTGCGCGGCGATCTCTTCCGGTGTGGGGATATTGTCCGGGGCATTGGGGTCAATAAAGGCGCTGATCAAATCACTCAGCTTGGCCTCTTCAGCCTCGATGCGTGAATAGGTATACAGGACCTGCTCGATGGTGGCCGGGTAGGTGGCCAGCGCGGAGAGCATTTGCTTCAGGCCATCTTCGATGCGTTTGGCGATCTCGATCTCGCCTTCACGGGTAAGCAATTCCACTGCGCCCATTTCCCGCATGTACATGCGTACCGGGTCGGTGGTGCGGCCAAACTCACTGTCGACGGAGGCCAGTGCGGCGGCGGCTTCTTCGGCGGCGTCTTCGTCCACCGAGGTGTCATTCATGAGCAGAGAATCGGCATCGGGTGCCGTTTCATGGACGGTAATGCCCATATCATTGATCATGGCAACAATGTCTTCGATCTGTTCGGGATCGACGATGTCATTGGGGAGGTGATCGTTCACCTCGGCGTAGGTTAAATAGCCCTGTTCCTTACCCTTGGCGATAAGGATCTTAAGTTGTGATTGTTGCTGACTTTGATTCATGTCTGTGCTCTAAAAACCTTGAAAAACAATAAGTTATAAAAATGAAAACACCAGAGCGTAAACCGCCGAATTCTACACGATTTTCAGCCGTTCTGCCATGTCAATGGCTGGATATATGTCGTTTAGACAGCGATACCATCATGGTTTGGGGATAACCTGCTCACGGACAATCGGGTGAGGAGGGCGTGTGCTGCCGGACGGTGCGGGTTTCCTTGAGAACAAAAATAGGGGATTTTTATGAAAATTCAAGTCTTTGGTGAATGTTCTTTTTTTAACCAAGCTGGCGCATGAGGTCGCGAAACTCATTGAGTTCATCGGCGTTGAGCTGATCGGCGCGCTGGCGCAGCTCTTCAAAACGCAGGTTGGAGGCCTCCTTTGCCAGGCGCTGCAGGATGCCTTCGAGTTCACTGGCGAGGTGATCGCTGTCCGCCAGCAGGCGCTCCTTTTGCAGCAGGCGGGGGAGATGCCGGGCGTGACCACTCTGTTCGAGGCGATTGACCAGCGAGGCGGCGCTGATGGCCGGATCCTGCGCGATGGTGTCGAGGATTTCCGCCAGCATGGGCATGCCGGGGATGTTCTGCTGCTGTAGACGTGAGGGTATCTGGTGCAGCAGGCCCAGGCCGGGTTCGTTCAAGAGTATAAAAATCGCCTGCCCCACCAGTGAGGGGGTGGATTTTGCCGCGGGGCCAGGCCGTGGTCGGTGGACGGCGGCGGGCACCGGGGTGGGGGCTGTCGGTGCTGGTGTGGTGGCCTTGAGATGCTGCTCCAGAGCCGCAGCGGGTCGCTGTGCCAGTCTGGCCAGCTCCTCGACCATCATGTCTCTAAAGACCCCTTCCGGCAGCTGTGCCAGTAGCGGGCGGGCCTTTTCCACCAGTTGGGCGCGGCCGTCCAGGCTGGAGATATCAATCTGTTGCTGCAAGTGGTTGAAGAAGAAGCTGGAAAAGGGCGCGGCCTCGGCCATCTGCGCCGCAAAGGCCTCGGCGCCAATCTTGCGTATCTGGCTGTCCGGGTCCTCGCCCTCGGGCAGGAACATAAAGCGCAACTGGTAGCCGGCGCGCATAATGGGCAGGGCATTTTCCACGGCCCGCCAGGCGGCCTCGCGCCCGGCGCGATCCCCGTCAAAACAAAACACCACCTCTCCAGTGAGCCGGAACAGGCGCTGTAGATGTTCCCGGGTCGTCGCGGTGCCCAGGGTGGCGACGGCATAGGCAATGCCGAACTGCGCCAGGGCGACGACGTCCATATAGCCCTCCACCACCAGCAGCCGCTCGATCTTGCGCAGGGCCTTCTTGGCCTCATACAGGCCGTAGAGCTCCTGACCCTTGTGGAACAGGGGAGTCTCGGGGGAGTTCAGGTATTTAGGTGTGTCATCAGGGCTGATGACTCGGCCGCCAAAACCGATGGTACGCCCGCGACTGTCGCGGATGGGAAACATGATCCGGTTGCGAAAGCGGTCGTAAAAGTCGCCGTTGTCTTTCTGGATCAGCATACCGACCTTTAACAGCTGCTCCCGGGTCGCGTCGTCCTTGCCGAGTTCCGTCAGCAGGTTGTCCCAGCCGGGCGGGGCATAGCCGACGCCGTAGCGGGCAGCGACCTCGCCACTCATACCGCGGCCTTTTAGATAGTCGACGGCAAGCTGCGCCCTGGGGTGCTTGCGTAGCTGCTGGCGGTAATAGCGGTCACAGCTATCGAGTAGCTGGTAGAGTTCGTCATGGGTCTTTTTCGGCACCGGCGGGCGGCCGTCATCCTCGCGCGGCACCTGCAGCCCCGCCGCCCGGGCCAGCTCCTCCACCGCCTCGGGGAAGCCCATATGGTCGTATTCCATCAAAAATCCCACCGCCGTGCCGTGGGCACCACAACCGAAGCAGTGATAGAACTGTTTGCTCTGGCTGACGGTGAACGAGGGGGTCTTTTCGTTGTGGAAGGGGCAGCAGGCCTTGTATTCGTGGCCGGCCTTTTTGAGCGGCACACGGGCGTCGATGACCTCGACAATATCGGTGCGATTGAGGAGCTCGTCAATAAAGTGTGTGGGGATGCGGCCTGCCATGCTGCGTATTGTAGCGCAGCAGGGAGGTGCTAGGGACTAGCCTCTAGGGTCTAGGAAAAAGAAAAAAAGTGCCTTTCGTTTTGATGAAATAGTACTAACGCAGGGGGAGGGAGTACTGTGCGATATTTTCTTAGTACCTAGAGGCTAGTACCTAGTTACCTGTCAGTTAGCTAATCGCTTTTTGATTAGCTGACTGACCAGCCCCATATCGGCACGGCCAGCCAGTTTGGGCTTGAGTATGCCCATGACCTTGCCCATGTCCTTCATTTCGCTGGCGCCGCTGGCGGCGACGGCCTCGTTGATCAGGGTCTCGATCTCGGCCGCTGAGAGCTGTTCGGGCATATAGGTGGTGATAATGGCCAGTTCGGCCTCTTCGATGCTACGCAGGTCGTCGCGACCGGCTTTGCTGTATTGCGCGATGGAATCCTTGCGCTGTTTGACCATTTTTTCCAGCACGGCCAGCACCTGGCTATCGTCCAGCTCGATACGTTCATCGACCTCACGCTGCTTAATCGCCGCCGTGATCAGGCGCAAGGTTCCCAGCAGGACCTTGTCTTTGTTACGCATGGCGGTTTTTACGTCTTCGGTGATGCGGGTCTTGAGTTCTGAACTACTCATAAGCTTGCCCGACTCCTGACGGCGAAGGTGAAGAACTTAGTAAAGACGTTTGCGGTGGACGCGCTCGCGAGAAACCTTTTTCTGGTGGCGTTTGACTGCCGCGGCCATTTTGCGCTTACGGATAGAGGTGGGTTTCTCGTAGAATTCACGACGGCGAACTTCGGATAAAACACCGGCCTTTTCGCAAGAGCGCTTGAAGCGACGCATGGCGACTTCAAAAGGTTCGTTTTCCCGGATACGAACTATTGGCATATGATCGACCTACTTTTCAAAGTTGGGTTATAAAAGAGGCGCGATTCTACTGTGGGACGCGCCAAAATGCAAAAATAGCACCGAATATTATCGGCAAAACCGGGTAAAATTTCACACCATATGCATATATTAGGAATAGAGACCTCTTGCGACGAGACCGCCGCGGCCATTTATGACAGCGAGCGGGGGCTGCTGAGCCATGCCCTCTACTCCCAGGTGGCGCTCCACGCCGAGTATGGCGGGGTGGTGCCGGAGCTGGCCTCGCGGGACCATGTACAAAAACTGCTGCCCCTTATCGAGCAGGCCCTGGCACAGGCCGGGCTGACACGCCAGGACATCGATGCCGTGGCCTATACCGCCGGCCCCGGTCTGATTGGCGCCCTGCTGGTCGGGGCCGGGGTTGGGCGCAGCCTGGCCTATGCCCTGCAGGTGCCGGCGGTGCGGGTGCACCATATGGAGGGTCACCTGCTGGCCCCCATGCTGGAGGACAACCCCCCCGAGTTCCCCTTTGTCGCCCTGCTGGTCTCCGGTGGCCATACCCAGCTGTTTCGGGTCGATGGCATTGGCCGCTATACCCTGCTGGGGGATTCGCTGGACGACGCCGCCGGTGAGGCCTTTGACAAGACCGCCAAGCTACTGGACCTGGGCTACCCCGGTGGCCCCGCCCTGGCGCGCCTGGCGGAGCATGGCCGTGCCGGCCGTTTTGTGTTTCCCCGCCCCATGACCGATCGCCCGGGGCTGGAGTTCAGCTTTAGTGGCCTCAAGACCTTTGCCCTCAATACGGCCCAGCGTGAGGGCGGGGATGAACAGACCAGGGCGGACATCGCCCTGGCCTTTGAGGTGGCGGTGGCCGAGACCCTGGCCATTAAGTGCAAGCGCGCCCTGGAAGAGACCGGCCTGAAACGCCTGATCATTGCCGGCGGGGTCAGCGCCAATCAGCGCCTGCGCCAGCAGCTGCATGCCATGGCCAAAAAGGCTCGGGCCGAGCTCTATTACCCGCGTCTGGAATTTTGTACCGATAATGCCGCCATGATTGCCTTTGCCGGCTATCAGCGCTTGCATAACGGCGATACACACCCGGGCCTGGCACTGGAGGCGACCGCCCGCTGGTCACTGGAGACCCTTTAGCGCGCCCCCTCTAGTTCGGTTTAGAAGGCTCCGTGAGAACGCTCGTGGTGCAGGCTCTGAAGATTTCGGAGGAGTTTGTTCCGGCCAGCTCCTGTCAGGCGGTTTGTCGGCCCGCCGCTATGCGCGGGGACTTCACTCGGCCTGCTCAGGATTTGTTGATCATGCCTTCATCCCCCTTGATGAGACGCATGATGTTGCTGCGATGACGCCAGTAGAGTAAAGCCGTCATGGCGGCGGTCGTGGCAATCAGTACGGGAAGGGCGCCCATGATTTTCCAGACAAACACCGGCGCCAGCAGGGTGGCGACGAGCGCCGAGAGCGAGGAGATCTTGAAGACCCTGGCCATGATCAGCCAGGTCAGAGCCGTTGCCAGGCCGACCCCCCAGTGAAAGCCGAACATCACTCCCAGCATGGTAGCGACGCCCTTGCCGCCCTGAAAACGAAAAAACACGGGATAGAGGTGACCCAGAAAAGCGGCCGCGCCGACCGCCGCGAGGGTGTGGTGTTCGACCGCGAGGGCATGGGCCAGGAGCACCGGTAACAGGCCCTTTAACATATCGCCGAACAGGGTAATGGCCGCGGCCTTTTTGCCACCGATGCGCAATACGTTGGTGGCGCCGGGTTTGCCCGAGCCTTCACTGCGTGGGTCCGGCAGGCCCATGAGCTTGCAGACCATAATGGCGGATGACAGCGAGCCCAGAAGGTAGGCAAGCGCGATCAGGCCAATACTCATCCAGTCCATCTTGGTTTGTTTCTCTTCGCAGATATGGGAAGATTAAAGAATAACAGAACTACGAATAATGTGTCTTCGAAATTTCTAATACCCCAACCCTGGAAGTGCAATGGATATTATTTTCTTGACTGACTTGCGTATTGAAACCGTTATTGGCGTCTTTGACTGGGAAAGAGAGATCAAGCAAACCGTGGTGCTGGATCTGCACATGGGTGCCGACATCCGCAAGGCCGCTGCCAGTGATCAGCTGGAGGATACGCTGGATTACAAATCCGTTGCCAAGCGCATTATCGATTTTGTCGAGGGCAGCGAGTTTCAACTGGTCGAGACCCTGGCGGAAGAGGTCGCCGGCATTATCCTTGCTGAATTTAATGTGCCCTGGGTACGGGTGCAGTTGAACAAACAGGGCGCGGTGCGCGGTGCGCGCGACGTCGGCGTGATTATTGAACGTGGTGCCAAGCCGTAAAATGTTACAGCGCGCCTACATCAGCATCGGCAGCAACATCGAGCCACAGCGTCACATTCGCCTGGCGGTGCAGGCCTTGCGCGAGGTGTTTGGGGCGCTGGACATTTCCCCGGTTTACGAAAGCGAGGCCGTAGGCTTCAAGGGTGACAACTTTTATAACCTGGTGGTCGGCCTGGCCACGGACATGAGCGTCGGCGAGGTTAATAGCTGCCTGCATGCTATTGAAGATCGCTATGGCCGTGAACGGCAGGGGCCGCGTTTTTCGTCACGCAGTATTGACCTGGATCTATTGCTGTATAACGACCTGAATGGCGTCTATGACGGCGTACTACTGCCACGCGAGGAAATCCCCCACCATGCCCATGTCCTGTGCCCGCTGGCAGACCTGATCCCTGCGGCGCTACACCCGGTCTTGAATAAATCCTATCAGCAGCTCTGGCAGGACTTTGCGGCGCCGAGCGGGTTTCAGAAACTTGACTTACGCTTATAGGGATAGTGGTGAACTTCAAGAGTATGCCAGGCTGCGGCGTACAGGAAATACAGCAGGATCTGTGGATGGGTTGGTGAGGTCAAAATCCAGCGCGAAGGCGCAATGGCGCAAAGAACGCAAAAAAGAGATAAGAAAATTAAATAAGCGGCTTAGACAGTGCGTAGTGTTCTCATCTGCTTGCCACGTTCCGGGTATCGGGCAACAGCATCGATGATAGGTTTGAATCGCATAGAAATCGGGATGCTTCGTGCCTATGGGTTTTTTGTCCTGGGAGAATCTTTGCGTCCTCTGCGCTTTTGCGTCTGGAAAATACGTTCCAGATATTTTCAACCGATTACCTCCATGTAATCGTCTGCGTTGCAAACCGTATTCGATTCCCCACCAATTTTAACCATGACTCCTCTGCTTCAGGTATGCAGGGAGCGGCCACCATCCACAGTAATAATCTGCCCGCTGACATAACCGGCGTCACGAATCAGAAAGGTAATGGCCTTG
>JAWOIE010000193.1:0-6879 GCA_046484825.1 Gammaproteobacteria bacterium | reverse complement strand
ATAACCTTTAAGACAGTGATTCTATTGACCCGCATGCCTGAAATACAGCCTAAAACACAACCTGTGTCAAAAATTTACATTACTGCAGTATTTGTAGTGATACCGGTTTGCACGAACTGGGGACGGGCCTGCTAAGCCGGCACTCAATGTCCATTTTTTATATAGGTTTTACCCACGCCCGCAGCGTAACTGCCGGACCTGCGGTGGAATACTGGTTATAAGCGGCAGGTCGGGAGCGGAAACGAAAAAGTCGTCCCCTGCCCCGGTCTGGACTGCACCTCAATGGAACTGTTGTGTAATTGCATAATGCGTCGGGCAATGGCCAACCCCAGACCGGTGCCCTCCAGATTGCGATGTTTCTCTACCCGATAAAAACGCTCAAAGACGTGCGGCAGGTCGGCGGCGGCAATCCCCTGCCCCGTATCGGTGATGGTTGTCGTAATAGTGTCGGCGCCCAGCAGCAGTGACACCGTCACCTGCCCACCCTCAGGGGTGTACTTGATGGCATTTTCGATGAGGTTCTCCAGGACCCGCTGGATGAGGCCGATATCCGCGGAGACAAAACCCGGCTCGGTCGACAGGTGGGTAGTGAGTTGCAGGTTCTTGTTCTCCGCCTCGAGACGAAACTTCTGACACACATCCTGCACCAGCTCACTCATGGAGAAGGGTTCGTAGTGCAAACGGGCGTCCTGATGTTCCAGCGTCGACAGTTCAAACAATTCCGAAATGAGTTTGCGCAGGCGTTCACTGTGCCGGTAGGCGATATCGACATAGTCCTGCCGCTGCGCCTCGTCAAGTTGCCCGCTCTTTAACTTGAGCGTCTCCAGGTAGCCCTGCAGGGAGGCCAGTGGTGTACGCAGGTCATGCGAGACGTTCGCCACCATTTCGCGACGCGCGGCATCGTTATGCTGCAGTAGCTTGACCTGATGGATAATGCGTTCGGACATCTCACGAAAGGTCAAACCCAGCTGATCGATTTCATCACCGCGGCGGCCGTCAAGACGGTCGATAATATCAACGCTCTGCTGAAAATCACTTTGCTTGAAACGCTCCATGGCGCCGGCCAGCTGCTGCACGCGGCGGGTAATATGGCGCAACACCATAAAACCGGCCAGCAGTGCCACCAGCAAACTAATCAGTACGCCAACGGTCCACAGGCGCAGGACATAACTGGACTGCAATAGGTCCACGACCGAGTCATAGGCCTGCCCCCCCAGCACTATATACAGATAGCCCTGCAGGGCCCCATGTTCATAAATGGGGGCTGCGGAAAATACCTTGTCACGCCTCAGGTCACGCGGGTCATTCCCCAGCAGCGGAAATGGCGACTCCTGGGCAAGAAACTGTTGTACCGGCCGCAGATCAATCTGCTGGCGTTTGACCACGCCCTTCGGCGCGGAATACGCCAGCAACCGCCCCTCGGTATCCGTGAGATAGACCTCAATGGCGGGGTTGACCAGCATCAGGCCCATAAACACCGACTGCATGGCCTCGTGGTTGACCTCGGTGTTCAGCATCAGTTTTTTTTCATTAACAATATTCTCCGCCAACTGTAGATTCAGTTTTTGATTTAGCTCCTGTAAAAACATCGGCGCACTCCACAGGGCAAACCCGACAAAGCTGAGCGACATCATCAATAACAGGGCAAACAGTGTTACGAAGAGTTTACTGGAGAGGCGTTTAAACATATGTGTTCCCAGGCACGCCGCGGCTCATGCCAACAGGGCGTCGTTGAATTTATATCCGATGCCCCAGACAGTGAGGATATACTGCGGTTGTCCCGGGTCGGCTTCGATCTTGCCACGCAGACGATTGATGTGTGAGTTCACCGTGTGTTCATAGCCTTCGTGACCATAGCCCCAGACCAGATCCAGCAACTGTGCCCGCGAATAGACCCGACCGGGGTGACAGACAAACTGCATCAGCAGGTCAAATTCCTTCACCGTCAGGTCCACGTGACGCTCACCCAACATCACCTTGCGCTTGTGAACATCAATACTCAACGCACCGAAAGTTTGCTCCGTTTTATCCGCAACGGCTTCGCCCCCCATGGCCTCCACCCGCCGGAACAGCGCCTTCACCCGCGCCATCAGTTCACGGATACTAAAGGGTTTGGTGACATAGTCATCGGCGCCCGTCTCCAGACCCAGGACCCGGTCCGTTTCAGCGGATTTGGAGGTCAGCATCAATACCGGGGTGTACTCCGATTGCTGGCGAATGCGCCGGCAGATTTCCATGCCATCCATGCCCGGCAGCATCAGGTCGAGAATAATCAGGTCAAAACGCCTGTTCTCGGCCTGCTGCAGGCCTTCGCGGCCATTGGCCGCATAGGTCACCTGGCAGTGCATATCCTGCAAATGCATCCTGACCAGGTTGGCAATATCCTCCTGGTCCTCTACGAGCAAAATGTTTTTCATCGGCATGCAGCCCAGTATGAGGTTGAGGTTTCACAAAAGCGTCACAAACACAGCCCATGGTGCGTCAGTTTAGTGTCATATTAAAAAATACTTATTAAGCCAGGAAAAATCCAGCAAATGGCAGGGATTTTCGCGCTCGCCCCGGGGTGGCGGCAATGAAAAAAACTGGCCTTTTTTAGAGGCCTACAGTAAAGTTTCAGCCAGCTGTGACGTTGACAGGACGGCGGTTGACGTTCTCGCGCCACAGTCGTTTCGTGTATTATTTTTTTATAAAGGTAAGTGTTATGGCAACAGGTACAGTGAAGTGGTTCAATGAATCAAAAGGTTACGGTTTTCTTTCACAGGATGACGGCGGCAAAGACGTCTTCGTGCATTTCAGCGCCATTCAGGGTGATGGCTTTCGCACCCTGAAGGAAAATCAGGCGGTGACCTTCGATGTTGAAGATGGCCCCAAGGGCCCGCAGGCCAGCAACGTCGTTCCGCAGTAAGCGCGAGTTAATCACACTCCCTGATTTCTGCCCCAAAAAAAGAACCCTGCCGCGGCAGGGTTCTTTGTCTTTACGCCTTTTTCACCTTGCCTTTTCGGGCAGGCTTTTCCTTGGTCTTCTTTTTCTTTGCCGCCGCCTTCTTTTTCACGGTGCGGGGTTTGCGCTCCGACTTGCTGTCGTACTCCGGCCGCGGTTTGCGCGCGGGTTTATCCCGAAATTCACCTTTGGCGCCGCGCCCGGGTTTGTCATCGAGACGCGAAATATTCAACGGCTGACTCGCCACCCAGACCTTGCGCAACAGGCGAATCTTGTCCTCGGAGAGGTCGCTGGGCAGGTCCACCGTACTGTAGTCATCGTGGATCTTGATGTGGCCTATGTACTGGCTGTCGATACCGGCCTCATTGGCAATGGCACCGACAATATTGCCCGGCTTGACGCCATGCGCATTGCCGACCTCGATACGGTAGCGCTGCATGTCCGCATCGTTGCGACGGCTATCCCGCCCGCCCCGGTCTCGGGGGGCGCCACGCTCCGGGCGTTTCTCCCGCGGTTCGCCCCGTTCATAACGTTCACTCTTGCCCGCCCGCTCCGGTTTGGGCGGCGCCAGCAACAGGGGCTCATCGCCGCGCAACAACTTGGCCAGGGCCGCGGCGATCTCCAGGGCAGGAATATTGTGTTCGTGCTGGTACTGTTCCAGTAGCTGGTAGTAAAAACCCAGTTCCTCGGTGGCCAGGGTATCGCTGATGTGTTGTTTAAAATCGGCAATGCGCTTGTCATTGATGATCTCGGTGGACGGCAGCTCCATGGGTTCGATTTTCTGCCGGGTCGCCTTTTCAATGGCGGCCAGCAGGCGGCGCTCACGCGGGGCCACGAACAGGATGGCGTCACCCTTGCGACCGGCGCGGCCGGTGCGGCCGATACGATGCACGTAGGCCTCAGTATCGTAAGGGATATCGTAGTTGACCACGTGACTGATGCGTTCCACATCCAGGCCACGGGCCGCCACATCGGTGGCCACCAGGATATCGATCTTGCCGGACTTGAGCTCGCCAATGGTGCGCTCGCGCAGGTTCTGGGCGATATCGCCGTTGAGGGCTGCGGTGGCATAACCCCGGGCCTCCAGCTTGGCCGCCAGCTCGGTGGTCGCGGTCTTGGTGCGCACGAAAATAATCATGGCCTCGAAGGGCTCCGCCTCCAGGATGCGACTCAGGGCGTCGAGCTTGTGCAGGCCGCTGACCATCCAGAAACGCTGGCGAATGGTGCTGGCGGTGGTGGTCTTGACCTTGATGGTAATCTCTTCCGGATTGTTCAGATGGGTCTGGGCAATACGGCGAATCACCGTCGGCATGGTCGCCGAGAACAGGGCAATCTGGCGATTCTTGGGGGTCTGTTCCAGCACCCACTCGACATCGTCGATAAAGCCCATGCGCAACATTTCATCGGCCTCGTCCAGCACCAGGGCCGTCAGGCCATCCAGCTTGAGGGTGCCGCGCCGCATATGGTCCATGACCCGCCCCGGAGTGCCGACGACCACATGCACGCCCCGCTGCAGGAGCTGCACCTGGCGACGGTGATCCTGACCACCGTAGATGGGCACGATGTGAAAGCCCTTCATTTTCGCCGCATAGCGCTGAAAGGCCTCGGCCACCTGAATGGCCAGCTCACGCGTTGGCGCCAGCACCAGGACCTGTGGCACCAGTTTTTTGAGATCAATACGCGATAGCAGCGGCAGGGCAAAGGCCGCGGTCTTGCCGGTGCCGGTCTGCGCGGTGCCGAGGACGTCCTTACCCGCCAGCAAGGGGGGAATAGTCGCCGCCTGGATTGGTGATGGGGTCTCGTAACCCACATCGTCGAGGGCCTCTAAAACGGGTTCAATAAGGTTGAGCTCACGAAAACTCGTGCTCACATCGTTGTTTGCTGACATGGTAAGTACCTGTAACTGACCGGGACGATGTGGGACACCGAGCGGCGGATGGAAAAATTCAAGAATAGGGCGCGCAGTATACCCTTACCCAGTAGGGTTTGCATTGACTATTTCCTGGGCAACTGACAGGGCTGTGGAGGTCTGCCACTAACGGCGCGCAGACGCCCCTCTCTTCATGTCAGTGCAGGCAACGCCCGCGAGTGACGGCCGCCGAGAGCGGGCGGCACCGGTCAGGTGAAAAAACTCAGGCGTATGCCATCAATGATAAATTGCATGGCCAGGGCCGCGAGCACCAGACCCAGCAAGCGGCTCACCACATTGGCGCCGGTCTGCCCCAGCAACTTCGACAGACGCTGCGCCGGTAACAGGATCAGGAGGGTCACCACCGAGACCGCCAGTATCACGCCGGCCATGATGGCCCGCTCGGTGAGGGTCGTGATATTGCCGACCATCAGCAGCACCGTGGTTAGAGCGCCCGGCCCGGCCAGCAGCGGGAAGGCCAGGGGGAAAACTGAAATGTCCTGTTTGCCTTCCGCCTCATGCTGCTCGCCCCGGGTCGTGGAGCGCAGGCCCGACTGACGGGCAAACACCATTTCCAGTGACAACAGAAACAGCAGGACGCCACCGGCGATACGAAAGGCGGGCAAGCCAACCCCCATCCACTGCAACAGGGCATTGCCAAAGAAAAAAAACAGGTACATGATCATACCGGCCAGGATCACGCCGCGTATGGCCATGGCGCGTTGTTGACGCGGTTCCGCGTCGGCCGTCAGTGCCGCAAACATCCAGGCCACCCCGACAGGGTCCAGCACAATGAATAACACCACGAAGGCGTTCAATGCTTCGGTCATCTCGGCACAGACTCCATAGGTCCATGGCAAACCCCTGGCAAGGTAACCAGGTGCCGCCAGCAGTCCACCTCGGCGGTCGAGAACCTGGCCCTCGACCCGGGGATATTACAGTTTTTTGAGAATCCCCACCACATAGACCAGAACAATGGC
Source organism: Gammaproteobacteria bacterium (assembly GCA_046484825.1). Classification (GTDB taxonomy): domain Bacteria; phylum Pseudomonadota; class Gammaproteobacteria; order UBA6429; family Thiohalophilaceae; genus CAJYAN01. The sequence goes on along the minus strand of JAWOIE010000193.1, from coordinate 1,049 downwards.
GCCTATGGTGGCGGTAATGAGCAAGCCCACGACACCACCGGCGGAGATGCCCAACAGGCCGAAAATAAACCCGCCCAGGATTGCACCCAGTATGCCGATGACAATATTACCAATGGCGCCAAAGCCTCTGCCTTTCATAATTTTACCCGCAAGCCAGCCGGCCAGGGCGCCAATTAACAGCGTCAGGATAAAATTCGCTATATTCATGCGCGCCCCCGCCTACTTCTTGGCCGAAAGAAACAAGCCCAGCACAAAGCTGACCGCGCCGCCGATATACAGGGTCATTACCTTGTCGGTATTGGCACCGGTGATCACCTGCGTCACCTGTTCGCCCACGGATTCGGAAAGCTGATAACCCCAGATTAACAGTCCCGCCCCCAGCACCATGAGTGCAATACCAATAATCTTTGTGTTGAACATTGAGTTCCGTGCCATATAACCCCCTTTGAATTTAGCTTACTTTACTTGCCATTAAATCCCACAACCAGGATGTTGTAGAGACAGGAATTTTTATACTCATAACACAACGACCGTATTGGTTCTACAACTGTTGCCGGCAGGCTATATCTTTTTTACGCGCATGGATAAGCAAAGCCTAATGCAGCGGATGCGCAGCACCCTGAAAAGCGATGGGGAGGCGAATTTATCTTCCCGCTATTCCGACAGCGGTGCTGACACAAGGGACGAGGAAGTGTGGTGCGGCCATACCGGCCCGCCGGCATGCAGTGACGCTGCGCACGTTTAACGGGATTGTCGCTGGAACAATTGCGCGCGGCGGAGCAGGCCCGACACGGCCTGTCGTTGATGGTGCGTATCAAACAGATAACTTCGCGGCAGTTCGCCATACCAGAGGGGATCGATTTCATGCCGCAGGTGGGGCGCGCCCGCTTCCTCAAACAACCAGGCACTTACGGTCTTAAACTGATGTTTTGCCAATACCGCCTCGACCTCACTCCGGGCATCGGCACCATCGACAGCGATCAACACCAGATTAAAGGCCTGTTGCCTTTGTGCAGCGCTCAACATCGCCAGCTCCTGGTAACAGGGGG
>JAWOIE010000268.1:0-3456 GCA_046484825.1 Gammaproteobacteria bacterium | reverse complement strand
TTTTGACACCTCAATCTACTGCCGCAATATGATAACTAGAACATGCAACTTATTTGCCATGATTTCAAGTAGCAAGGCCTCGAAGTTTTTTTCGCGTACCTTGTCGCACTTTTCGGCACAGGACGACGTGAACTGCCGTTTTTAATCCTTTTTGGCCTCGGTCGAGCTGGTTCTCAGGGCCATCACCTTATCAATTAAACCATATTCTACCGATTCTTTGGCGCCCATAAAGAAATCTCTGTCAGTATCCTGACGGATTCGCTCCATGGGCTGGCCGGTGTGGTTGGCCAGGATCGTGTTCAAGCGCTCACGCACGTCCAGAATCTCCTTGGCGTGGATCTCGAAGTCGGAGGCCTGCCCCTGAAAGCCGCCCAGGGGCTGATGGATCATGGTGCGCGAGTGTGGCAGAGCAAAACGCTTGCCCTTGGCGCCCCCCGCGAGCAGGACCGCGCCCATGCTGGCCGCCTGGCCAACACACATGGTGCTCACATCCGGCTTGATAAACTGCATGGTGTCGTAGATGGACAGACCGGCGGTCACCGAGCCACCCGGCGAGTTGATATACAGGTGAATATCCTTGTCCGGATTCTCTGACTCCAGAAACAGTAACTGGGCCACCACCAGGTTGGCCATGTGGTCTTCCACCGGGCCGACCAGAAAAATAACGCGTTCCTTCAGCAGGCGCGAATAGATGTCATAGGCGCGCTCACCGCGAGCGGTCTGCTCTACCACCATCGGCACCATCTGGCTGACGGGCGAGGTGTATGTCGGATTACCTGATTTATCGGTCACTGCAAATCCTTTCTTTAAAGTCGTTTACGAATACGCCTATTTACCGCTTTGCTGGGGATTCAGCAACTCCTTGAAGGTAGACGGCTTTTCTGTCACATTGGCCTGTTGTTCGGCCCAGTCGACCACCTGCTCCTCCAGCACCAGCGACTCAATCTCGGCCATGCGCTGCTTGTCGCCGCGATACCAGCTGACCACCTCTTCCGGCCGATCATAGGGCTCGGCGATGAGGGCAATCTTGGCCTTGACCTTAGCTTCATCGGCCACAATCTTATTTGTCTTAACAATCTCGGCCAAAATTAGACCGAGTCCCACGCGGCGCCTGGCCTGCTCGTCAAACATGCTGGGCTGCAGGCTGCTCAGTACCTGTTCGCGCGACATCCCTTGTTGGGCAAAATTGTTGACCATCTGGTTCAACATATTTTTTGACTCTTCATCAATCAGTGCCTGCGGCACCTCGATGGGGTTGGCCTCCAGCAGGGCATTCATGACCGCTTCCTTGGTCTTGTTGGTAATGGCCGCGCTCAGCTCACGCGTCATATTCGCCCGGATTTCCTCGCGCATTTTCGCCATGCCACCCTCAATACCGAGCTTTTTGGCAAATGCTTCATTGGCCTCGGGGAGTACCGGTTCCTCTACTTTTTTCAGGGTGATTTCGAACTGAACCGGCTTACCCGCCAGGTCACTGGCGTGGTAGCCCTCGGGGAATGTCAGGTCCAGGGTAAAGGTCTCGCCGGGCGCCTTGCCGCTAATGCCGTCTTCAAAACCGGCAATCATGCGGCCCTGACCAATTTCCAGCACCATGTCCGTGCCCGTACCGCCCTCGAAGGCCTCACCATTAATAGTGCCCTTGAAGTCGACGGTGACCCGGTCATCCTGACGGGCGGCGCGTTCGACGGTCTGCCATTCGATATGCTGTTTGCGAATGGTCTCCAGCATGTCATCGACATCGGCGTCGGTAATCTCGGCGGTGGGCTTTTCGAGGCTCACCCCCGCCAGTCCCTTGACCTCAAACTCCGGGTAGACTTCAAAACTGGCCGTATAGACCAGCCCCTTGCCGCCTTCATCGGCCATATCGTCAATGGACGGCATACCCGCGGGTTTGAGCTTTTCCTGGCTAATCGCCTGATAAAAGGTCTGCTGAATCAGGTCCCCGACGACTTCCTGACGAATCTGCTTGCCGTAGTGCTGCTTGACGACCTTGAGCGGCACCTTGCCCTTGCGAAAGCCCTTGATGCTGGCTGTATGGGTCATTTTTTGCAGACGACTCTCAACCGCCTGGCTGATTTGGTCTTCAGGTAATTCAACTTTGATGCGACGCTGTAAGGCGCCGGTAGACTCAACCGAGACTTGCATGGGGATTCCTCTAAATTTTATTAAATTTCAATAAGATATATGCGAATTCGTCACAAATGTGGTGCGGAAGGAGAGACTCGAACTCTCACGCCTTGCGGCACCAGAACCTAAATCTGGCGTGTATACCAATTTCACCACTCCCGCTTCGGAGCTAAAAATAGCCGCGCATTATACTCGGTGTAAGAACCCGGATACAGCCACTATTGGATGTTTATCCGGTTTTTGGAAATGGTGGGCCGTGAGTGACTCGAACACTCGACCAAGAGATTAAGAGTCTCCTGCTCTACCAACTGAGCTAACGGCCCGGAACTGTTCGCAAGCGAAAGACTCGCTTACCGGGAACGGGGTGGCTATTTGTCTACGTGCATACGCCCTGTAGTCACCTGGCCCCGGGGCAGCCATAAATCGCTGACCGGGTGGCACAGCCACACAACGCGCGAAATTGTATGGCTTTGTCGCGGTCAGCACAAGCCCCATGACAGGCGACGGCACCGATCCACCGCCCCGCAGCGCGCGGCGTGCCGACACAAAAAAACCGGTGGCAGCCACAGGGCTGACACCGGTCGATAACCTCCGCACGGATTTGCGGACTTAGTGATGCTTGATTTTGAGATTGGTCTTGAGGGTGTTCTTGTTCAGATGCTTGTAGCGGTGAGAGGCCTGTTCCGCCATGCGTTGCAACACCGCCTTGAGGTCACTGGACGCCAGCGCCTTGATGGCCTCACTATCGGTGACTCCGGGGGCCAGTCGGTAGGAAGGCTCATTATCCGGTAAAAGTGCAATGTCTTCGTAGTTCGCTGCCAGACAACCCTCGGTGGCCAGACCCAGAAATTCCTGGATGGTGCCGATGAAAAACTTTTTTACATCCTCGACAGACTCGGCCTGATTCAGTTGTTCGCGAAATTTAGGTAATACCTGATGCTCATACTTGGTCAGCGACATCATTTGTGTCATACAGTCACCTCTTGGGTTGGATGGTTGCAGTTTTGTGTATGTATACCTGATGGGGAAGGTAAAGACATTGATACACATCAATTAAAAGTATAGACAAACAAAGCCCGCTGAGTAGTTAACGACTACAGAATATTCACAGCTGCTAATCTCCTGGTTTTTATTGGGCGATATCAGCCTTTGATACACACCAGCGGTTCGAGACGAGCGACCCGCGTGGCCAGCCCCGCCTGGTGGGCGGCATTCACCACGGCGGAGACCTCCTTATAGGAGCCGGGTGCCTCCTCGGCAATCCCCCGCAGGGAAGGACTGCGTACCAGGATGCCGTGTTGCTGTTCCAGTTCCCTGAGTACGGCCTTT
>JAWOIE010000233.1:0-9065 GCA_046484825.1 Gammaproteobacteria bacterium | reverse complement strand
CTGCAAGGGATGCTTCAGGTGAAATCATGGCGCTGGAACACAGAGAATTTGATGTATGCGGAGTGCAGTTTCACCCCGAATCTATACTTACACCGCAGGGGAAAGAGATTGTGTTTAATTGGCTGAAAAGGTTTTAGGGAGACGGAAGCTGAGGGCGACAGCCCGAAGTCCCGAGAGCGATAAGCGATTCGGGAACCGAAGACCGGAGACCGAAGACGGAAGATTGAAGACCGAAGAATGAAGAAATTCGAACCGAGGCGAAGCCGAGCTCAGTGAAGCTAAATTCAAAATTCGAAAATTGAATATTGAAAAAATACTCAGCGAACTCTCTGGCTTTGCGTCTCTGCAGTAAAAAAATCAAAAATCAAAAAAAATGAAATACCTACTCAATAAACTCCTTGAATCACAAACCCTGACAAGCACTGAGGCATTTGACCTAATGCACGGCATTGCGGCTGAAAAGCTCAATCATGCGCAAATGGCAGCCGTGCTTGCTTCTTTTATCATGCGGTCCATCAGCCTGGATGAACTGCTGGGTTTTCGCGAAGCACTTCTGGAACTGGCCATCAAACCTGAACTCAACAACGGAGATATCATAGACCTTTGCGGCACCGGGGGTGATGGAAAAAACACATTCAATATATCAACCCTGTCGGCTTTTGTGGTTGCCGGAGCAGGTATTCCCGTTGCAAAGCACGGTAATTACGGGGTATCATCCACATCGGGTTCATCCAATGTGATGGAGTATCTGGGCTATCGTTTTTCCAATGAAGAAGATAAACTGAAACGGGAACTAGACAAGGCAGGAATATGCTTTATGCACGCTCCGCTGTTTCATCCCGCCCTTAAGGCTGTTGGCCCCGTGCGCAAAGAACTGGGAATCAAATCTTTTTTCAACAGTGCAGGTACACAAACCGATCAATCCGGCCTTTCTCTACGCCGCGTTGTTGTGGCCTTCGGTACACTGGCATAGCGCGCAGTATCAAACAGGCGGCATGGCCCCCATCCCGGCCCTGACCCAGGCCTGCCGCGAGGTGCTGGACCAGCAGATTTCGCAGACGGCGATCCCCAAGCGTTTTCGCATCCCCATGAAAGAGATCTGGCTCATGCAGTTGCGCCTGCCGCACCGCGAGTGCCGTCGCGCCCTGCGCACCCTGGAGAGCCCGCGCTTTCGCGCCGCCTATGACTTTCTGTTATTGCGCCACCAGGCCGGTGAGGACGACAACCTCGCCGAGTTGTGTGACTGGTGGACCGAGATTCAGACCCAGGACGAAGCGGGGCGCCTGAGTATGTGCCGCGCCATTGCCCCGCCACCTGCCGCCAAAAAGCGCCGCCGCCGCAAAGCCCGTCCCAAAAAGGCCTGACATGGTCACGGCCTATATCGGATTAGGGAGCAACCTGGACCATCCCCAGACGCAGCTGCGGCAGGCCATTGACGCCATTGCGGTGCTGCCGGGCTGTCGTCGCCTGGCGCTCTCGAGTCTCTATCGCAGTCGCCCCTTGGGACCGCAGGATCAGCCGGACTACATCAATGCCGTCATGGCCATCGAGACCACACTGGCGCCATTGGCCCTGTTGGACGAGTTGCAGGCCATTGAACAGGCACAGGGGCGGGTTCGCGGCGCCGAGCGCTGGGGGCCGCGGACACTGGACCTGGACCTGCTGTTATATGCCGCGGAGGAATACGATGCGCCGCGGCTGAAAATCCCGCACCCCGGGCTACATGAACGCAGCTTCGTCCTGTATCCTCTGTACGAAATTGCCCCGGCGCTGGTCATCCCCGGCCGCGGCGCGTTAGTCGAGTTACTGGCACACTGCAGGAACGATCTGGACGTCATCAGCGATGCATCATGAGCCACTAAAATTTATTGTCGTGGAAGGCCCCATCGGCGTCGGCAAGACCACCCTGGCGCGCAAGCTGGCCCTGAGCTTTGGATCGGAACTGTTACTGGAAGGCGCGGAGGAAAACCCCTTTCTGGATCGGTTTTACAAGGATCCGAAAAGCGCCGCCCTGCAGACCCAGTTGTTTTTTCTGTTTCAGCGCAGTCGCCAGATGCAGGAGATCAAACAGGATGACCTGTTTCAGCCGGTGCGGGTGGCCGACTTTATTATGGAAAAGGACCGCCTGTTTGCCGAGCTGACCCTGGACGCGGAAGAGTTCAAGCTCTATGAACAGGTCTATGCGCACATGACCTTTGAGGTGCCGCAGCCGGACCTGGTGATCTATCTCCAGGCACCCATTGAAGTCCTGCAGCAGCGCATCAGTCGGCGCGGCCGCCGTTATGAACACCATGTCGAGGCGGAATACCTGCGTCGCCTGAATGAATCCTATGCCGAGTTTTTTTACCACTACAACCGTTCGCCACTCCTGATTGTGAATGCCGCGGAGATCAACTTTGCGGATAATGACAATGACTATCAGTTATTGCTGGAGCGCATCACCACCCTGCGCAGTGGCCGCCACTATTTTAACCCAAGCCCCCTGGCCCTATGACCGAGACACAAGCCGTAAGCCCTGCGCACTTGCAGGAAATGAAACACCGTGGCGACAAGATTGCGGTGCTGACCGCCTATGATGCCTCGTTTGCGTCCATCATGGATGCCTGCGGTATTGACGTGGTCCTGGTGGGCGATTCCCTCGGCATGGTGGTGCAGGGGCACGACTCCACCTTGCCGGTAACGATGGCGGACATGTGTTATCACACCGCCAATGTGCGTCGCGGCGTCGCGCATGCGCTCCTGGTGGCGGACATGCCGTACCACAGCTATGCCTCTGTCGCGGATGCGGTGAACCATGCGCAGGCGCTCATGGCCGCCGGCGCCCAAATGGTCAAGCTGGAGGGCGGGGCCAAATTGTTACCCATCATCGAGGCGCTCATCCAGCAGCAGATCCCGGTCTGCGGCCATCTGGGTCTATTGCCTCAGTCGGTGAAGGAACTGGGGGGCTATAAAGTTCAGGGGCGGGACGAGGCCGCGGCGGCGGCGATGCTCCATGATGCCCGCGCCCTGGCGGCGGCGGGGGTCAGTATGATCGTACTGGAGTGTATTCCCGCGATGCTGGCGCAGAACATCAGCCAGGCAATTGCCATTCCGACCATCGGGATTGGGGCCGGCGCCGACTGCGACGGCCAGGTCCTGGTGGTCTATGACATGTTGGGGATTACCCGGGGCAAACGGCCGCGCTTTGTGCGCGACTTTCTTGCCGAGGTCGATGTTGATATCGAGGGCGGGGACCGGATCAGCGCTGCGATCAAAAATTATATCCGCGCCGTGCGCCAGGGGCATTTCCCCAGCGCCGCGCAAAGCTATTCATAGCTGGCAGCGCTTATGCAGATTATTCCATCCCTTGCTGAAATGCGCGCCCTGGTTGCGGCGCTGCGCCGTGACCACGAGCGCATCGCCTTTGTCCCCACCATGGGGAACCTGCATGCGGGGCATCTTTCCCTGGTGCACAAGGCGCGTGCGCTGGCGGATCGGGTCGTGGTCAGTATCTATGTCAATCCCCTACAGTTTGGCGCCGGCGAGGACTTTGCCCACTATCCACGTACCCTGGCCGAAGACTGTGCGCTGCTGGAAACGGCGGGTGTCGACGGGGTCTTTACGCCGACGGATGCGGCGCTCTATCCCGAGGGCAAGGACAACATCAGCCATGTCGTGGTGCCGCAGCTGGATTCAATCCTGGAGGGGGCGCAGCGGCCCGGGCATTTTCGTGGCGTGGCAACCATTGTCAATAAACTCTTTAATATCGTGCAGCCCGACCTGGCCCTGTTTGGTGAAAAGGACTTTCAGCAACTGCTGCTGATTCGCCGTATGGTGGAGGACCTGAACCTGCCGGTGGAGATCCTGGGCCTGCCCACCGTGCGCGAGGCCAGTGGCCTGGCTATGAGTTCGCGCAATGCCTATTTGTCGGCGGCGGAAAAGGCACAGGCCGCTGAACTGTTTCACACCCTCAGGCAGCTGCGTGAACACTATCACGCCGGGGACACTGACCTGGCACGGCTCTCAGCCGAGGCCTGCGCGCGGCTGCGTGAGCAGGGTTTTTTGCCGGAATATGTCGAAATTCGCCGCAGCCACGACCTGCAACGGCCTCAGGGCGGCGAGACTGACCTGGTGATCCTGGCGGCGGCACGCCTCGGCGGTACGCGCCTGATAGACAATTTGCGCATCTGAAAAGGCCCAGATCGAGGTGGCATAGGGCGCCCGGCATGGTAAAATCGCCGCTCTTGAAGTTCAGAAAAGGTTAACGCTTTATGTACTGCACCATGCTCAAGGCCAAGCTGCACCGCGTCACCGTCACCCATTCCGAGCTGGAATACGAGGGTTCGTGCGCTATTGATGGCAAGCTGCTGGAGGCCTCCGGCATTCGCGAGTATGAGCAGATCGAGATCTACAACATCACCAATGGCGAGCGTTTTACCACCTATGCCATTCGTGCCGAGGACCATTCCGGCATTATCTCCATCAATGGTGCCGCGGCGCACAAGGCCAATCCCGGTGATATGGTGATCATCTGCGCCTACCTGACCATGACCCCGCAGGAAGCCACCGCACATAAACCCAAGCTGGTCTATGTCGACGGCGCCAACGCCATTACCCATACCCGTAATACCATCCCGGTTCAGGTTGCGTAGCAACCTGAACGTGGCGAGGGCCGGGTGACGAGGGCCAGGGATTTATTTTATTTCGAAGTCTGTTCCTCGTCCCTGGTTCCTCGTAACTCAGCCCTGTCTTTTTATCCCGTATTCCTCATCCCGGCCGCGATGGCGTTGATGGAACGCAGCAGCGGGTCGAGCCAGCGTTGTTTTTCTTCCTCTGAGGCATTTTCGTCGCGGGTCTTTTTCAACAGGTAGAGCTGGATCTGGTTGAGGGGATCCAGATAGGGTTCACGTCGCATGAGAGACAGGGCGATATGCGGTGTCTCGGCCATGAGGTAGTCGAGCTGGGAGATGGCGAGGATGTGCTCGACGGTGTGCGCATATTCCCTGGCGATGGACTGGTAGACCTGCTCGGCCTCTTGCGGATTGTGACACAGCCCCTTATAGCCATGGGCGATTTTCATATCCGCCTTGAACAGGGCCATTTGGGTATTGCTGAGCAGGGCGCGAAAAAACGGCCAGTGCTGATACATGTCCTTGAGCTGCTCCACATGCTGCGGATTTTCCTTGATCCAGCGATCCAGGGCCTCACCGATACCATACCAGGCGGGCAGGGTATGGCGTGACTGTGCCCAGCCAAACACCCAGGCGATGGCGCGTACCGAGGACTTGGAGCGGTCGGCCTTTTTGCGGTGTGATGGCCGCGAACCGATATTCAGCAGGCCGATCTCGCTGACCGGGGTGGCCTCGTAAAAATAATCGAGAAAGCCCGGGGTCTGCTCGGTCAGGGTGCGGTAGTGCTCTTCACCGATGGCCGCCAGCCGCGCCATGGTGTCGAGATATTCCTGCCGGTCTTTTTCCGGTGTCTCGATGAGGTTGCGGCTGGCCTTTAACAGGCCGGTGCAGCCCATGGTCAGCTCGTAGACGGCGGTCTCGATATTGCTGTATTTGTAGGACAGCACCTCACCCTGTTCCGTGAACTTGATCTGGCCGTGCACGGTGCCGGTGGGTTGCGAGAGGATCGATTCATGGGTCGGGCCGCCGCCACGGCCGATGGTGCCGCCGCGGCCATGGAACATGCGCAGCTTGATATCCCGTGACCGGGTCAGTGCGGTGATTTGTTGCTGGGCCTGATACAGGTTCCAGGCCGAGGCCAGGATGCCGCCGTCCTTGCAGGAGTCGGAGTAGCCCAGCATGACTTCCTGGGTATTGCCCGCGGCGGCCAGTAATTCGGTGTAGGTGGGGATATCCAGTAACTGGTTCATGACCGGGTCGATATGGGCCAGGTCTTCGACGGTCTCAAACAGCGGGGAAATGCTGATGTGGCAAAACGCCTGGCCGTCGCGATAACCGGCCAGACCGGCAGTCCAGGCCAGGAACATAACTTCCATCACATGACTGGCGGTATGGGTCATGGAAATGACGTAATTGCCAAAGGCGTTGGGGCTGATTTCCTGACGCATCTCGACCATGACCTCGAAGACCTCGAGGGTCTCCCGGCTCATGTCGCTAAAGCCGCTGCGGTCAATGCTCGGCGGCGGAGTCTTGATTAATGCCGCCAGCCTGTCCAGGCGGGCGGCCTCATCCAGGGACTGATAGTCGATGCCCTCGAGCTGTTGCAGGACCTCGCTGACCGTGTTGCTGTGAATGGTGGATTCCTGCCGCACGTCCAGGTACGACAGGGAAAAGCCAAAGGTCTCGACCAGACGAATCACGTCCTGTAACTCGCCGTTGGCGATCAGGGCGTCGCCATGACTGATGAGTGAGTCCCGCACCAGGTAGAGGTCATCCAGCAAGACGGCCTCGTTGGCATAACCGCAGCTGGGGAAGGCCATGTGCTTGTCCTCGAGCTTCTCTTCGAGGACATTGAGGTTACATTGCAGGCGTTGCTGCATGAGGTAAAGCTTGCGGCGATAGGGTTCCAGCAGGAAGCGCTCCGGGCGCTCGGCGTAGACATGGGGAAAATTCTGCTCGTCACTGGCCAGGGAGTTTAAAAAGGCCTCGGTCGGCTCACACAGGTCGATCGAGTGGGTAATGATATGAAACAGGTCGTGCAGGCGTTGCAGGTATTCCTCGATCGCCGCCTGGGCCTGGAGTCGAACGGCCATGCGGGTAGTGTGTGGCTTGACAAACGGGTTGCCGTCGCGGTCACCGCCAATCCAGGAACCAAAACGCATAAAACTGGGCAGGGTGATCCGGGTGCCGTTGTATCCGTTCTGGGCATAGTGACGTTCCAGCGCCTTTTCAAAGCGGCGATAGACCTCGGGCACGGCATCAAACAGGCACTCGCGAAAATAATACAGGCCGTTTTTGACCTCATCAATGACGTCCGGCTTACGCATGCGGACTTCGTTGGTTTTATAGAGAATGCGGATATGGCGTTCGAGCTGTTCCCGCAGGTTGTTCTTCTGATAGACGGATAGGCTGGGGTCATTAAACTGCTCGCTAATCAGAAAAATCCGCCGCAGGCCTTCCATGATGGTGCGGCGCTTGGCCTCGGTCGGATGGGCGGTAAAGACCGGGATATAGGCCAGATTGTTCAGCAGGGTCTGAATCTGTTCCGCGGAGATATTGTCGCGCTGCAGCTCGTCCAGGGTCAGCTCGAACGAGCCCATCCAGCCGTGACCGCGCGGGCCGACATCACGCCGACGTTTCTGGTGCTGAAAGGCCTCTTCGGCGATATTGACCAGGCTAAAGTAGATGGCAAAGGCACGCACCACATGGGCCAGGCTGTCCGGATCCAGTGAGGCCACCAGTTGCTCCAGGCGTTGGCGTTTTCTCGGGCTGTCCTCCTTGCGTAGGCCGATGTGGCCTTTGCGCAGGGCCTCGACGGCGGCAAAGACACGCACACCGGCATGGTCCTTGAGGATGTTGCCGAGAATATTGCCAAAGAGCTTGACCCGGGAGCGCAGCGCCTTGTCCTGTGAAGGGGAGACGGCCTTGGTCAGCGCCTTGGGTATGGGAGACTTGCTATCTGGTGCCATAAAACAACCTGTGCCGGTGGTACAAACGCCGTAGTATACCAACTCCTTATGAGGAACGGTCCCTTGACATTGCACGGATTTATCCTGCCGGCTACGCGTTTCCGGGGTAGAGAATGTCCGCCGCTTACCGATACAATGATGGTCAAAGGCATTTCAGGATGTCCTGGCCATAACAAGAACGTAATAGGGAACTTATGACACCTTTGCAGCAACTTCCCGCCTGGCAGGCATTACAGCAGCACTTTGCGCAGCTCACGGGCCTGCACATGCGCGACCTCTTTGACCGTGACCCGCAGCGGTTTGCGCGTTTTTCCCTGACCTTTGAGGATATCCTGTTCGACTATTCCAAAAACCGCATCACCGACGAGACCCTCTCGCTCCTCTGTGATCTGGCGCGGGAGAGCGGGCTGGATGCGTGGCGCGAAAAACAGTTCAGGGGGGACAAAATCAACCATACCGAGAAGCGGGCGGTGCTGCATACCGCCCTGCGTAAACCGCTGGACCAGTCGGTCATGCTGGACGGTGAAGATGTCATGCGGAAAATCAGCGCCATGCGCGCGCAGATGCGTGATATTGCCCAGGCGATCCGGACCCGGGAGTGGCGTGGTATCAGCGGCCAGCCCATTACCGATGTGGTCAATATTGGTGTCGGCGGTTCCGATCTGGGGCCGGTGATGGCGTATGAGGCCCTGCGCCCTTATGCCATCCATGACCTGAAAATGCACTTTGTCTCCAATGTCGATGAGAGCCATATTGCCGACACCCTGGAGGTCATGAAGCCGGAGACCACCCTGTTTATTGTGGTCTCAAAGAGCTTTACCACCCAGGACACCCTGGTCAATGCCCGCACCGCGCGCCATTGGTTGACCAAAAACAGTAGTAACCCCAACCAGGTGCTCAAGCACCACATGCTGGCCGTGACCGAAAAACAGGCGGCCGCGGAAGGTTTTGGCATCCCGGCGGAAAATATCCTGCCCATGTGGGACTGGGTCGGTGGGCGCTACTCGCTCTGGTCAGCCGTGGGACTGTCGGTGGCCATCGCCGTGGGCATGGAGCACTTCGAAGCCATGCTCGACGGGGCGCAGGCCATGGACGAGCATTTTTGCACTGCCCCCTACGAAGAAAATATCCCGGTCATCATGGCGCTGCTGGGGATCTGGTATAACAACTTTTATAACGCCCATACCTATGCGGTGCTCCCCTATGATCAGTATCTGCACCGGATGCCGCCCTATCTACGCCAGCAGGATATGGAGAGTAACGGCAAGACCGTCAGACGTGATGGTACTGAGGTGGATTACGCCACCGGCCCCACCATATTCGGCCAACTGGGGATTCTGGGGCAGCACGCCTTTTATCAGCTTATGCACCAGGGGACACACATTATCCCGGCGGATATCCTAGCGCCGATCAACCGACGTCACGATATTCCCGAGCACCACCGTCTGTTGCTCTCCAACGTCTTTGCCCAGACCGAGGCCTTTAT
>JAWOIE010000147.1:0-11146 GCA_046484825.1 Gammaproteobacteria bacterium | reverse complement strand
CCGATCGAAGACCCACACCATAAATTGAATGCCGTCTGTTGCGCCATACTCATCCAACGTCTGATCAAACGCCTGAACATCGTGCGCGAAAAGCAGGGCAAGATCACCATCGACTTCAGGATTGGGATTAACAGCGGTGAGATGCTTGCGGGCAATATGGGCTCACATGACCGCATGCAATACACCGTCGTAGGGGAAAGCGTCAACCTGGCCGCCCGCCTCCACTCAACGGCGAAGCGCGGCCAGATTGCCGTGACAGACTATTTCGTCAAGGATACCGATATCCAGTGGTATATCATCGCGCACCGACATGAGTCCCTGCAATTGCGCGGCATTAGCGAAAAGGTTACGACCTATGTGATCACCGATATCAAGGAGCCTTACAGCACCATCATTGATGCGCAACTTGATGACATCCTGCACCGCTCTGCTGTGGCATGAGTTACCTAAAAACGCTCAGCCTTGCTTTGCTCTTCCTCGTGTTACACGGCTGCGCCTTTATCCATTCCCTCGACGAAAACCTGCCCCAACAGGTCGACACCTGGATGCAAAACCAGGAATATAGCCGGGTCATCGATACCCTCGCCTATATTCGCAGCGATCACCCTCACTACCAAAAACTGGCGGCCCAGCGTGCGCTGGCACAGCAGAAATCAATAGAGTATGAAGCGCAGATACTGGCGCAGGCAAAACAACAGCTGGAAAAACAACTCTGGCAAGAGGCCCATAAAACCTATCAAGAAGCCCTGCGAAAACTGCCCGGCAATGTCACCATCCAGCAGGCCCTGGAAGCGTTTACCCGGCAACGCGACATCTATCTAAAACAACTTTCCTACCAGGCCCTGATGAACAATGCCCAGGCCGTCGTACAGAACAACCCAATACACAAGGAAATTGTCCACACCGCACCAGATAGCTATCACTACCGCAAGGAATTTAAACGTCACGCAACAGAAAGCGCCAACATGCGCGGCGAATTACTCGACTGCGCGGAATATTATCTGAGCATCAGGCAGCTTAGCCACAGCCAGAGGTGTCTAGAGCTGGCCGCACAGCTCAATACCGAGGAGCTCCCCCCCCGCTACCACGAACTTGAGACAAGGCTGGCACCCCAGCTTGAAGCTCAAAGCCGGCGCCTCAGCGCGACGGCACAGACTCATCTGAGCGCCGCCGAACACGCCCTGGAAAACAAACAGCTGAATCTGTCGCTGGCACAACTGGAAAAAATCCCGGCAGAGGAGCAGGACAAGGCGGCCATCAGTGCCTTTAGAAAGCGGCTAGACACGGCCATACAACAGGTCGTGCAACAGGAAACCGATCATGGCCGCAGACTCTATAGTGAAGGCAAGATCCAGGAGGCGCTGGAGGCATGGCAGGCCGTGCGCCTGCTCGACCCCTCCAACCCGAACCTAAGGCGCCATATTGAACGTGCGCAACGGGTCTTGAAAAAACTGGAGTCCCTGGGTAGCGACCGGTCTGCGGAGCCGGAATAACCGGTCTGCGCCGCCCGGAGCGGTCGGCCTGCGGCCAACGGCAAGCCCAAACGGCCTGCTGCGGCCGCAGCGACCCACTCACGCCGCGGGCATCAGCGCGATTATTTTTTCGAGTCTTTCTTAGCCTTTTTCGCCGCCTTTTTTTCCTGTGGCGTCAATAGCGGTTTTTTCTTGTCCTCTTTATTACTTTTCTGTTCCTTACTCATGTGCGTTACTCCTGAAAATCAATAGGGGATGAAAATTGATATGGGACACGCAAGCCTGTACCCGGGGCATGACGGCCACCATGACCTCATCATACGCCTACACGCGATTAAAGCGTCAAGCTATTTCAGCGCAATAGTAACCTCCTGCCGATATGCGCTGTCGTTGAAGGCCAGCCATGCCACTATTGCCAGGTACGCCGTGTCCCTAAAATGCACCAATATAATGTCAAAGGAATTTCCGGTATGACGGCCGCCAGGCGCAACCTGCCCAGACCAACGGCACCACGCGCACAGCGGGACAGGCGCGCGCTTGAGGTTTGAGCCCGGCACCCGACGCGATTGCGGGATGGCTACGCCTCACGCTGGCCTAAGTTTGTGTTTCCCCCGCCGGTTGCATGGCCTCTACACTGCGGAAGCCCTGTGGCAGTTTGCGGCCACGCTGGCCGCGTTCCCCTTCAAAGCTTTCCATATCGGCAGGCTTCATCACCTTGTGGCGTTTGCCGGACTTGATGAGCAGGCTCTGGACTTCATTAATCACCGTCATGGCGGTGACTAACTCTTCCCCGGCCTTCAGGCGGGCCGAGGGAATATTGATAATCTTGATGCCCTTGCCCTTGGGCATCTGCGGCAACTCACTGATGTGGTGGAATAACAGGTGCCCTTCACTGGACACAGCGGCGACCCAGTCATGCTCCAGGTCATTGACCGGTACCGGTGGCAGGACATCGGCACCGGCGGGCACGCGCAACAGGGCCTTGCCCTTTTTGTTGCGGGTGATGCAGTCTTCCAGTTTGACAATAAAACCATAACCGTGCGTGGTGGCCAGCAGATAGAGCTGCTCTGCCTCGCCGGTCATGACGCCACAAAAGTGGGCGCCGGCAGGTGGCGTCAGGCGGCCGGTCAGGGGTTCCCCCTGACCGCGTGCCGAAGGCAGGGTGTGCGTCGGCAGGGCATAGGTGCGCCCGGTCGAGTCGATAAACAGGGCCAGTTGGTTGGTCTTGCCCGGCTTGCTATCGAGACAGGCGTCCCCCGATTTATAGCTGAGGGAATCCGGGTCGACCTCGTGCCCCTTGGCGGCGCGAATCCAGCCCTTTTTCGACAATACGACGGTCACCGGGTCCGCACTGATCAGCGACGTCTCGTCCATGGCCTGGGCGGCCTCACGTTCGACAATGGGTGAACGGCGCTTGTCACCGTGCTTGACGGCGATCTCTTCCAGTTCGGTACGTATCAGGGTCTTCATACGCTGTGCGGAACCCAGGGTCTTTTGCAGATAGTCCTGCTCATCCTTGAGTGCCTTTTTCTCGGTCTGAATGCTCATTTCCTCCAGCTTGGCCAGATGGCGCAACTTCAGTTCCAGAATCGCCTCGGCCTGGATGTCGGAGAGTTTGAAGCGTTGCATTAAGATCGGTTTGGGCTTGTCATTCTCACGAATAATCCGGATGACTTCATCGAGATTTAAATACGCGGTCAACAGACCATCGAGGATATGCAGTCGGGCGAGCACCTTGTCCAGCCGGAACTGCAACCGCCGGCGCACGGTTTCTGTTCTGAACTGCAACCACTCGGTGAGAATCACCTGCAGGTTTTTGACCGCCGGGCGACCGTTCAGGCCAATCATGTTCATATTGACGCGATAGGTGCGCTCCAGGTCCGTGGTCGCAAACAGGTGCGTCATTAATTCATCCACATCGACGCGACTGGATTTCGGGATAATCACCAGGCGGGTGGGATTTTCGTGATCGGACTCATCGCGCAGGTCCACTACCATGGGCAGTTTCTTGGCCAGCATCTGGTTGGCGATCTGCTCCAGCAACTTGGCCGGGGAGACCTGATGCGGCAGCGCGGTAATAATAATATCGCCATCTTCCGTTTCGTAACGCGCCCGCATGCGAACACTGCCATGTCCGGTTTTATAGATGTTGCGGAGGTCCGCCAACGGCGTAATGATCTCCGCGTCCGTGGGATAGTCCGGGCCTTTGACAAACTTGCATAGCTCGCTATTGGTGGCCTCGGGCTTGTTCAGCAGGTGAATACAGGCATGCAGGACCTCACGCATATTGTGCGGCGGGATATCCGTGGTCATGCCGACGGCGATCCCGGTGGTGCCGTTTAACAGCACATGCGGCACACGTGACGGCAGGACCTTGGGCTCTTCCAGTGAGCCATCGAAGTTGGGCAGCCAGTCAACCGTGCCCTGGCCCAGCTCCGACAACAGCAGGTTGGCGTTTTCCGACAGGCGCGACTCGGTATAGCGCATGGCGGCAAAGGACTTGGGGTCATCCGGTGAGCCCCAGTTGCCCTGGCCTTCCAGCAGGGGATAGCGATACGAAAAGGGTTGCGCCATTAACACCATGGCTTCGTAACAGGCGGAGTCACCATGGGGATGAAACTTGCCGAGGACGTCCCCCACGGTACGCGCCGATTTCTTGAACTTGGTGCCGGCGCGCAGGCCCAGCTCCGACATGGCATAGACAATACGCCGCTGTACCGGCTTGAGCCCATCGCCAATATGCGGCAGGGCGCGATCCAGAATGACGTACATGGAATAATCCAGGTACGACTTCTCCGCAAACGTCTTCAGCGGTAGCTGTTCAATACCCTGGTAGCTGTCCGTCATGGCATCAACCGCCCCGCCGGCCCTGGCCGGGGATTTGCCTTTGCCGGTAGTCCTGCCTGCCGATTTTTTCGCTGTCTTCTTTTTCTGTGCCATGTAACTTTATGCTTCCGCTTAAACTGTTCTCTATGCTGTGCCCGAGTTTTGATCAGGCTCAAACCTCGGCGAGATCACCCTTTTCTTCCAGCCACTTTTTGCGATCGCCGGCACGCTTCTTGGCCAGCAACATATCCATTAACTGCAACGTGCCATCGCCACTTTCGAGGGTCAGTCGGGCCAGACGCCGTGTGTCCGGGTCCATGGTGGTTTCACGCAATTGCAGGGGATTCATCTCGCCCAGCCCCTTAAAGCGCGTGACCTGCACCTTGCCCTTGATGCTCTCGGCGCTGATGCGATCCATAATGCCCTGTTGCTCGGCGGCATCGGTGGCATAAAACACCTGTTTGCCGACATCGATGCGATACAGGGGGGGCATGGCGACATAGATATTGCCCGCCGCCATCAACGCCTGATAATGGCGGGAGAACAACGCGGTTAAAAGGGTGGCGATGTGGGCGCCATCGGAATCGGCATCCGCCAGAATAATAATCTTGCCATAGCGCAGACCGGAGATATCGGCCGAACCCGGGTCGACGCCGATGGCGACCGAGATATCATGGACTTCCTGTGACCCCAGCACCTCGGCGGAGTCGACTTCCCAGGTATTCAGGATCTTGCCGCGCAGGGGCATGATGGCCTGGAATTCACGATTGCGCGCCTGCTTGGCCGAGCCCCCGGCCGAGTCGCCTTCGACAAGGAACAGTTCCGTGGCCTCGGTATCCTGTGAGGCACAGTCGGCCAGCTTGCCCGGGAGCGCCGGTCCCTGCGTGACCTTCTTGCGTACAACCTTTTTGCCCGCCTTGAGTCGGCTCTGGGCGCTGTTGATGGCCAGTTCGGCAATCTGTTCGCCCACATTGACATGCTGATTCAACCACAGGGCAAAGGCGTCCTTGACCACACCGGAGACAAAGGCGCTGCATTCACGCGACGACAGGCGCTCCTTGGTCTGACCGGAAAACTGGGGGTCGGACAGCTTCACCGAGAGAATAAAACTGACCCGCTCCCAGACATCCTCGGGCGCGATCTTGACGCCCCGCGGTAACAGATTACGAAAATCACAGAACTCGCGAATGGCCTCGGTCAGGCCGGTCCGCAGGCCATTGACATGGGTACCGCCCTGCGCCGTGGGGATCAGGTTGACATAACTCTCGCTGATATTGCTCTGGCCTTCGACCACCCAGACCAGTGCCCAGTCCACTGCTTCTTCATTACCGGCCATACTGCCCATAAAGGGTTCTTCCGGCAACAGGGTCTCCTCACCCAGGGCATCCAGCAGGTAGGCCTTCAGGCCATCCTCATAAAACCACTCTTCCTGCTCACCGCTTTGCTCGTCATGAAAGCTGACCCGCAGACCGGGGCACAATACGGCCTTGGCGCAGAGGACATGCTTGAGCCGTGACACGGAAAATTTTGGCGTATCAAAGAATTTTTGATCCGGCCAGAAACGGATGGTGGTACCGGACGTGCGTTTGGCCACCTCGCCCACCACCTTCAGAGGGGTTTTGCGCTCGCCATTGGCAAAGGACATGTAATGCTCTTTGCCGTCGCGGCGGATCCAGATCTCAAGTTTTTTCGACAGGGCATTCACCACCGAGACACCGACCCCGTGCAGGCCGCCAGAGAATTTATAATTCTTATTGGAGAATTTTCCTCCGGCATGCAACCGCGTCAGGATGACCTCGACGCCGGGAATTTTTTCACCAGGGTGTTTGTCCACCGGCATGCCGCGGCCATCGTCGGTGACCTCTACCGAGCCATCCTTAAACAGGGTGACCGCAATGCTGTGGGCATGGCCGGCCACGGCTTCATCGACACTGTTATCGATGACTTCCTGGGCGAGGTGATTGGGACGTTCCGTCTGGGTATACATGCCAGGACGTTTGCGTACTGGCTCCAGTCCGGTCAGGACTTCAATGGATTCTGCGGTATAGTCGTTCTTGCTCATGCACCGGGGCTATCGTTAGGTTTTCAGCATTATATCCACTCGCCGTCAGGAATAAAGCCTGTTCGGACACAAAGCGGCTGAATCGACGCATAAGTCTCAATACGATGAAACAAAATACCGCGCAACAAAAAACCCCACGGGCAGGTGACTGCCTATGGGGTTTATGTGCGGTTGTGGTCAGCGCCAGCACTGCACTGTCGGCATGCTTTAAATCTTGAACTGACCGACCATACCATTCAGGTCATCGGCCAGGTGCGCAAGCTCCACGCTGGCCTTGGCCAACTGGATGGTGCCTTCCTTGGTCTCTTCCGCCACACTGGAGATGGTAACGACATTTTCATTAATGGACTCTACCACGGTGTCCTGTTGCCGCGCCGCCTCGGCGATTTGCGTCGTCAGGGAGGCAATATTGGCCACGGCGGCGGAGATCGATTCCAGCGAATCACCGGCCTTGGCGGCCTGTTCGACACTGGACGTCGCCTTGGCGCGCCCTGCCTCCATGACGCCGACCGCATTGCGGGCACCGGCCTGCAACTGGGCGATCATTTTCTCGATTTCCTGGGTCGACTGCTGAGTACGACTGGCCAGATTGCGCACCTCATCGGCAACCACGGCAAAACCCCGGCCCTGTTCACCGGCACGCGCCGCCTCAATGGCCGCATTCAGCGCCAGCAGATTGGTCTGCTCGGCAATACCCTGGATCACCTCGACCACGGTGCCGATCCCTTCACTGTCTTTTTCCAGCTGGCTAATGACCCCAGAGGCACGTTCGACCTCCTCGGCCAGACCATTGATGGAGGCCACCGTCAGGCCCACGACCTGCTTGCCGGCTTCCGCCTCCTTGTCCGCCTCACGCGTGCCCTCAGCGGCGTGTTCGGCGTTGCGTGTCACTTCCTTGGCCGAGGCCTCCATTTCATGCATGGCCGAGGCGACCTTGTCGGTCTCGACTTTCTGTTTCACCACGCCGTCGTTGGTCTCGTCCGTGATCATAGACATCTCTTCGGCGGCGGCGGCCAGTTGTGACACGGCACCCGAGACCTGCGCCACGGTGAACTGTATTTTTTCGGTAAAGCGATTGAAGCCCGAGGCCAGCTGCGCAATCTCGTCCTTGCCGCGCACCTCGAGGCGTCGAGTCAGGTCACCCTCGCCCTCGGCAATATCGTCCAGCACGGCAACCGTCGCCTTTAAGGGTTCGACAATCAGATAGACCAGGAACCAGCCACCGCCGACACTGACCAGAATGCCGAGCACCACCATCCACCAGACCACCTGTTCCGTGGCGCCGATATCCTGCATGAGTCCCTGCGCCGAGGTCGCAGCGCGTTCACCCTGGTGTGCCACCAGCCAGTCGACATCGCTCTGGATGTTCTGCACCAGCGGGCCAATCTCGTGACGAATGAGGTAGGAGTCGGTACGCCACTTCTCACTGCTGTGGACCTTGACAAGTTCATCCATGAGCTCAAAGAAGGTCTTCTGCCGCTCATTGATAGCGGTAATACCTTCCTCCTGCTCAAAGTTCAGGCCCTCGGCCTGCAGCAGTTTTTCCACATCCTCGACAAAACCAGTGCGATACAGCGTCAGGTTATCGAGTAAGGGTTGTGAACGAAAGGCCATGTAACCACGGTTATTATTGAGCACGTTCATCCAGGTCTGCCGCAGGTTGGCGATTTGCATCAATAATTGCTTACGCTCCTGTGTCGCCTCTTCGGCATCCTCGGCACGAAGCATTTGTGACAGGTTTTGCTGAATCTCGATGGCGATGGGGTTCATGCGTTCCGCCGAGACCCCGACCCCGGGCTGGTTGAGATTATCGTCCACCGCCAGTTTGAGCATTTGCTCGCGGTAGGTCTTGTATTGATTAACATTGGTCTCAATCTGCGCAACCCGTGTCAGGGCTGCACTATCGGCCTGGAGCCCGGGGAGTGCCTTTAACTCCTCCAGGACCTGGGTCAGTCGCGCCAGGGAGTCTTCATATTCGCGTTTGTCGTTGTCCGCTTTGCTGAGCAGGTAAAACCCGAGGGCGGCATTGGCGCGGTCCAGCGCCCCCGCCAGTTGCATGGACTTGACCACCGTGGGCTGCGTGACCTCGACCATATCGGTGATATTGTCCCCGGCACTGCCCAGGCTGCGCAGCGCGGTAATGGAGACCACCGCCAGCAACAGGGCCATAATTCCCAGCCCCATCCAGAGCTTGGAGCGGATCTTGAACTGGGCAAAGAGATTCAAAATAAAGGCTTTATTCATTTTATTAACCGCAGGTTGTGTGCACTAAAAAAACGACCTTGATGCTGTCTTATCGGTCGTTTTGCCAGTTTCTTTAAGCGGTTAGGACAACAATTGCCTACATGAATATTAGCTTAATCTTATATTTAGCAAGGCGATACTCAGACCAGCGGGATACCCAGACGGGCGGCGACTTCCTCATAGGCCTCGACCACTCCCCCCAGGCCCTGACGAAAACGATCCTTGTCGAGCTTTTTGCGCGTCGCCGCATCCCACAGACGACAGCCATCGGGGCTGAATTCATCCCCCAGCATCACCGCGCCGTGAAAGCGACCGAACTCCAGCTTGTAATCCACCAGCAGCATGCCGGCCTCGGCAAACAGGGCCTTGAGAATATCGTTGACCCTGAAGGTGAGCTCCTTCATGGCCGCGATCTCCGCGTCGCTGGCCCAGCCAAAGGAACGGATATGGTAATCGTTGATCATCGGGTCGTGCAGGGCATCATTTTTGAGAAAGAATTCAAACGTCGGCGGGTTCAGTTCCAGACCTTCCTCCACGCCGAGACGACGACACAGGCTCCCCGCGCTGAGATTACGCACCACACATTCCACCGGGATCATATCCATGCGTTTGACCAGCACCTCGTCATCGGACAACAACTCGACAAAGTGGGTCGGCACGCCGGCGGCGGCCAGCTTTTGCATAATGAAGGCATTGAACTTGTTATTGACCATGCCCTTGCGTTCGAGCTGCTCTTTTTTCTCACCATCGAAGGCCGAGGTATCATTGCGAAAATGAATTATAAGGTGATCGGCATCGTCGGTGTCGTAGACGGACTTGGCCTTGCCAGAAACTAATAGTGCTTTTTTTTGCATGTGTCTTCTCTGCATGTATTTATGTAATTACTGAATCACTGGACTGCGTCATTGCCGCGTGTGTCTAAGGGCGCCGCGCATCATCCGGTTGACCTGCCGCTAAACCGTTATCCAGTCAAAACCGCGTTCCTGTTCCGCTACCTGGATATCATGATAGTCACACGCCAGTGCCGTGCACAATGCCGAGGCGGCAAGCCCCGGGTCATTATTCTTTTCACTAATGTGCATGGCGATGACACGCTGCAAACACCCGGTATCCATTTTGGCCAGCACCTCTGCCGCCTGGTGATTGCTCAGGTGTCCATAGTCACCGCCAACACGCCGCTTGAGTGCCGGTGGGTACGGGCCGTCGGCCAGCATCTCAACATCGTGATTACACTCGAGCATGAGTGCCGCACAACCATCGAGTTGCCCGATAATGTGACGCGTCAGCGAGCCGGTATCGGTCAACAACCCCACCCGGACACGGCCATCCGAAAACACAAACTGACACGGTTCCCGCGCGTCGTGCGGCACGGGAAAGGGCTCTATGCCCAGGTCCTGTAGCGATACGGCGGTGTGTACGTTTAAGACCTGGCGCTCGGGTAAGGCCCCCAGGCCGGCAAACTCCAGGGTGCCGCTACTGGCCCATACCGGCAGGCGATACTTTCTCGCCAGCGCACCGACCCCGCGAATATGGTCAGCGTGTTCGTGGGTGACCAGAATGGCATGCAGGTCCGCGGGGCTCAGGCCCAGTCGCGGCAGGCGCGCTTCCAGCTCCCTGAGCGAAAAACCGCAATCGACCAGCACCCGGGTCTTGCCCGCTTCGATCAGCGTGGCATTGCCGCGACTGCCACTGCCCAGGGATGCAAAGCGCACGAGGACGCCCGCTAGTTCAGGTGCGCCTTGACCCGATTGAGGATACGGTCAGCCACGTTGCTGCTGACCGGTTGCTCCTGGCGGTCAAATACGGCAACCAGTGTCTTATTGTCCTTTTCAATCAGACGCAACAGATACTCGTTGCGAGTGACTTCGGTCTTGCCGGAAAACAGCTTGGCCAGCAGGCCGCCGTCTTCTTTGAGCAATTCTTCCGACAGGCGAATAAAGTAGGCGCCCTGGGAGCGATTGCGATCTTCAATCAATACCCCCATGCGATCCAGCGCCAGCCCAACACGCCGCCAGCCACGGGCAAAGCCTTCGTTCAGCTGGAGGACCACGACACCCTCCTGCAGGGCAACACGGGCAAACTCAGGCTGTTGACTGACCTCGGCACGCTGCCGTTCCAGGGCGGCCTTGTCGCCGCCGAGGTTAATGGCAAAACGCAGGAGCATTTCGTTTTCCAGCTCAGGGTCAGCGGCCCTGACCGTCCAGCCCTTTGACTCCGCCAGACCTTCATGGTCTTCGGCAAAGGCCTCCTTCAGACCTCGGTGGGCAATAAACACCAGGGTATGCTGCTCATCGGCGGAGCGCTCCAGGCGAATACGATAACTGTCCATCAAGCCGGTATCATAGAGTTTGCTGAATAATCGTGACAGCCAGTTGGTCGGCACATCAAAGCGGTTTTCCTGCCAGTCGGTCTCCAGCACGCCAAGGGGCCACGACGGCGGACCGGTCTGGTCTCACGTACCCTGCCTGCAGGAAGAAGTGCTGGTCGTCAGGGTTCTGGAACCGGACGGCGGTGGCCTGGGCGAGTGCGTTGCGGTACAGGC
>JAWOIE010000176.1:0-5923 GCA_046484825.1 Gammaproteobacteria bacterium | reverse complement strand
CTGGTAGACCATTTCCGCCTCGGCAAACTTCTTCTCATAGAAATAGGCACCACCGAGCATTAACAGCGCGGCAGGGTTATCCGGTGTATCCCTCAATAACTCCAGCAACACCATGCGCCCCGCCTCGGATTTACCCGTTTCAAGAAGGTCTTTGGCCTGGCTCAGTCTTTCGTCAATTGTCATCATGTCATTCACTGCATTATTTGTGCTATCAGGCAATAGTACCGCTACGTCGCTGGATTTTGATTATAACTCGTCAAGCGCTGCAGGATAAGTTGTAGTTCCTGCTCACTCATGTTGACATGCTCCACCACCCGACCATAGAGCATCACAGTAGGGACATTACGCCCACCGCGTTCTTTCTGGATCTGGTCAATGCAATACAACACCACACGCTCTTTTCGCGTCAGGCCATCGCGCACATCGGGGAGATTGTCAAATTCAAAGGTCTGCATTATTGGTATTTATATAATCTACTTTCGAATACTTATATTTCGCCGTTACCATATAAAAAATAAACATCGCTCCGACATGGCTAAAACGATGAGTCTTTATTCTAACCCTGATCACTCTGAGTATACGGGGATTATTCAGGCTCCTGCCACCCATACCACGTCCCCTTACCCTGCCCATATTGCCCAAGCAGCCGTGCCTCGACCAGGGCGTGCAGATGCTTTTTGACCGTGTTGCGGTTGGCCCCGGTGAGCTGGACGATCTGGCCGATGGTCAAGTGGCCATGCTGTTTCGCCAGCTCCAGAATGCTCGCCGACAACGCTGGCTGTGACGCCAGCAGAATACGCTCACGCTCGATCTTTGTCTCCAGCCGCGTCTTCTGTTGTTGCAGCGTGCGCAGAAAATACAGAACCCACGACTGCCAGTCCGGTGCATCACTGCGAATCGTGGTTTGCGTATTTCTGAGTGCGAGGTAATAACCTTCCTTGCTGTGCTCAATCACACTTTCCAGCGAACTGTACGGCACATACGCATAGCCACTACGCAACAACAGCAGGCTGGTCAACACGCGTGACAAGCGCCCGTTGCCATCCTGGAAGGGATGGATTTCCAGAAACACGATAGTAAACACCGCGATCACCAGCAACGGATGCAAGCGCTTCTCCGCCAGCGCGGTACGCACCCACGCCACTAGCTCCGCCATTCGGCGCGGAGTATCAAACGGCGCGGCTGTTTCAAACACAATACCGATTTCCTCACCCTCGACGTCAAACGCGCTAACGTGGTTCGGGTGGGTCTTGTAGTGGCCGCGATGCCGCTCGTCCTTCACGCTGTAGGCCAGCAGGTCGCGATGCAATTGCTGGATGTGGTTCTCCGTGAGGTCGATGACGTCTGCATGGGCGAATACCGTCTCCATCACCGCCGCGTAACCGGCCACTTCCTGCTCGTCGCGGCTGGCAAATGTCTGAATATCAAGATTGGTCAGCAGCCGCGTTACCTGCTGGTCGGAGAGTTTGCTACCCTCGATGCGCGTGGACGAACCGATGCTCTCAATGGTGGCCACCCGGCGCAGGGCCGACAGCCGCTCCGGGGCCAGGCGACCCAGAGCACGCCAGGCGCCCTTGAACTCATCCAGCTCGGCAATGAGCAAGAGGATCTCTGGGGTAATCATGAGGGTGTCGGTATTGAGGCTCATACCCGTAAAAGTACCCATAAATACCCATAAGTGCAAGTGACATCAGCCATACGCACAAAACGACTACAGGGCTACGACCCCTGTAACGCTCCTTTGCACCTTTAACGTTCTTGCACTGCAACAATCCCGGTTCTCGGGCCGGGGCAATGGATGATGTTGCAGGATGGCAGCCCCCACCGCACCTGCTCGAGTGGTCAGCCGATGGAACTTCTCCGAACAAAATACAGGGGGGTTCTCACCCCCCCCCTACCTCACTCACGGCGTTGACGTTGATATCTATCCGCTTTGTCGTGCCGATCCTTATCCCGCCCGCGTGCGCCGTCGCTGCCCCTTTCGGCGTCACGGCCGCGGCGCTCTTGCGGCGGTGGTGTGGCCTGGCCGGAGACGAGGGGGCGCGGTTTGTGCTGCGGGGCAGCGTCAAAGCGAATGGGGCCGGGGTCTTTGTCCTGATGTGGGCGACGCGCGGGCTCGCGCTGTTGGTCCTGTTCGCGCCGGCGCTCGCTGCGATCACCGCGATCAAATTCGCGTGGGGCGGGCGCCAGGCGGCGCTGGCTGTGGTCGTCCTGCTGCTGCTGATACCGGTCACGATGGTGCTCGCGCTCCTGACGGCCTGACTGCGGTGCCAGCCGCTGCTGCGGGTGGGGCCGATATTTTTGCACATGTCGGTGGTGGTCTATGTAGGGCCGGTCGTGTTCGATATGCAGGTGCACGCGCTCACGGGGGTTGAGGTGAACGTGCGCTGGCAGGACGCGAGTACGTCGCCACTGACCGCCGTAGGGGTAATAGTAATACCCGGTGGAATAGTGAAAATAGACCTGCACGCCGGGGTAGTAGTAATACCCCCAGGGCTGTCCATCTGTAAAATGGCAGTCAATGATGCCTGTAATCTAACCAACCCGAGACCGGCTTCCTGGCAGGAACTGCTGAAAATTTGTGAGGAAGTATGGTAAAAAAAACTACTACGCTGGAAGATCTGATCGGCATCGAGCATAGCAAGCTCGGTTTCTATCAGGAGCTGCAGCAGAAAGTGGAACAGCTGAAAACCTCCAATCTGGAGCTGGAGAAAAAACGCAAGGAAATCCAGGCAGTGCTCGACGGGATCACCGATCTGATGGTGGTTCTTTCCGAGGATTTGAAAATCCAGCGGGTCAACCATGTGTTTGCCGACTGGTTCCCGACCATCGATCCCATCGGCCGTCACTGTTATGAGATATTCCGCGGCCAGAGCAGCAAGTGTGCGGACTGCCCGGCCCAGCGTTCTCTCGACCTTGAGGAGATCGTCAAGGATCTCTGCATCTATAAGGTCGACGACAAATTCCGGCATTTTGAAATCATCGCCTCGCCGCTGAAAACAGATCCTGCCGGAGAAAGGAATGTGCTCCTCTTTAAAAGGGATGTCACTTTGGAAAAAGAGTTTCAGGCCCAGTTCTATCAGGCGGAAAAGATGGCCACGGTGGGTATCCTGGCTGCCGGCGTGGCCCATGAAATCAACAATCCCCTGGCGGCGATAAGCGGTTTTGCCGAGGGCCTGCAGCGACGGATCGGCCGGATAGAGGGCCACGTCGAACCGGAAATTCTTGAGGATTTCACCGAGTATACCGAGACCATCATCAAGGAATGCCTGCGCTGCCGCGATATTGTTCAGACCTTACTCACCTTCAGTCGTCCGGTGGCGGCAAGTCTTGGCCCGGTGGACATGAACCAGTGTGTCAGGGATACCCTGTTTCTTCTCAAACATCATTTTAAGGAGCAGCACAATATTGCCGTGCAAACCGAGCTGCAGCCGGACCTGCCGGTTATCATGGGCGATGAATCACAATTAAAACAGGTGATAATCAATTTGTTTACCAATGCCTTTGATGCAACCACCAATGGCGACATTATTCGTATTATTACCAATGCCGCCCCGCATGGGGGTGTTGAATTGATTGTCGAAGACTCCGGCTGCGGTATTCCCGGCGAGCTGCATGATAAGCTTTTTGAACCGTTTTTTACCACGAAACCGGTAGGCAAGGGGATCGGTATCGGTCTCTCCACCTGCTATTCAATCGTTAAAAATCATTGCGGAGAGATCACCGTGACCAGCAAAGAGGGGCAAGGGACCTCCTTCAAGGTATCTCTGCCGGGAATAACTCTATAATGGAACGAGAAAAATACGCCATTCTGGCCATTGATGACGAAGAGTCCATCAGAAGACTGTTGCAGAAAGAACTGACGACAAACCACCGGGAAGTGTTCACCGCCGCCGATGCCGGCCAGGCGCGGGAGATGTTACGTACCAACTGGTTTGACGTTATTGTCATGGATCTGCGCCTGCCCGATATCCATGATCTCGATCTCCTGATCGAGATTAAGGATAGTGTGCCGCATATTGAAGTGGTGATGATTACCGGCCATGGTGATATAGACAGCGCGGTAAAGGCCATGAAGCTGGGCGCCTGTGATTTTATTCGCAAACCCTTCAATCTTGAGCAGCTCGATCTGGTCGTGGAAAAGGCCCATCAGCGGGTGCTGCTCTCCCGCGAAAACACCATCCTGCGGCATAACACCAGCCTTGAGCAGCAACCGGTACAATTTATCGGCAATTCGCAGATCGTCCAGGATATCAAGTTCTTAATCAACAAGGTGGCGCCGGCAAGAATTCCGGTCCTGCTCACCGGGGAGTCGGGGGTGGGCAAAGACGTTGTCGCCAGGCTGATTCATCAGCGCTCGGCCTGCTCCGGGCATACGATGATTATTAAGAACTGCGCCTCCCTGCAGAAAGATCTGGCCCGCAGTGAACTGTTCGGCCACATGAAGGGGTCGTTCACCGGGGCCGACGAGTCCCGTGAAGGGCTGATGGCTTATGCCCATGACAGCACCCTGTTCCTCGATGAAATCGGCGAACTTCCTCTCGGCGTCCAGGCCTCGCTGCTGCGCATCCTCGAGACCCAGACCTATCGGAGGGTCGGCGAAAAGGAAGAGCGCAAGGTGAATATCCGCTTTCTTTTTGCCACCAACCGTAACCTGGCCGAGGAAGTGGAACAGGGGCGTTTCAACGAGGCCTTTTTCCACAGGATCAACGCCTTTAATATCGAAATTCCCTCCCTGAGTCAGCGCAAAGAGGATCTGCCTCTGCTGGTCGATTATTTTTTGATGCGCCTGAGCCCCGATAACACAACGTATCGGATCGTCGACAGGGCCATGGATTGTATTCTCCGCTACAACTGGCCGGGAAATGTCCGCGAACTACGCAACGTTCTGGAACGTTCGATTATCCTGGCGGAAAATAACATTATCACCGAACGATGCCTGCCCCGGGAACTGGTATCGCTTTCCGAAGAGAGCCAGGGCGCTTTGACGCTGGAGTCGGTTGAGAAAAATCATATTCTGAAAATGCTGCACTTTTTTGATGATAATAGACAAAAGACCGCAGAAACACTCGGTATCAGCAGAAAAACGCTGTACAGAAAACTGGAGAAATATGCCGGGCATTGAGCCATCATTATGGCCTCGGGTCATTTTGACCTATTTGCCTCCTCGCCTGTTGCCTTCTGACCCACTTGGATCTATAGTATTGTTTTATGTCGCTTTTGCGGTGAATTTTCCCAAAAAACAGTAGTCATAGAGCTCCAGCCGAACCGCTCTAGGGTCATGTTGACATACTTGATCTTCTGGTGGAATGTGTAACCATCTGTTTTAATTGTAATTGATGTGATGGCATGCCTTTTGCTTTACTTATGTTGCGCACGACATGAGACATGGATCCAAAGGGAGCAGTACAACAATCACAATAACCTCAATTAAAAGGAAGGTGTTATTATGGCAATTCGAGAAGAAGTATACGGCTATTTTATCCCCAGTGTTACCCTGATAGGCATCGGCGCGGCAAAAGAGATTCCGGCAAAGATCAAGGCTCTTGGCGGCAGCAAGCCGCTGATCGTCACCGACAAAGGTATAACCGGTGCCGGGATTACCAAACAGATTACCGATTTGCTAGATAAAGCCAAGATGAAATATGTCGTCTTTGACGAGACGATCCCAAACCCCACCGACAAGAACGTGGAAGCCGGGGTTGCAGCCTATAAAAAGAATGACTGTGACAGTCTGATCACCCTTGGCGGCGGCAGCTCGCATGACTGCGGCAAGGGCGTCGGCTTGGTCATTGCCAACGGCGGCAGAATTCAAGATTTTGAAGGTGTTGATAAGTCGTCCAAACCGATGCCTCCCTATGTGGCGGTCAATACAACCGCGGGAACCGCCTCGGAAATGACCAGGTTCTGTATCATCACCGAT
>JAWOIE010000159.1:0-4322 GCA_046484825.1 Gammaproteobacteria bacterium | reverse complement strand
CCGCAGAGCCGCGCCAGGAATTTTATCAGCACATGGATGCCGCCAATGTGGACCTGAAGGGGTTTAGCGAGGAGTTTTACCACAAGCTTACGGGCGGTCATCTGCAACCCGTACTGGAAACACTGGAATACATCAAGCAGGAAACCCGTGTCTGGCTTGAACTGACCACGCTGTTGATCCCGGGGCACAATGATTCGGAGCAGGAGATCCAGGCCATGACCCAGTGGGTGGTCGACAGGCTGGGGCCGGATGTCCCCATGCACTTTACGGCCTTCCACCCCGACTGGAAAATGCTGGATGTCCCGGCCACGCCTTTGGCGACCCTGACCCGGGCGCGGCAAATCGCCATGCAAAATGGCGTGCGCTACGCGTACACCGGCAACGTCCATGATGCCGTGGGTGGGAGCACCTATTGCCATCAATGTGGCGCCCGACTCATAGGTCGCAATGGGTATATCCTGTCGGACTGGCATTTGTCCGATGATGGCCACTGCTTGTCATGCGGGACCGCCTGTGCCGGGGTGTTTGCAGGCCCACCCGGCGACTGGGGCTCGAGGCGCCAGCCCGTGCGGCTCAGGGAATTTTCGACCTAAGACACTGCGCCCATCCATTCAGAACGTTATCGGTGTCTGCGAAAGCATTGGCATGCGCCTTGGCCTAAATTATTTCGCGAAAAAACACCCGCAGAGTAAACCTGGCCCGCCCAGCCGGGTATAATACGCCCGCAAGAATCTGGATTTTCACCCTCGCTGGTCGCGATACCATCGCTGTAAGACTGCAAATACGGAGTTAACTAAATGACGTCCTCCAGCCCTGTGCGCATTGGCATTGTGACAGTTTCGGATCGCGCCAGTCGTGGCGAATATGAAGACCTCGGTGGCCCCGCCATACAGGCGTGGCTCGAAAAGGCCCTGAGCAGCCCCTGGCAGCCGGTGATCCGCCTGGTCGCGGATGAGCAGGCTGAGGTCGAGGCCGTGCTCGAGGACCTGGCCGATAACCAGGGCTGCTGCCTTATCGTCACCACCGGCGGGACCGGGCCGGCGAAGCGCGATGTGACCCCGGAGGCAACCGCAGCGGTCTGCGACAAGATCCTCGACGGCTTTGGCGAGCAGATGCGCGCCGTGTCGCTAAAATTTGTCCCGACCGCCATCCTGTCACGACAGCTTGCCGGTATCCGTGGTAAGAGTCTGCTGATCAATCTCCCCGGTAAGCCCTCGGCCATTGCCGACTGTTTAGATGCGGTATTTCCCGCCGTGCCGTACTGTATTGATTTAATGGACGGCCCCTATTTGCAAACACATGAGCGTGTTATAAAAGCCTTTCGACCCAAACATGCCAAAAAGCCTGCCTGAGATGATAATGCAAGACCCGATTCCTGATGTGCTGAGCCTGCGCGACCTGGTGATGTGGGGTGAACAGCGTTTTATTGAAAGCGGTTTGTGCTTTGGCCATGGTATGGAAAATGCGCTCGATGAAGCGGCCTATCTGGTGGGACATGCCCTGCAACTGCCACTGGATTTTGCCGGTGTCGATGTCGACAAACCGCTGGAACTCGACCGCAAACTCAAGGCGCACGCCTTATTACTGGCGCGTATCGAGCGCCGGGTGCCGGCGGCGTATTTGACCCACGAGGCCTGGTTTGGCGGCCTGTCCTTTTATGTTGATGGCCGTGTACTGGTGCCGCGTTCCCCCATTGCCGAACTCATCGAAGTCGGCTTCGAACCCTGGCGCGGCGGACGCTCGGTAAAACGCGTGCTCGATCTGTGTACCGGAAGCGGTTGTATCGCCATTGCCTGTGCGAATATTTTTCCCCAGGCCGAGGTCGATGCAGTGGACATCTCGCGCGAGGCCCTGATGGTGGCGCAGATCAATATCGACCGTCACAATCTGAATGACCGCGTACATGCTATACAGTCCGACCTGTTTGAAAATCTCGGCGAGCAGCGCTATGACATTATTGTCAGCAACCCACCCTATGTCGGCGCCAGGAGCATGGCCGAATTGCCGGAAGAGTATCGCAAAGAACCGGAAATTGGCCTCGCCGCAGGTGAGCAGGGCCTGGACCTCGTTATCCCCATGTTACAGCAGGCCGGTCGTTTTCTGAATCACGATGGCTTGCTCATTGTCGAAGTGGGGGAAAGTGAAGCGGCGCTGGAACAGCGGTTTCCTCAGGTGCCGTTTACCTGGTTGGAGTTTTCCCATGGTGGCGAGGGGGTCTTCTTGCTCGATGCACAGACCCTCAAAGACTGTCAGGATGAATTAAACAATGGCTAGCGGAGAAGGCCGAGTATGACACGCCCGCCCGTCCTGGAACGCTACGTCGATCTGTGCGCCCTGGCAGAAGCATCAACCCGACCCCGCTATCTGTGGTGAACCGTGATGGAACAAACACTGATTTTTGATGCCGAGCTGATTCGACGCTATAACCAGTCGGGGCCGCGCTACACGTCTTATCCCACGGCGGTGCAATTTAGCGACCGCTTCAGCGCCGAGGATTATCGGCATCAGGTCGAGCAGAGCAATCAGGCCAACAACCCCCTGTCGCTGTATTTCCATATCCCGTTTTGCGATACCGTCTGCTTTTATTGCGCGTGCAATAAAATCGCCACCAAGGACCGCAGCAAGGCGGCGCCTTATCTGCAGCACCTGTTTCACGAAATCGAGATGCAGGCGAGCCTCTTCAATGCGGAGAAAAAGGTCACCCAGTTGCATTGGGGCGGCGGCACACCGACCTTTATTTCCCATGAGGAAATGGCGGCACTGATGGGCCGCACCCGGCAGTGTTTTGATTTTGCCAGCGATAGCGAGGGCGAATATTCCATCGAAATCGACCCACGTGAGGTGGGCCCGGATACCATCGCCTTTTTGCGCGACCTGGGTTTTAATCGCATGAGTCTAGGGGTGCAGGATTTTGAGCTGGAGGTGCAAAAGGCGGTCAATCGTGTGCAGTCCGAGGCGCAGACGCGCCATGTCATGGAGGCGGCGCGTGCTTCCGGGTTTCACTCGGTAAGCTTTGACTTGATCTATGGTCTGCCGCATCAGACGGTAGAGAGCTTTCGTCGCACTCTGGACAAGGTGCTGGAGCTGTCACCGGATCGTATCTCGGTATTTAATTACGCCCATTTACCCGAAGTCTTCAAACCCCAGCGACGCATCAATATCGACGACGTACCCAGGCCGGAAGAGAAGCTGGAAATTTTGCAGTTGGCCATTGAGGTGCTGACCCGCTCCGGTTATGTCTATATCGGTATGGACCACTTTGCCAAGCCCGATGACGAGCTGGCCCGGGCGCAACGCGAAGGTACCCTGTACCGTAACTTTCAGGGCTATTCGACCCATGCAGACTGTGACCTGATTGGTTTTGGCATTACCTCGATTGGCATGGTGGCGGACTGTTACACACAGAACTACAAGACCCTGGATGACTACTATGCGCGACTCGATGCGAATCAACTGCCGGTGTATCGTGGCCTGGTGTTGAGTGCGGATGATAAACTGCGCCGTGAGATCATTACCCGCCTGATTTGTCACTTCTCCCTGTCAAAGGCGGACATCGAAACACAATTCAATATCCAGTTCGATCAGCTGTTTGCCGCTGAGCTCACGCGTCTGCAGGCCCTGGAGGCCGACGGCCTGGTCACGCTGTCGGCCGAGGCCATACAGGTCACCCCGGTCGGTAAGCTGTTGATTCGCAATATCTGTATGGTATTTGACGCCTATTTATCCAGTGACGATCGGCAGCGCTATTCTAAAGTGATTTGAACCGGAGTGATGCCGTTCGGCAATGTCGTCTACCTTGCGGCGGCTTATTTCTCCGCTGCAAAGAACTCGGCTAACGGTCGTGGTTTGTCCAGGTAAAATCCCTGCGCGAAGCTGATGCCCATGTCCCGGACCTTCTCCAGAATCTCCTCTGATTCCACGTACTCGGCAATGGTGTCGATCCCCATGATATTTCCAATTTGATGAATGGCCTGAATGAAGGCGGCATCGGTACTGTCGCTGGTAATGCTGCGCACAAAGGTGCCGTCGATCTTGAGATAGTTGACGGGCAGGTTTTTTAGATAGGCAAACGAGGACAGGCCGCTGCCAAAGTCATCCAGGGCAAACTGACAGCCCAGCGCCTTGAGGGTGTTGATGAATTTGACGGCACGACTGAAGTTGGCAATGACGGCTGTCTCGGTAATCTCGAAGGTGAAGCGCCGCGGTGAGATGTTGCTGGCCTGGAACTCCTGACAGATAAAATCCAGAAAATTCATGTCACAAAGCGATTGCCCGGAGAGGTTGATAAAGAGATGCAGGTCCTGCACCTTCGGGTGGTCACT
>JAWOIE010000152.1:0-8085 GCA_046484825.1 Gammaproteobacteria bacterium | reverse complement strand
ACCATCGGCCAGCACCCGCAACAACCGGGTTTGCAGCTCCGCCGGCATGTCGCCGATTTCATCGAGAAACAGGGTGCCGCCGTTGGCCTGTTCAAAGCGCCCCTGGCGCGAGGCCTGCGCGCCGGTAAAGGCGCCCTTTTCATGGCCAAAGAGTTCCGACTCCAGCAGGTCTTTGGGGATGGCGGCCATATTCAGGGCAATAAACGGCTTGTCGGCGCGCGGACTGTGCTGGTGCAGGGCATGCGCGACCAGTTCCTTACCGGTGCCGGACTCGCCATTGATCAGCACCGTGATATGCGAGCGCGACAGACGACCAATGGCACGGAACACCTCCTGCATGGAGGCGGCGGCGCCGATGATCTCCGGGGTCTCGATGGGTTCCTGCGTCTCGCTTAGCCGGCTGCTACGTGAATGGGTCACGGCGCGGCGGGTCAGTTCGACCGCCTCATCCACATCAAAGGGTTTGGGCAAATATTCAAAGGCGCCTTCCTGATAGGCGGCCACGGCACTGTCCAGGTCGGAGTGCGCCGTGGTTATAATCACCGGCAGGTCGGGATACTGGCTGTGGATATGTTGCAGCAGTTCAAAACCGTCCATCCCCGGCATGCGTACGTCGGTGATAATGGCGTCTGGCTTGTTGCGACTCAGAGCCCGCAGGGCGCTGGCGCCGTCTTCAAAACACTTAACTTCCATGTCTGCCTGCTTGAGCGCCTTTTCCAGCACCCAGCGTATGGAGCGGTCGTCATCGACGACAAATATTTTTTCTGTGCCCATATTGGCCTCTACTCACTGTTGAGAATTGGTAACAAGATTGAAAAGCATGTCTCACCCGGCTGGCTCTGACACTCGATAATGCCGCTGTGTTGCTGAATCAATGACTGCGCGATGGACAGCCCCAGCCCCGAACCTTCGGCGCGACTGGTAATCATGGGGAAAAATATTTTTTCCTTAATGGCCTCATCGATCCCGGGACCGTTGTCGATAATGTCCACCTTCAGTACCAGCCGATAACGCTGATGCCCGATGGTGTGATTGCGTTCGATTCGGGTCCTGAGAGTAATCTCACCTTTCTGGTGCATGGCCTGACTGGCGTTACGCACAATATTGAGTATGGCCTGGATCAACATGTCGGGATCGGCCTGCAGCTCCGGCAGGCTGGTGTCATAGTCGCGACGGACCTTCAATCCCTGGGGTATTTCCACCAGCACCAGGCTACGTACCCGTTCCAGGACTTCATGAATATTGATCTCACGCTTTTTCGGTACACTGTTGGGCCCCAGCAGGCGGTCGACCAGGTTCTGCAGGCGGTCGGCCTCATCAATAATGACGCGGGTGTATTCCTTCAATTCAAAACTGTCCAGTTCCCGCTCCAGTAACTGCGCCGCACCGCGCAGGCCGCCCAAGGGGTTTTTCACCTCATGGGCCAGACCGCGCAACAGTTCCTTGGTGGCGGTCTGCTGGGAATAGAGATTTTCATCCCGGGTAATGCGCAACAGGCGATCCAGGCTGGTGAGTTCGAGCAGGAGTTCCGGCTCGTTGTTCTGCCCGGCGAGGGCGCTGATGGTCATGTCCACACAGATCTCACGGTCGCGCAACAGGGTCAGGCTCAGCTCATGACGGGTCAGGGGGTGGCTGCTGCCAAGGCTCTCTTCCAGGTCCTGACGCAGGGGCACCTCGGACTGCATCAACTCATCAATCTCCAGGCCGAGCAAATGCCGGGCACTCACGGCAAACATCATTTCGCCTGCGGGGTTGATGTAGCGCAGACGCAGGTCTGCGCCAAAACAAAGCACAACCGAATTGAGGTTATCCAGAATCCTCTGATAAACGTCATTGTGGGGCATCATTACGGCAACCATACGCTGTTATTGCAATATACAAACCAATCACCACCATTTAGCCCCTGCGGCGCCGTTTTAAATGCTCTGTTGCCTTAAAATTGATTAAAAACAGTAAGATACATTAATAATCCGACCTGGCGGGACGGGCAGGGTGGGTGATCGGGTCGCTGTAAGCATAGACTATTTCAACCCTGTACGCACAATAATGGTGCATGGCCCGATCGCCATGGTCCAAATCGGGTCGTGGGCCTGAGATGGCGCCGCGCAACCTCGCGGCAGCAAACCGGCTCAGGGTGCGGACGGTGTGAGCGCTTATGGGGTCTTGACGGGATTGGCGGGTTTTTTGAACAATTTGGAAAAGCGGCGCATGTAGAACTCCACCACCGGACTCTCGGCCAGGGTCTGGCCCGTGGCATCGGTCAACCGTGCCTGGAGCTGGTGTGTGCCCCTGTCGATATTATTCAGCTCCACGCTAGTGCTGTCGGTCTCGGCCACCGTCTGGCCGTTCAGACTGATGAGAATTTTTTCACCGGGCCGGAGCGCTTCACCGCTACGACTGCCGGCCAGTTGCAGCACCACGCTCACATCGCCGGGATTGCTGTGAATGGTCTCTTGCATCGCCGGGCGGATTACCTGGATCTGCACGGTTGTGGTCTGCGCCTGGGATGTCGGGGACGCCGGCTGTACTGCCGGGCGATCCGCCTTTTTGAGGGTTACGGTGGGCACGTTTTGCAGCTTTATTTCCTCTGCATCCTGTCGGCTCTGATCGCTGAATTCAACCACGCCCTTGTCGTCCACCGAGCGGTAGACCGTCTCCGCCTGAGCCGCCGGCAGACACAGGGCCAGCAGGCAAAGACACGCGCACCATCGCTTGGCGACGCGCAACTTACCTGGCCACATCGCCCGCGCCCAGGTGTTGTAATCGGCTGTCCACATACTTCACTAGTCTAGCCGGTAATTTCAGTTCACGCGCCTTTTTATAGGCGGAGATGGCCTCGCTGTTTTTACCCAGCTTTTCCATGGCAATGGCCAGGCCCAGCCACCACTGCGAGTGCTGCGGGTTGTGCTTCACCAGTTGCAGGTAGGTGGCCGCGGCCTGCTCATGTTGCAGGTTCTGCTGATAGAGCCCGGCCAGCAGGGCATGATAATTCGGTTCCCGCGCCAGTTCGGGGGCGCCGTTGGTCAACATGGTAATCGCCTCGGGCAGTTTATCCTGCGCGATCAATACCCGTGCGTAAATTTCCCGAAAGGCAATGTGATCCGGGGCCAGGCGCAAACCGTCTTCTAGCAGCTCAGCGGCCTGCGTGACACGCTGTTGTTGCAGGTATGACACCGCCAGCATTTCCCTGGCCTTGGTGTGCGTGGCCATAAGGTCCAGCGCCTGTTGCAGGCTGGCCTCGCCTGCGGCCTGCTGGCCACGGTAAAGCAATTCATAACCCTGTTGATAGTTCAATTCGGCCAGCTTGTGATTCTCCAGCGGACGTAGTTTTTTCTGTACCGTGTGCGCCTCGGCCGCTTCCCCGTTATCCACCGCGACAAGCACTTGTGGTGTTGGCGTCACGACGTGCCTGTCTTCCATGACCTGCTTCGGCGCCGGTTTCGGGGCGGGTGGCGGACGCGAACTGGTCGCTACGCCGACAGCGGCGACTTCCGTGTCGGCGCGTTCGGCCAGGGCGCCCCGAGCCACCAGCGCCGCCAGCATTTGGCGTGCCTCGTCGGCCTCGCGGTGGGTATCATCGCGGGCCGGTTCAACCGCCGTCATTGTTGCGGCGGCACCTGAAGCGACATCGCTTCCCTCTGCGGAGACAGGCTCCACGTCTGCGGCCGCCTGCCGCGGGCTCGCCGTCGCCGGCACGCGCGGCGCAACAGCGGCAACGGTACCACCACGGGGCTCACTGCCGAGGTGATAAAAGTTGGCCACGGCGATACCGCTACACAACACACTCCCCACCAGGGTCGCCATTAACATATGCCGTCGACGCGCCAACCGGCCGGTCAGGGTCCAGTTCACACCCTTGATGGTGTCGCTGTGCTCATGCAGTTGTGGCGCACGTCGCGCCTCCAGGTCTTTGAGCATTTGATTAATCAGACTCATGGCGACCTCAGATCGTTATCCAGGTAACGGCAACCAGCAGCATCGCGGTCATGCTGCCCCCGAGCCAACGCCACCGGTGCAGGGGCTTGACGCTCCACTGCTGTGAGGAACGGGTATCATCAATGGCGAGCCGCGCATGTTCGACCGTCACCTGTCGATGCCCCTTACCAAAGCAGGCCATCAGGGATTTGTGGCACATAATATTGATCAGGCGCGGAATGCCGCGGCTGTTACGATAGATCAATTCCAGTGCCTTATCGGCAAACAACGGACTGCCGGTATAACCCGCGATGCTCAAGCGATGCTGCACATAGGCGCGCATACCGTCCCTGTCGATGGGCTCGATATTATAGGCAAAGGTAATCCGTTGTTTGAGCTGGCGGATCTTTGTCTGTTCCAGGCGCGTGTCCAGCTCCGGCTGACCGAACATGACAACCTGTAACAGCTTGCGCTTTTCTGTTTCCAGATTGGTCATCAGCCGCAGGGCCTCGAGGGTTTCGTCGGGCATGGCCTGCACCTCATCCACGCAGAGGACGATCTTTTTACCCTCGCGGGTCAGGGCAATCAGGCGCTCGGACACCAGGCGTTGCAGGCGATGCACAAAGTGCGTGATCTCCACCCCCAACTCTTCCGCGACGGCCACTTGCAGTCCATAGGGTGAGAGCAGGGGATTGGGTAAATAAATGCTCTGGTAATCATCGCCCAGGGCGTTGAGCAGCTTGCGGCACATGAGCGTCTTGCCGGTGCCCACCTCGCCAGTCACTTTTATAAATCCCTCGCCGGTCTTAAGCCCCACGAGCAGGGTGTTCAGTGCCTGGGCATAGTGGCCGTAGGCAAAAAAATAATCGGTGTCCGGCGACAGCGAGAAGGGCGCTTCCTTTAAACCAAAGTAATGCTGATACATTACGGCGTCTCCTGACCCTGCCAGAACTGTCGAAACCGGCCACGCGTCTTCTGCAACTGGTCTGACCATTGGCTATCGTTTTCAATGACAATGGGGCGCAACAGGATGACCAGCTCGCTCTTGCGCGTTGCCTGTTTTTTGTGCCGGAACAGATTACCCACCACCGGGATATCACCCAGCCCCGGCACCCGCGCCTCATTATCACTGGTGGAGTTCTGCATCAGGCCACCGATGATCACCACCTGGCCGCTTCGGGCGCGAATAATACTGTCCGACTCACGTATGGTGCTGACCGCCAGTGGCACACTCAGACTGGTAGTGGTCGAGGTATTGATTTGCTTGGTGCGTTCCGTCACCTCGACCACGGTGGGGTGGATGTGCAGCACGACATTATTGTCATCACTGATCTGGGGAATCACATCCAGGGCCACCCCGGAGAAAAACGGTGTCAGCTGCACATTGTTTTGCGTACTGCTGGTGCCGGTGGTGGTGTTGGTACTGCTTTCAATATCCGTGACAAAAAACTCGTCGGTGCCCACCTTGATAACGGCCTTTTGATTATTCACCGTGGAGACCTGGGGGCTGGACAACACATGCACATCACCCTGGGACTTGAGCAGTTCGATAAAGGCGGCGAAGTCATTACTGATGTTCAGGGCCAGACTAAAGGCGCCACCAAAGGCCGAGGCCGTTGTGCCAACGATCTGATTCAGCGCACTCGGGTCCAGGGTGCCGGTATTGCCTTGAATCCCGGTGTAGCCCGTATCAAAGACACTGCCGCCACCACCGGTTTGGCCGATCAGAAAGCGGTTATTATTGGTCTGCTCCAGCGCCGCCCAGTTGATGCCGGCCTGGAAACCTTCCTTGAGTTCGACCTCAAGGATCTTGGCCTCGATAATCACCTGACGCTGCACAATAGCCTGGGTATCACGCAGATACTGCTCCACGGCGCGCAACTCCTCGGGCATGGCGCGCACCACAATCATGCCGGAGTGTGGGCTCACCACAATGCTACGGCCCTCGCCGCTGCCCACCATGGCCTTGAGCGCCTCATTCAGCTCGGTCCAGAAATCCGAATTCGACTGGGTGCTGACCTGACTGCCGGAGACACTGCCGGAACTGGAGCTCCCACCCGTGGCGCCGTTACTGGCGTTGCTTGCCGATTCGGTGACCTGACCGGAACTTACCCGTACCTCGGAAGAACTCTTGCGCTTGACGGCGAGATAGTTAATCTTGAAGTTGCGTGTGCGCATGGCGTCG
Source organism: Gammaproteobacteria bacterium (assembly GCA_046484825.1). Lineage (GTDB taxonomy): Bacteria > Pseudomonadota > Gammaproteobacteria > UBA6429 > Thiohalophilaceae > CAJYAN01. The sequence goes on along the minus strand of JAWOIE010000152.1, from coordinate 1,985 downwards.
GCATAGACGTGATAACCGGTCGCATCCTTTTCATAGTCATAACCATAGACCTTGCGCACCACGTTCATGACCGCGTCGATACTCACGTTTTTCAGATCCAGGCTGATCTCGCCCTGCACGCCCGGGTGGACCACCATGTTATACGGTGTACCCTCGACCAGACTCATGAAAAACTGTTTTGCCGGTGATCGGTGTACCTTGATATCAAAGCGCGGCTCCATATCCAGCAGGCCCTGGCCCGGCAGCTGCAAATTAATCGGTGGTAACAGGTCGGCCATGGCGGGTTCCTCGATCGCCTGGCCGGCCTGCGCCTTGGCGTTGTTACCCTCGAGGGCCTCTTCAAATATTTTCCATGACTCGGCCTTGCGCGGTGCCTCCGCGGCACAGGCCGCCAGTAGCAGCGTGACTAACGCCATACTGAGGACACGTGTCGCCTGCTGGACATACATTCTGAAATTTTCTGCCACAGGTCTTACTCCATACTGGTCGGGCGAGGTTGCTTGACCATCGCCGGAAGTAATTTAAGCACAATACTGCGCTGTTGATATTCAAGGGTGACCGACGCCGGTTGAATGGCCACGAGTTTCGCTCCCGCGATCACGTCACCAATCCTCAGGGTGCGGCCATTAATGGTGGCCAGACGGCGGTTTGGTGCCAGCAGGGTCGCCGTCAATTGCCAGCGCGGCGCGGCCGTCGCCTGCGTCGCCGTGGCCTTGCCACGATACGCCGGCGGTTGCATGGGGTCCGTCATAGCCACGGCCATGTTCACACACAGTAACAGGGCGGGCAGCATCAGCATACGACTAAACACCAATCCAGCCCTCTTTTAAACTCAGGGTGTGTAACTGCAGGACAATTCTGGCCTGCGGGTACTTCTCCATCTCGACATCAATGGCGTCCCAGTAAAAATCCCAGGGCAGGTCTTCCAGTGCGGTTAAATACTGCAGGGTATCCAGGTAACTGCCCTGTAACTCGATTCTGAAGCCGTGACGATATAGATTCGCCGCGCGCGTGCTTGGCGCTTCGCCATTGCTGTTCGCTGCAGCGTTGGCCAGGACAACTTCAGCCGGCAGGCTTTGCAGGCTGAGCAGGGTCATTCTGGATTTTTGCTTGAGCACGTCTTCGAGCACGCTCGCCATACGCGCCGGATCCACAAAACCGTGCATTCTCTGCTGCAAGGTGGAATTCAGCACCGTGATGTCTTCTTGCAGCCGTTCGATACGGGCCTTATTGTCCTGGTCCGGGTCTTTTTTCGCCCGCGCCATAATGGCATCGAGCTGCGCCTGTAGCGCCGCTTGTTGTGCCTGCTGACTGATGTACTGGGCATTGAGCTGCTCACGCCTGAGGCTTTGCGGATCGCTGATCATCAGCAACCACAGACTCACCAGCGCGGCAAGACTCACGACCATGATGAGCAGACGCTCACGCTCGTTGCGGGCCTCAAACCACTGCATCAACTGCTGGGCATAGTGCTTCATGGTTTCATCTCTTCCGTTGCAGCGGTGTTGATCTCAAACTGGATCCACTCGCTCGCCTGGTCGACACGACTCAGGCGAAAGGTCTTGAATTCCTTACCGGCAAAGCCCGGCTCGTTACCGAGGCGCTGTAGAAATTGCGGCACCAGCTCCGGCCGCTGTGCGCCGCCGACCAGACCCAGTTGTTGACCGCCCTGGGCTATGGTCAGGCGGCTCAACCAGAGGCCTTGCAGATGTTGATTGGCCAGACCGCCCAGATGGTCGGCGAAACCACGGGTATTGCCATCGTTGCCATCGCTGAGCACCCCGAGGATCTGCTGCTTCTGGCGCAGGTCCTCCTGGAGCTGGCTGACGCGTTGACGTAGACGCGGGTCTTCCTGGGGCGCGGGATATCGGCTCTCCGCCTGCTGGATCTCCATCTGCTGTTCGTTCAGGGCGGCCTCCAGCGCCGCGATGGCCTGCTGCGTCTGGCGACCTTGCCAGGCGCCGACCAGCTCCAGCCCCAGTAAC
>JAWOIE010000116.1:0-10431 GCA_046484825.1 Gammaproteobacteria bacterium | reverse complement strand
AAGGCCATTCCCTTTGCCCTCGAAGATCAGATTATCGATGACGTGGAGTCCATGCACTTTGCCCTGGGACTGGGCGACGCACAGGGCCGCTACTGGATTGCCGCCGTGGCGCGGACGCAAATGGACGAGTGGCAAGACGTCCTGCGCCAGGCGGGCCTGAACCCGCAGGCGCTGATCCCCGACATCATGTTACTGGACAGTGCCGAGGGCGAGGCGCGCCTGCTGTGCGAGGCGCAGCGTAGCCTGCTGACCCTGCCGGACGCGCAGCGCCTGGTCGTCGATAACGAGAATCTGGCGCTGATCCTCAAGCGCCTCATGCTCAACACCGAACTGAACATCGAGCGGCTGGAGTGTTATACCAGTGACCCCGCCCTGGACCTGGAGGCACTGGTCGCGGCCCACGTCAACGCCGACGTCAATGCGCACCTGCGGCCGGCGTTATTAGTGTTTGCCGAGTCCCTGGCGACCCAGGCACCCCTCAATCTGTTGCAGGGCGACTATAGTCGCCGGGAACGACGGCGGCATCGGTTTCAGGTCTGGTATCCGGCCGCGGCCATGCTGGCGGTCTGGATTGTGGCGCAACTGGTGGTGGCCGGGGTCGACAATATTCTGCTCGCCAGTCAGCTGGATGAGATCCGCGCGCAGCAGCAACAGGTCTATGCCCAGGCCTTCCCCAACGCTCGCCCGGGTGGCGACGTCTATCGCAAAATGGAGGCCGGCCTCAAAGAGCTGCGCCAGCGCCATGGCACGGCGGATGCGAGTTTTTATTACATGCTGAGTAAAATCGCCCCGACTCTGGCGGCGAGCAGTGGCGCGCAAGTCCAGTCGCTACGTTATCGCGAGGGCAGTGTCGAGCTGGACTTGCAGCTGCCGACCCTGCAGGCGCTGGATCAACTCAAGGCGAGCCTGGACGCGCAACTACAGTGGCAGGTCGAGATCCAGTCGGCCTCTTCCGCGGGTGAACGGGTGGAAGCGCGCCTGCAGATTCGGAGCCGGACATGAGGCAAATCAAAATCTGGTTTGATCACCTGCAACCCCGTGAACGCCAGCTGGTCATGGCCGCGCTGATCGTCCTGGGTGTTTTTCTGCCCTATCAGTTGATCTGGTCACCGTTAATGGAGCGCGCCGAACACTTACGCGAGCAGGTCGAGACCCAGACCCGGCAACTGCAGTGGATGCGCGCCTCCCTCGCGGAGGTGCGACAACTACAGGGCAGCGCCGCCGGCTCACAAACGGGTTCCCTGCTGAGCCAGGTCGAGCAAACCGCAACCCAGGGCAAGTTGCGCGCGAGCATTCGCAAAATACAACCGGAAGGGGAGAAGGGCGTGCGTATCTGGATGGACAATGCCGGCTTCGATGATGCCCTGCTGTGGCTCGAGACCCTGCAGAAAAAACACGCCATCGAGGTGGCCGACTTCTCCGCCGAACGTCAGGCCGATGCGGGCCGGGCCAATTTACGCCTGTTACTCGAGACCCTGTAATGCGCCTGCGCCTGACCAAAACCACCCTGCTGGTACTGCTCATTTTTATCAGCAGTTATGTCCTGTTCATGCTGCAACAACTCCCGGCCCGAACCGTGGTCGGCTGGTTGCCGCCACAGAGCTTGCAGGGCGGCGCTATTCAGCTCAATGGGGTGAGTGGCACGCTCTGGCAGGGCCAGGTGGCGCAACTGCGCCTGAACGGTTTGAGTGTGTCAAACCTCTCCTGGCAGTTGCAGGGCTGGCCATTACTCTGGGGCGATATCGCCCTGGGCTTCCGCTTTCGGCAGAGCGACGCCTCTGGCGCGGGCCGGCTCAATACCGATATCGCGGGCGAGCAACTCCTGCTCTCCGCGGTGCAGGGCCGTTTTCCCGCCGCGCAACTCATGCCCCTGTTTTATGGATTTCCCATTGTCCTGGCCGGGGAAGTGAATGCGGTAATCGAACAGGCCACGCTCAGCAAGGGGCAGCAGTTGAGTCTGCAAGGTGAACTGCTGTGGCGCGAGGCGGCCCTGACGGCGCCACAACACATCCCCCTGGGGGATGTGCAGGTCAAGATGCAGGCCAGGGAGCAGGGCACCATATTGACGGTGCAGGATCAGGGCGGCCCCCTGGAGCTGCAGGGGCAGATTAGCCTGGAGGGCGATGGCACTTATCAGACCACCCTGGCCGTGTCGGCGCGGCCTGCGGCGAGTCCGGCACTGGCGCAATCCATCAGTATTCTTGGGCAGCGTGATGCCCAGGGTCGCGTACAGATTTTACAGCGCGGTAAGCTGCCCAACTGGTAAAGGAGGCAAGTCAAAATAATATTTACATTCGGCCGCACCTGGGCCATCACTGCGGCGTTGCAGGCTCCCTCCCTGGAGCCTGCCCTGCGGGCCCGCCTGCGGCGCTCCAAACTCGCTCCCGGCGAATTTGTGAAGGGAGCAGCCATTACCTGCGAATGGCTACCAGCATCCTGCCTCTCGCCAAATACCGTCCATCCATGGACATAACGCGCCTTGCATTGATGACCCAGAAACGCCCTCGGTGTTGACAATATTATCTCGACTTGCCTCCTAAGGGCGTCTATTCAATCCCCAGTTTTTTGATCCGGTAGCGTAACTGGCGAAAGGAAATGCCGAGCAATTCGGCGGCGGCCGTCTTGTTGTAGCGGGTCTTTTCCAGGGCCTTGCAGATCAATTCCCGTTCGGTGTTTTCCACCGAGCTGTCCAGGCTCAGGTCCGCCACGGCGGTCGGGTTATGGCCGGCCGTCTGCTGTGGCAGTTGCAGGTCGTCCTGCTGAATCACATTGCCTTCACACAGGGTCATGGCGCGCTCGAGAATATTTTCCAGTTCACGCACGTTGCCGGGAAAGCGATAGGCCTGTAAGGCCCGCATGGCGGTGGGGCCCAGTTTGGGCACGTCGCTCTGCCATTGCCTGGCGATGCGGCGCAACAGGTGTTCGCACAGCAGCGGGATATCTTCGGGACGTTCGCGCAGGCTGGGGACGTGCAGCTCGATAACATTGATGCGGTAAAACAGGTCCTGACGAAAATCACCGGCCGCGACCAGCGCCGCCAGGTCCTTGTGTGTGGCGCTGAGTATGCGCACATTGATGGCGATCTCCCGTGATTCTCCCACGGGGCGTATGGCGCTTTCCTGAATGGCGCGCAGGAGTTTCACCTGCATGGCCAGTGGCAGGTCGGCCACCTCGTCGAGAAACAGGGTGCCGCCATCGGCCGCCTGAAACAGCCCCAGCTTGTCACTGACGGCGCCGGTAAAACTGCCTTTCCTGTGGCCAAAGAATTCACTCTCCATCAATTCGCCGGGAATGGCGCCGCAGTTGACCGGGACAAAGGGCCTCTCGTGGCGTGGACCGCTTTCATGGATCAGGCGCGCCACCAGTTCCTTGCCGACCCCGGACTCACCGCTGACGTACACCGGTGCCTGACTGCGGGCGAGTTTTTCGATGGTCTTGCGGGTCTGCAGGATTGCGCCGGATTTGCCCAGCAGTTGATAGACCGGGGCGGGGCTGTTGTCGGTCTTTTCCCGCGCACTGATCTTGAGGGCGGTGGAGACCAGGTTGCGCAGCTTGGTCAGGTCCACCGGCTTGGAGACGAAGTCAAAGGCCCCGGCCTTGAGGGCCTCAACAGCGGAGTCGACATTGCCATGGGCCGTGATCACGGCAGCGGGCATATGGGGGTATTGCTGTTGAATGTAACGCACCAGGTCAATGCCGTTGCCATCGGGCAGGCGCATGTCGGTGAGACACAGATTAAACGGATGCGCCTGTAACAGGGCCTTGGCGCCGTTGATGTCTTCGGCGCTATGGGTGGCAATGCCCATGCGCGCCAGGGTGATCTCCAGCAGTTCGCGGATGTCCGGTTCGTCGTCGACAATGAGGGTCTGATAGTCTTTTAAACGGTTCTTATCCATAGTCCCGTATCTTAACCCCGTTACTGCATAAAGCAAAAATAGAACATAGTGCTGGCACTGCTATGTATTTGTTTGATGGGATAGTGCAGTAACGGGGCTAACTAAATTGCCTTCTCGGATCCTGAAACAGTATCCGAAAACAGGTGCCCCTGCCCATGGGCAGATTGACCACGTTCAGGCGTGCCTGATTACATTCGGCCAGTTCACGGGAGAGGTACAGCCCCAGACCGCTGCCGGTGGCCTCGGTGGTAAAAAAGGGTTCAAAGATGTGTTGCTGGGCCTCGGCCGAAATGCCGCTGCCGTGGTCAATGATGTCGAGAAACGGCCGGTTCGAGTCCTCACTGGCGCCACCGAGGAGCTCGATGCGTGGCCGCTGCTGGGAACCGGCGCTGTGGCGCAGGCCATTGTCGACCAGATTGACCAGCACCTGTTCCAGGTGGGAGGAATCAAAGCGTACCTGGGTATCACGGGGGGTGATGCTGACTTTTATGTCGTCCGCCTGAACATTGTCCTTGCCGGCCAGGTAGTTTTTCAAAAAGCGCTGCAGAAACTCGTACAGAGTGAAGACCTCAATACGCGATTCATCCCGGCGACTGACGTGCATGATGTTTTCCACGATGGTGTTCAGACGTTCGGATTGGTCGGCAATAATGCGTGTCAGGCGCCGATCGTGTTGATCGATGTTGGGCGACTCCGCCAGGAGCTGGCCGGCATGACTGATGGCGCCGAGCGGGTTGCGGATCTCGTGGGCGATGCTGGCAGTGAGTCGTCCCAGTGAGGCCAGTTGTAATTGCTGGGCGCGCTGCGCCATGGCCGAGGTGTCCTCCAGATAAATGAGAATCCCGCTGCTGATGTCGCGACCGATCTGGGAAAAGCGGGGCATGATATCCCCCATATTCTGTGACGGCCGGAACACCAGCGAACGCCACTCGGCATCGCCGCGCCACTGCTCAATCTGTTTCTGCAATTCGGGCGAGATGTCCTTGAGGGTGTATTCCCGCGACAGCGACGGCATGCCCAGCATCTGCCAGGCCGCCTCATTCATGAGGCGCACGTGGTTGTCCTGATCAATCACCAGGATGCCGGTTTGCATGCGCTGGATAATGTGTTCGGTAAGCTCGGCCATATTGGCCAGGTCAACGCCACGCTTGCGCGCCAGCGCCTCACTCTCGCGGATCCGCCGGGCCAGAAAGTTGACCACAATGGCCGTGGTGAAGTAACTCAGGCCCAGGATACCGGCCTGGATGTAATTGGTGTCTTCATAGCGACTGGTTAAACTGACATAGGTCTGCTCCCCCAGAATGGCAATGGTGGCCGTGGCGGCAAACAATAAGGCCGTGCGTCCGCTCATGACAATACTGCCGCCGCCAATGGCGACCACCATCAGGGTGCCAAAGCCGCTCTGGATGCCGCCCGCGGCATGCATGAACAGGGTGGTGACGACGATGTCGATAAAGACACCGAGAAAGACCTGTACATTAAATCCCGGCTGGCGCATACGGATCATGATCCAGTTGAGCAGGCTGAAAATAAAATAAAACAGAATGACGCTGATAAAGAGTCGCGGTGAGTAACCCTTGAGCGGGATCGACAGGGTCTCGTTGAGATAAAAGATGATAAAGGTCGAGGAGACCAGCAGGCGGTAGAGATTCAGATAGGCCAGTGGTTTCCAGGTATCCGTAGGCCGTTCGGCGATCAGGTTAAACGGGGTATGGAAAAAAGACGACGACATGCCGGAGGCTTACTGGTCCTGATCCTGTTGCAGGTGTTTCTGGCTACAGTAGTAACGGCCATCGTCCTCAATGGCCTCGCTCTCGGGAATGTGTAACTGGCAGACTTCACAGCGGACTATGTTTTCCACCTGTGGGCGGCCCCTGGCCTTGCCCTTCGACGGCCGCCCGGCTTGCGGGCTGCTGCGCCGCCAAGCCAGGTAGAGGCGATAGGCGAGGTAGGCCAGCGCCAGAATAATGAGTAAACGAAATAGTCCCATGCGTGTTTCAGTCAATGATGATTGCTATACCCTCATCATAACGAAATCGGCTTGCTTGCGCCTAGTGTTTGTTTTTGCGTCCGGCGGCGGATTGCTCCAAAATAGCCGCCTTGTCATGACCACAGCAACGCCCAAGGAATTTGCATGAATCTGCATGAATATCAGGCCAAGACCCTGTTTGAGCAATACGGTATCCCGGTGCCACGCTTTCGCGTGATCCATCAGGCCGAAGAGGCTGGCGCCATGGCCGCCGCGCTGGGGGGGACGCGCTGGGTGGCCAAGGCCCAGGTGCATGCCGGGGGCCGTGGCAAGGCCGGTGGGGTACGGGTGCTGGACAATGCCACCGAGTTACAGGACTTTGCCGCACAGCTCATCGGCTCCCGCCTGGTCACCCATCAGACCGGTGCCGCGGGTCAGCCCGTGCAGCAGGTGCTCATCGAACAGCCCTGTGACATCGCACGCGAGCTGTATCTGGGGGCCCTGGTGGACCGCCAGCGCGAATGCGTGGTGTTCATGGCCTCGGCGGCCGGTGGTATGGATATCGAAGAAGTCGCGCGCACCCAGCCGGAAAAGATCCTCAGCGTCGCCATCCATCCCGCCGCCGGTCTGCAAGGCTATCAGTGTCGACAACTGGCCTTTGCCCTGGGGCTGGGCGAACAGCTCAAGGCCTTTAGCCAGATTATGGCCGGCCTGTATCGGCTGTTTCTCGACAAGGACATCAGCCTGGTGGAGATCAATCCACTGGTCGTCACCGGCGCCGGAGAACTGCTGGCCATTGATGCCAAGATCACGCTTGACGACAACGGCCTGTACCGGCAAAAGGCCCTTGCCGAACTGCGCGACACCGGTCAGGAGGATGACAAGGAGTGCCGCGCCCGTGCGCATGACCTCAACTACATCAGCCTCGATGGCGACATTGCCTGTATGGTCAACGGCGCCGGTCTGGCCATGGCGACCATGGACATTATCAAGCTGCACGGCGGTGCGCCGGCCAACTTCCTCGATGTTGGCGGCGGCACGACGGCGGCGCGCGTCGCCGAGGCTTTTAAGCTCATCGTCTCCGACACCCAGGTCCGGGCCATCCTGGTGAATATTTTTGGCGGTATCGTGCGCTGCGACCTGATCGCCGAGGGCATTATCCAGGCGGTCAAAGAGGTCGAGATGAAGGTGCCGGTGGTGGTGCGCCTGGAAGGCACCAATGTCGAACAGGGGAAAAAGATGCTGGCGGAGAGTGGCCTGGCCATACAGGCGGCCGACACCCTGGACGCGGCCGCGCAACAGGCCGTGCAGGCGGCGAGGACTTAGTAATATGTCGATACTAATTAATAAAGACACCAAAGTGATCTGTCAGGGGTTTACCGGCAATCAGGGCAGCTTCCATTCCGAACAGGCCATCGCCTATGGCACGCAGGTGGTCGGCGGGGTGACGCCGGGCAAGGGCGGGCAGACCCATCTCGACCGGCCGGTGTTCGATACCGTGCGCGATGCGGTCCGGCAGACCGGCGCCACGGCCAGCATGATCTATGTGCCGGCCGCGTTTGCCGCCGATGCGATCCTGGAAGCGGCCGATGCCGGTATTGAGGTGATCGTCTGTATTACCGAGGGCATCCCGGTACTGGATATGGTCAAGGTCAAGGCCGCGCTGCGGGGCTCCAGCGCCCGCCTCATCGGTCCCAACTGCCCCGGCATTATCACCCCGGGCGAGTGCAAGATTGGCATTATGCCGGGGGCCATTCATCAGCCGGGCAAGATCGGTATTGTCTCGCGTTCCGGCACGCTCACCTATGAAGCCGTGCATCAGACCACCCAGGCCGGTCTGGGGCAAAGCACCTGCGTCGGTATTGGTGGCGACCCCATCCACGGGCTGGAATTTATCGACTGTCTTGCCCTGTTTGAACAGGACCCGGCGACCGCCGGTATGATCATGGTCGGTGAGATCGGGGGCAGCGCCGAGGAAGAGGCCGCCGACTATATCCGGGCCCATGTGCGCAAGCCGGTGGTCGCGTATATCGCCGGGGTGACGGCCCCCGCGGGTAAACGCATGGGCCATGCGGGCGCCATTATTACCGGTGGCAAGGGCACGGCCGGCAGCAAGATCAGCGCACTCAAGGCCGCCGGTGTTCAGGTCGCCGATTCGCCGGCGAAACTGGGCCAATACATGGTACGCGCGCTCGGCTAGACTGACGGCATGTCCCCTCCACGCGCCAAGCATCTCCGCATCGCCATTGCTCAGCTGAATTTTCTGGTGGGCGATATTGCGGGCAATGCCCAGCGAATTTTACAGGCCGCCCACACGGCCCGTGATGAACTCCGGGCGGATGTGCTGGTCACCCCGGAGCTGGCCCTGACCGGCTACCCGCCGGAAGACCTGCTCCTGCGCCCCGGGATGTACGAGCGTATCGCCAGGGCCCTGCATCTATTGCAGAGTGAGATCCGTGGCATCGATGTGCTGCTGGGTTATCCGCAACAGACAGACACGGGGATCTACAACGCCGTTGCGCACTTGCAGGAGGGTGTGTGGCGCACCCCGTGTCACAAACACAACCTGCCCAATTACAGTGTCTTCGACGAGCGGCGCTATTTTCAATCCGGTACAGGCGTCTGTATTGTCGAGCTCAAGGGCATCAAGACGGGCATAACCATCTGTGAAGACATCTGGCACCCCGAACCGGTGCGGCAGGCCGTCGCCGCGGGCGCGGAGCTGATCATCAATGTGAATGCCTCGCCGTATCACCTGGGCAAGAGTGAAGAGCGCCGGGCCGTAGTGCGTGACCGCATTAACGAATGCGCCCGGCCGGTGGTCTACGCCAATCTGGTCGGTGGTCAGGACGAACTGGTGTTTGATGGCGAATCCTTTGTCATGGACAAAAACGCTCAGGTGGTATTTCAGGCCCCGGCCTTTACCGAGAGCCTCTGCAGCGTCGATTTCGACATCGATGCCGAGGAGGTCAAACCCGTGGCCCAGCCGCTGCCGGCGCCACTGTCGCAGGAGGCCAGTGTCTATGGGGCGCTGGTCCTCGGCGTGCGCGACTACATCGACAAGAATGGTTTTGCCGGGGTGGTGCTGGGTCTGTCCGGCGGCATTGATTCGGCCCTGACCCTGGCCATCGCCGTGGACGCCATCGGTAAGGACCGGGTCGAGGCGGTGATGATGCCGTCACGTTATACCGCCGACATGAGTGTGCAGGACGCCCAGGAAGAGGCGGAACTCCTCGGCGTCGTCTATCAGGTCATTCCCATCGAGCCGGCCTTTAACAGTTTTCTCGATTTGCTCAAGGACGAATTCGCCGGGTTGCCGGTGGATACCACCGAGGAGAATATGCAGGCCCGTTGTCGGGGCCTGTTACTCATGGCCATCTCCAACAAGAAGCGCAAGATCGTCCTGACCACCGGCAACAAGAGCGAAATGGCCGTGGGTTATGCCACGCTCTATGGCGATATGGCCGGCGGCTTTGATGTCTTAAAGGACATCCCCAAGACCCTGGTCTATCGCCTGAGCGAATATCGCAATCAACTGGGCCGCGTGATCCCGCAACGCGTGATTGAGCGACCGCCCTCGGCCGAGTTGGCGCCGGACCAGAAGGACACCGACAGCCTGCCGGATTACGCCGTGCTCGATGCCATTCTCGAGGCCTATGTGGAAAAAGATATGGGCCTGGAGGATATTGTCGCCGCCGGCTTTGACCGCACCACCACCAGCAAGGTCATGCGTATGGTCGATCGCAATGAATACAAACGTCGTCAGGCCCCGCCCGGCGTGCGCATTACCCGGCGTGCGTTTGGTCGGGATAGACGCTATCCTATTACCACCGGTTATGGACGGGATCGAAACTAAGCCACAGAGGCCCCACACAATCCAGCACAGCAGTGTTTCGCAAAACGAGAGAACAGGATAACGGCCATGAAAAAAATTGAAGCGATTATCAAGCCCTTTAAGCTCGACGATGTGCGCGAGGCGCTGTCGGATATTGGCATTACCGGTATGACCTCCACCGAGGTCAAGGGCTTTGGCCGTCAGAAGGGCCATACCGAACTCTATCGTGGCGCCGAATATGTCATCGACTTCCTGCCCAAGGTCAAGGTCGAGATCGTCATCAGGGACGAACAGCTGGATACCTGTCTGGATGCGATCACCAGCGCCGCGCGTACCGGCAAGATCGGTGACGGCAAGATCTTTGTCAGTAGTGTGGAACGGGTGATTCGCATTCGTACCGGCGAAGAGGGCGATGAGGCGATTTGATCCCCGCTGGGGCGGTGCTCGCTAGCCTGTTCGCCCAGGGAAACTCTGCAAAAGTCCCTCCCTGGACTTTTGCAGAGTCGGAAAGCGCGGCTCGTGTCCGCGCTTTCCTCACGCGCTTCAGTCACTTGCGTGATTGGCGCGGCGGGGCGTCCTGCCCCGCAAGGAAGTTCTGCATACTTATGCAGAGCTTCCTTGTGTATAATCTGCGAAATTATTCAATCCAGGAACAGACTATGACCCGCATCGGTACGCCGCTCTCACCTTCCGCCACCCGTGTCATGCTGCTGGGCTGCGGCGAACTGGGC
>JAWOIE010000190.1:0-6050 GCA_046484825.1 Gammaproteobacteria bacterium | reverse complement strand
CGTGACCCGGCCATGCGTATTGGCGGCATGAATCATTTTATGCTGCCCAGCGGTGGTGCCAATAGTCGTGATGTCGCCAATGAGGCGACTCGTTATGGCAACTTTGCCATGGAAAAACTGATAAACGATATCCTCAAGAATGGTGGTCGTCGCGACAAGCTTGAAGTCAAGATTTTTGGCGGCGGTAATGTCCTGAAGAATATGGGGATGACAGATATCGGTGGAAAAAATATCGCCTTTGTCAGAGAGTATCTGAGGTTAGAGAATCTGAATGTAGTTGCCGAAGACCTGGGTGATATTTTTCCGCGCAAGGTCGTCTATGACCCCATCTCGGGAAAGGTCCAGGTAAAAAAACTCAGGAAGCTTCACAACGATACCATTACGCGCAGAGAGATGGGTTATCGTCAGGCAATTGAGCAAGCCCCCGTGGCGGGTGATATTGACCTCTTTGATTAAAAAGGTAAGGTATGCCCAAAATTAAAGTTCTGGTCATCGACGACTCTGCCGTTGCCAGAAAAGTACTGACCGAAATACTGTCGTCTGATCCCGAAATAGAGGTCATCGGTACGGCGGCCGACCCCTTTATTGCGCGCAGCAAAATCAAGGAGTTGAACCCCGATGTACTGACCCTGGACATCGAGATGCCGCGTATGGATGGTATTACCTTTTTGCGCAATCTGATGCGCCTGCGACCCATGCCGGTGGTCATGATCTCGACCCTGACCGAGAAGGGCGCCGCCATTACCTTCGAGGCCCTGGAAATCGGCGCCGTCGACTTTGTCAGCAAGCCACGGCAAGATCTTGCCAATCAATTGGCGCACTACGCGGAACAGATCATCCTCAAGGTCAAGATGGCGGCCAGGGCGAACATCAGGGCAAAGGCAGACCGGGTTGATGCCGGGCCGCCAGAGCATAGACCGCCTGCTTGCAGGGTTATGACGAAAAGCCCTGAAATATCAGCAGGTTCCCGGCCTTCACGACGCGTGGTGGCCATTGGCGCCTCCACGGGGGGCACCGAGGCGATTAAGGAAGTCCTGACACGGTTGCCCGAAAACTTTCCTGGCATAGTAATTGCTCAACATATACCAGCGGGCTTTAGTACCTCATTTGCGGAGCGCATGAACCGCCTCTCAAAAATGACGGTACATGAGCCTACACGCACCATGTCCATACAGGATGGCCATGTCTACATTGCCCCTGGGGATCGGCATCTCAAGGTGAGGCCAGGCCAGGGAGGGGGCTTTGAGTGCTACCTGGAGGACGGCCCTGCGGTCAATCGACACAAGCCCAGTGTGGATGTGCTGTTCGACTCGGTAGCGGTGCATGTGGGCAAAAAGGCCTACGGTGTGATCCTGACCGGTATGGGCGCAGATGGCGCCAGGGGGCTCAAGGCGATGAAAGAGGCGGGTGCCTATACAATTGCACAAAACGAGGCGACGAGTGTGGTGTGGGGGATGCCGGGTGAGGCGGTTAAGCGTGGTGCCGTCGATGAGCAACTCGCCCTGGAAGCCATTGCACAACAACTTGTCGATAAACTAGAAGTATAAGTCAGAGAACAGCCATGATGACCAGGATTAAGGTTTATCCAGACGAACAAATCAGCGCCGATGAACTGGTGGAACGCAATGCCACGCTGGTACACCGCATCGCGTATCACTTGTCGGCACGCCTGCCGGCGAGCGTGCTGGTGGATGATTTGATTCAGGCGGGCATGATCGGCCTGCTGGACGCGGCGCAGCTTTACGACCCCACCCAGGGCGCGGCGTTTGAAACCTATGCCACCATCCGTATTCGCGGCGCCATGCTCGACGAGCTACGTCGTAATGACTGGGCGCCAAAATCCGTGCACCGGCGCGCCCGTGACCTGATGCAGGTGATGCATGAAGTCGAGAATGAAACCGGCCGGGATGCCCGGGCGGAGGAAGTCGCCGAGCGCATGGATATTAGCCTGGATGAATATCATAAAATTCTGCACGAGGCGAACACCTGCCGGCTACTCAATTTCGCCGATCTGGAACGGGATGATAGTCCCTTCAACCCCGATGACAAGTCCAGCACGCCCTCTCCGCTGCAGGGGATTGAAAAAGAGGAATTTCGTGGGCAACTGGCGGATGCCATTGCCAACCTGCCGGAGCGCGAACGTCTGATTGTGAGTTTGTATTACGACGACACCCTGAATCTGAAGGAAATCGGCGTGGTCCTGGGGGTCAGTGAGTCCCGGGTCAGCCAGTTATTGAGCCAGGCACACTTGCGCATGCGCGCCAAACTCGAAGAGCTGGTCGTGGGCGAAATTTAACGTCCGGGCGAGTCGTATTCCGGCTTTGCTGTATCGCCTCGAATGCTACTGAGGCCGGAGATTTATGGGCGCAGCAGGCGGTTGCTAAAGTCGTTCCGGTTGTGCGCTTGCACACAGATTTTTGCCTTACCTGCATGGATGTTGGTAAGGAGCGGGAGCTGGACGCGGAAGCTTTGCCATGCCCAAGGCACTTCGCGGGGCAGGCTCTCATCCGTTTGATGAATTTATGCAGAGATTCCCTGGTATTTAATCAGAAGAAAAAGGTTTCCACAAACGATGGGCGTAGTGGCGCGTACTATCTTCAACAGGCAATAACTCCATGCCCTGCGCCAGGAAAAAGCCCCTGGCCTCCTCTTGTGCCCTGACCAGTAAGCCATCGACGTGTCTGGGTTTTGCCGCCTCGACCACGGCATGAAAGAGCTGTCGTCCGATACCCTGGTGTTGATACCGTGGCGCCACATAAATGCCGTGTAACAGCATGGCGGTTTGTCCCGGGGACAGGTCTTGGGGATCAGCGGTTTCCCAGGCAGCGATGCCGACAATTTCTCCGGTCGCGGTTTGTGCCACCAGCATGTCGAGATAGTTCACGTCCAGTTCGCTGTAACGATAGCTGGATAGCGACAGGCGCTTTACCCGCTCGGGCAGCGCCCAGGTCATCACGGCGGCCTCAATGACCCGGTTGATGTCATTCAGATCGGCCACATTGGCCGGGCTTAGTGTGATGTCCTGATGCATGCTCCATTTTTCCTGACAAGGAAGTGGCCGGGGGAAACCTCACCCGGCCGGTACTAACTGGCCTGTTGCCATTCCAGCCCTTCGTCAATGGTGTGTTGCGGACTGTCCGGTACCTTGAGGGTCACCAGTTCTTCGGCGCTGGTGGGATGAATGGCGATAGTGTTGTCAAAGTCGGCCTTGGTGGCCCCCATTTTGACCGCCACCGCAAAGCCCTGCAACATCTCATCGGCGTTGTCACCAATAATGTGGATACCCACCACCTGTTCCTGCTCACCGGCACAAACCAGTTTCATGGCCGTCGTCGAACCCTGGTTCGACAGGGCATGGCGCATGGGGGTGAAGTCGGTACTGTAAACTGTGACCATCTCACCATATTGCGCCCGTGCCTCTGCCTCGCTGATTCCGACCGTGGCAATGGGTGGATGGGAGAACACCACGCTGGGGATGTTGTCGTAATCCACCTTGCTGTCAGGCTGGTTGTTGAAGAGACGTTCCGCCAGCCTGCGGCCCGCGGCAATTGCCACCGGGGTCAGGGGCATCTTACCGGTGATGTCGCCTATGGCATAGACACTGTCCACGTTGGTGTTTTCGTATGCATCTACCGGGATGATACCACTGGGCGATACCTCAATGCCGGCGGCCTGCACATTCAGTTCGCGGGTATTGGGCCGGCGACCCACGGCCCAGATGACGGTATCGAAACCTGTTAATATCTGATTTGCACTGGAGTTCACCACGATACCCTCGGCACTGTTTGATAAGGCCGCGACCTGAAAGCCGGTCAGTACCGTAATCCCCTGACGCTGCATTTCCTTTTTCAACACAGAACTGATCATGGGGTCAAAGCGTTCCATAAGGCGATCTTCTAGACCAATCAGGGTGACTCTGGAGCCCAGGGCATTCAACACTCCACTCAATTCCACGCCAATGTAACCGCCACCAATCACGGCAACACGCTGTGGCTGTGCTCTTAATTGAAAAAAACCGTCCGAGGTAATCCCCAGCTCGGCACCGGGCACAGGAGGGACGATGGCCTGGCCACCGGTAGCGATGACAATGTGCTCCGCTGAATACTGCCGGCCATTGACGTTCACGGTATGGGCATCAACAAATCGGGCATAACCCTGAATGTGTTCGATACCACTGCCCTTGAGATAACCCTCCCAGTAACGGGCGATGTTGCTAATGTATTGGTCGCGCGCACGGATCAGCTTGTGCCAGTGGGTCTCACCCCGTGTCGCCGGGATGCCAAAGTCATTGGCGTCGTCCACGGCATGCGCCAGATTGGCGGCATACCACATGACCTTTTTGGGAACACAGCCATTATTCACGCAGGTGCCACCCATATGTTTTGCTTCAATGACGGCCACGCGTTTACCCAGCTGCGCCGCCTTCTCGGCCACGGCCAGGCCACCACTGCCACCACCAATCGCGATTAAATCGTACTTCTGCCTGTTCATAACGACTCCTTAAAAAAGATCCTCTCCCTGAGGGAGAGGACGTGATCAGGGCTGAGGTTCTTATGCTGCTTTGCTTTTGGCCATGTACTGCTCCAGATCTTCCGAGCCGCCAATGTGCTCACCGTTAATGAACACCTGTGGGACAGTGGAGCGACCAGAGACGGCACGGATAGTGGCCTCGGTGTAGTCGCGGTTCAGGACCAGTTCCTCGTACTGGATCCCGGCATCGTTGAGGATACCCTTGGCACGGACGCAGTACTCACAACCTTCACGGGTGAAGATGGTGACATCCAGTGGTTTGCTTGCATTGGGTGCAACATAATCCAGCATGGTATCCGCATCGGAGACCTCAAAGGGGTCGCCGGGCTTGTTGGGTTCGATGAACATCTTTTCGATGACGCCATCCTTCACCAGCATGGAATAACGCCAGGAACGTTCACCAAAGCCCAGGTCGTTTTTCGGTACCAGCATGCCCATGCCACGACTGAAATCACCGTTACCATCGGGCATGAAGGTCACGTTGTAGGCGTTCTGCTCCTTCTGCCATTCGTTCATGACAAAGGCATCATTGACCGAGATACAGATCACCTCATCGACACCGTGCTTCTTTAAGGTCGGAGTCAACTGGTTGTAACGTGGTACGTGCGTTGAGGAACAGGTTGGGGTAAAGGCCCCGGGCAGTGAAAACACCACCACAGTTTTACCCTTGAATACATCGTCCGAGCTTACGTCGACCCATTCGTGGTTACGGCGGGTACGAAAAGTAACCTGAGGGACGTTTTGACCTTCGTGGTTCTCTAACATGATATTTCTCCTTTGGTTTGTAGTACTTGCGGATAAACAAAATTTACAGGGGTTGCACTATGTGGTTTTCTGGCGGCGCCATTGTTTCCACGCGTTTCCATACCCGTTCATGAACGTGGTAGGCGACGGTATTGATCGCCGGTTCGACCAGGGCAATGGCACCACCGACCAGGACACTTCCGGTCATGAGATACGCGACCGTAAAGGCCACGCTGAAGTGCACGAGGGCAAATGTCATTGTCTTGTTCATGGTCTGGTCCTCCTTCACGCCAGGGTGTTTGCTGGCTACGGGGAGAATTATCGGGCAGGGCCAGTTATTTATAAAATCGTTTGATTCTACTGTAATGAAAGGTTTTAACGATAACTAAGGGGGTGGCGCGGCAGGTGGAATACTGCTTTTAAATCAGAGGCTTGGGTGGCTGACGCTCGCCAGACCTGGTCTGAAAAAGGGGCGGTCTGACGACGCGGTGGGCCACAGTGCCCAGGGATGAAATACCTCAGCGCCCTTTGCGTGCTTGCGTTGAGGCCTTTGCTGTGTGGGGTGGTTTTTTCTTCGTGCGTTTTGTCTGGCCAACGGCATGCACCGTATTGGGCAGGCTGGAAAGAATCACACTCGCCAGGGCCTCGAGGGCCGCCGCGCGTGGGAAGCTGCGGCGTGACACCAGCGAGATGCGCCGTGAGGCATTGGTGATGTTGAGGGGCTGAGCGACCACGCCACTACCACTGGTCCAGGCCCCGCGCATGGCCAGCGCCGG
>JAWOIE010000162.1:0-4927 GCA_046484825.1 Gammaproteobacteria bacterium | reverse complement strand
GGTCACCGCATGCTGGATGGACTGGATTTCCCGGCCCAGGCCAAACAGTGGCGTATTCACAATACGCAGGACTTCGGCGGTGAGGCGCGGGTCGATACGGACCTTCTGGGCGATCTCCTCGTGGCGGGCATCCTCGGCGCTACAGGCCTTGAGCACCTCAAGCGTCGCCTGGGGGAGCTGCGGCAGGTCCGCCGGCTGGATATCAGCAATAGTTGAGATGGCTACCAAGAGCGCGTCCTTGTGTGCGAATGTTAGTCCCGAAATCTAGAACACAGGCAATTTCATTATTTTTGTCATAGGCTTATGACGGTTACACGGCAAAAAACTTGAGCCGCATCGACACCTTTGTCGGTATGATGCGTGGCTTGTCACACGGGGGTAAGGGGCAGGGGTATGTCGCGACAAGGAAAAATCGCACTGGTCATGACCGGTGGTGGGGCGCACGCGGCCTATCAGGTGGGTGTCCTGCTGGCCCTGAGCAAAATGTTGCCCAAGACAGCCGTCTCACCCTTTTCCATTATCTGTGGCACCTCGGCCGGGGCCATCAATGCCGTGGCCCTGGCGTGTTATGCGGACAATTTCCGCCATGCGGTCTCACAGATGGTCTCGGTCTGGGCCAACTTCAGTATCGATCAGGTCATCCGCGCCGACGCCCCGGGGTTGATCAAGACCGGCGCCCACTGGATGCTGGCCATGATGCTGGCCGGGCTGGGGAGGCAAAACCCGCTCAGTCTGCTCGACCGACAGCCCCTGCACGACCTGCTTAGCCGTCACATGCCGCTGGACAATATTCAGCAGAATATTGATGCCGGTCTGTTGCATGCGGTGAGCGTTACCGCCTCCGGTTATGCCTCCGGGCAGTCTGTAACCTTTTTCCAGGGCCACGAGGCCATTCCCACCTGGCAGCGCATCAACCGGGTCGGCTGTCGCGAGGCGCTGGCGGTGGATCACCTGATGGCCTCCTCGGCGATTCCGTTTCTGTTCGCGCCCGTCAAGATCCACCGGGAGTTTTTTGGCGATGGCTCCATGCGCCAGATGGCGCCGCTGAGTGCGCCGTTGCACCTGCAGGCGGAACGCATGCTGATTATCGGCAACAAACCCGATGACAGCGGCCAGTCTCGCCGGGTGCAGGAAATGGAGTCCCCCAGCATGGCGGAGATTGCCGGCCACGTCCTCAACAGTATCTTTCTAGACAGTATGGAGGCCGACCTGGAACGCTTACACCGCATCAACAACACCATTACCCTGATCCCGGACCACCACCTGCGCGACAAGGGCATCGACCTGCGCCGGGTCGAGGCCAGGATGATCTCCCCCAGTCGCGACCTGGCGCAGATTGCCCAGCCCTATGCCAGTGAACTCCCCAGGACCATGAAGCTGTTACTGCGCGGCATTGGCGCGCTGCATAAAAAGGGCTCCACCCTGATGAGCTATCTGCTCTTCGAGAAGGCCTATTGCCGCGAACTCATTCGTCTCGGTTATCAGGACACCCTCCGGGACGCAGCCGCTATCAAACGTTATATCGAGGAGTAATCCTGTACTGCCGGCGGCGTTGCGGCGCGCCCAAAATATCCCTTTGCAATCAAAGGTTAATTTCCCCTGCCAACAGGGGTATGATGTTTTTTCATGCACGTGTTTAGGTAAGTAACGCACGGGAAGGGCATCAATGCGCATTGCGATAGTAGATGACGACGGGCAATTGGCCGAGCTGATGCAGATCTGGCTGGAAGCCAGGGGCTATGTCTGTAGCACCTTTACCAGTGGCCGCGCCTTTCTCGCCGATCTGAAACGTGAGACCTATGACCTGGTGATTCAGGACTGGATGATGCCGGATTTGGACGGCGAGGCGGTGCTGGCCCGGCTGCGCTCAAACCCGGAGCAGAACATCCCGGTGATTTTTGTCACCTCCAGGAGCCGCGAGGATGACATCGCCCATATCCTCAACCTCGGTGCCGATGACTACATCACCAAGCCGGTGCATGAAAAGGAATTACTGGCGCGGATTGCCGCCGTGACCCGTCGCACCATGCCCGAGCAGCACAAACAGAGCCTGGAGGTGGCGCCGTATCTCATTGATGTGGCCAGCCATAGTGTCAGCAAGGACTCTGTCCCCCTGAATCTGACACAAAAGGAATTCGACCTGGTGCTGTTTTTGTTTCGCAACACCGGCAAGCTGCTCTCCCGTGGCCACATTCTCTCCAGCGTCTGGGGTCACGAGGACGGTTTCAGTACGCGCACCGTCGACACCCATATGAGCCGCATTCGCAAAAAACTCGACATCAATCCCGACAACGGATGGAAGTTATCGGCCATTTACCATCAGGGTTATCGTCTGGAACGAGTCGACGCGCAGGAACAACCGGTTTAGTCCCGCACGGCGCCAACCAACCCGCCCCGCGCGACAAGTTCAGCGGAGGGCTGTTCCCGCATCTCTATCGGCGCCGTTGTCGCCCCCACCGGCCCATCGTCGAGCCAGCGGCCCAGGCTGACCAGGGGCAGCAGTAGCCCGCGCATAATGGCCTTTAACACCGGCGACTCGGCCAGCACCGCGGCAACGGGCGGACTATAGCGATAATACTGCTTCACGAACCAGCGACCCGCGGCGTGGCTGAGCAGGTGGCGATCACGAAAATGCCGTAGCGTCACCACCTCCGCAGCCAGGGCGCTGCCATAGGCCGCCGTGGCAATAAAACAGCCGCCGCCGCCGCCCAGGGCGGGCGCCACCTGCACGCTACTGTAAGTCACCGCGCTATTATTGGCCGCGTCCGGGTCCTGCACACTGGAGGTGACGCTGCCGCTCAGGCTGAGGCTGCCAACGTTGCCGGTGGTCATGCTGATGCCGATAGTGGCGCTGGCGCCGCTATTAATGCTGCCCAGCGCACAGCTCAGGGTCAGTCCGCTGAGGCTGCAACTGCCCTGACTGGGCGTGGCGCTGTTAAAACTGGCCTCCGCCGGCAACTGCAAGGTCGCCACCACATCGCTGGCGTGAGACGGGCCGTTATTGCTGATGCTGGCGCTGAAGGTGACCACCTGTGTGCTGATCACCGGCTCCGGACTACTGCTCAGCGCGAGCCGCAGGTCGGCCGTGCCTGTGACGCTGGTGGTCTCGCTAATGCGATTATTGGAGGCATTGCCATCGGTGGTAATACTGGTCACCGCCGCCGCAAGTACGGCACTGCCCCCCTGTGTCGGGGCGCTGACGCTGACACTGACCGTCGCCGTGGCGGCGCTGGCCAGACTGCCGATAACACAGATGAGCACACCATTGCTGTGGCGACAGCTGCCCTGGCTGGCGCTGGCGGAGACATAGCCGCTGGTCTCGGGGAGAAAAACACTCAGGGTGGTCTGCGCCGCGCTGTCCGGGCCGTTATTGGTGACAGTGACGCTGTAACTGACAGTGCTGCCTGCATCTACCGGGTCGGCGCTGTCACTGGCGGCCAGTTGCAGGTCGGCGCTGCCACTGGCGCTGTTGATCGGTGCCCAGCCGACATCGGCCAGCAGCGGGATGGCCAGGCCGGGGTCGTGCAGGGGGGCGGTATACGACGGCTCCATGAGTTCATCGGGACTGAGCGCATCGCTGAAGTGGGACACGGACGAGCCTGACTCGGCCGGTGACGGGGCGTACATGGAGACATGGGCACCGCCGCTGCGGCCGAGAACATTGGCGCCGATCCAGTGCAGATTGCCGGTGGCGATGCTGGCGCTGACCCGCTCTGCATCATTCATGGCGGGATACTTCAGTGTGGTGCTGTGATCTTCCAGGTGCCACATATAGGCATCGTCACGGCCATCATATTTTGCCCCGCTACTCAGGTCGACCAGGGAAATAAAGCCCAGGCCGTGCAGCAGCTCGTGCACAACGACGGTGACAAAATCGGTATCGACACCGCTGTTTTTGTCCAGGCCGTAATAGAATGTGCGCCCCGCCATGGTGTCGCTGCGGTCCACATCGCTGTTAAAGGTGGCACTGATATCGGCGCCAGCGTTCAGATCCGCTCCCGCCAGTTTTTCCGCCACGGCAAGGGCGTACCAGGTATTGGCCTGCGGCGCATTGGTAAAGTCGCGTGTCACGAACGTGGGGGCGGCCGAGCCCAGGGTGATGGGGTTGTTGCCCCCCAGCGGGTCGAAGCGGGCATTGACGCGAATCTCGACACTGCTTTCCAGATACATGGCCAGCAGATTGGCGGCATACTGAAAGGCGTTGAGACGCGCCTGGCCCAGGGTCCTGGCCGGGTTGCCGCCCTGCGGCGTGAAGGTGGTGGGGTCGTTAAAGCCCTCGCCGCTACTATCACTATTGATAATAGTCAGGTTCGCGGCCGGCCGCGCCGCGCCCGGCATAAGCAGCAGGGCCAGCAGCAGGCTGGCGGGGCCGATCAGGCGCTTGATGCTGCGGCGGGACGACACTATTTCGCTGGCGCCTGTTCCTGGGTCTGAAACTGATCCCCCAGCTCAATCATGACGCCGCCCTGCGGTAGCGGGATTTCCTCGGGCACCGGTGGCTCGACAGGCAGGGTCAGCGCCGCCCCCGGCAGGTCATCAGCCGGTTCGGTTGTTTCTGGGGCTGGCGGGGCGGGCGGTGGCGCCGGCAGATACTCCCCGGTCACCGGGTCCACATAGGCGCGCATACCCTGCTGCGGGCTGATCGGCAGGGGCTGTAATACTGGTCCTGGTGGCTCGGATTCCGGGCTCGCGGCGGGCGGTGCGGGGGGCTGTACCGGGGACTGTTCCGGGATGGAGTTTTGGTCCGGGGCGGGCGTGGTCTTGTCTCCACAGCCGCTTACGAGCAGCGCCCCTGCGAGGGCCAACGCGGTGAGTGTCAGGCTAAGGGCCAGACTGGGGGCCTGGTTAAATCGTTGCATTACAGAGTCCTTGAGTTGTGCCGTGGCTCGGGGCCGCCCGCAGGCGCGCCCTCGGGAGCAGCGCGGGC
>JAWOIE010000149.1:0-4414 GCA_046484825.1 Gammaproteobacteria bacterium | reverse complement strand
TAGACCACAAAGGCCAGCAAGCCCAATACCACCACCGTCGCGACCAGCGTCGGCGAGATCGACAACATGCTGGCGAGGCCCGCATCGGTTTTCAGGTTGACCGCCGTGGCCCGGGTCATGCCCAGGCGCGCGCCTTCCAGCCAGCCAAACTGGGTGATGGCCGCAAAGAACATAAAACTGAACAGGGCAATGAGCGACTGCATATTGCCCTCGGCAAAGCGGACCACGGTGCGCGTGGCACAGCCGCCAGCGAGGGTGGCGCCAACCCCAAACAACAGGCCGCCGAGAATAACGCCCAGCCAGTCCAGTTGGGCATTGCGATAGGATGCCTGTGAAATATCCACCCAGCCGCTAATCTCCAGATACTGGGTGCCGGCAATGGCGACCAGCAGGGCCGCGACAAACACGCCGACCTGACGTCGATCCTTGATCAGGATCCAGTTGCTGACAGCTGCGACCATGCAAAACCGAAACCGTTGCAACAGCACCCCAAAAATGACGCCGGTGATAGCACCACCACCGATCAGCCAGGTATTCATTTCACCCATGCCCTGCTCCTCCGCTCAATATTATAAGTACCTGTTATAGGTATCTGTTGTCGCTACCGGATTATTGCTAGCTTTAATCGATATCGAATTTTCAGTTTCTTATACTATTCAAAGTGGCAAACATAGTCGAGCATCTCCACGACTTCAATATCAAAACTGCTGTTGCCCGGTACCGCGAAGGACGCCCCGGCGCCATAACTGCGCCAGTCCTCCTCACCGGACAGGCGCACGCGGCATTGGCCGGCCGTGATCTCCATGACCTCGGGCGCCTGAGTATTGAAGGTCAGTGTCGCCGGAAAAATAATACCCAGGGTCTTGCGCCGACCATCGGGAAACAGCACGGTATGTGACACACACTTGCCGTCGAAATAAACATTGGCCTGCTTTACCACGCTGACCTGATCAAATTGGCTCATTGCTAGCTCCATTTTTTGCTGTTTTGAAAAAAATACGTGGGCCGAGAAACGTCACAAAGCGTTTCTCTTTTTTATTTTCTGCTCGCCTGTATGTGAATATTTTTTAAGGAGTCTCTAAAAAGTCATTCCGGCGAATGCCGAAGTGACGAAAAGGTACTTAATCAGAGTATCCTTAATCCCTGAGCGGAATCCTGGCATCAAGGCCATTTTAATGCAGGGGGCTGAACTGCACCACCGTCTGGTTGTGGTACGGCTCATCATAATCCAGTTCGATGGCAATGCCTTCACCGCGGTCGTCGATCTTGAGTTGTTTGAGGTCCGGCTCGCGCACGGCCAGATAGGTACACATGGCCGCCGCCAGGTCTTCATTGTTACTGATTATCGCGTGGGCCAGATTGCCGGCGACAAACTGCAGTCGCTGATTTTTATCCGGTTGTTTGACCAAGGCATCACCGATCATAATGCCGTCGTCCATTTTGGCATCCATTTTATCCAGGTAGAGTTCCTGGTGGTCCGGCAGGGCCTTATTGCGATCATATTCCAGTTGCGCGATACCATTGAGAAGGATGGCCAGCATATTAGACATATTCCGAATGCTCCAGCAGTAGGGTGGACTCTGTTGTATGGAAGACCTGGCTAAGACCCTCCCGGATGTAACGCGCCCAACATAAGGCAATGTTGCTTTGTGTGGCATTTTTAGCGGCGTGTCCGCCGGCGAACCTGGCGGCACCGTCGTGGGAACAGCGTGCTCAGCCACGTCGATTTGAGTATAAGGGAGATGGAAATCGAATACGATACCAGGGTACTGCGGTCTATTTAAACCAGTCCTCAATATCCTCATTGCCCTGGTTTACTTCCTGTTCATCCAGTTCGATATAGCCTGTCGGCTCACTGTCCGGCTTGGTGATGGCGGTGGACGATCCCTCCGTGGCGGGGATGTGCGCATCTTCACGGAAGGCGTCGAAAAAGGCCTGAAAATGCCTGTCGGTCAGACAAATGTGGATCTTTTCCAGGGCGCATTCCTGGCGCGCATCCCAGAAATGGGTAATGGCGCGAAAAAAGGCCTGTGCGCAGATCTCGATGGGGACGCGAAACACGCCGGCACTGATGGCGGGAAAGGCGATGCTGTGCCAGTCATTGGCCTCACACAGCAGCAGGCTGCGCAGCACCGCCTGTTCCAGCTTGTGCTGCTCATCGCCCTCGCCCTGCATCGGACCCACGGCGTGGATCACCGCGGTGTAGGGTAACTGGCCGGCGCCGGTATATACGGCCATGCCGCTCTCGAGCTCACCGTATTCCTGCACCAGCGTGTCGCTGTCGCGCTGTAACTGTGCCCCCGCGGCCTGCGCGATTGTCGCCGCCAGGCCGCCCCCGTGCTGGAGACTGCCGTTGGCGGGATTGACAATGACCTCGGTCGGCGCCTTGAGCAGGTCACACACCTCGATGCGTAATTCACGGTCACCATAGAGAAACTGCATGGACTGCTGAGACATCGGGGGGATCCCATGATTGGATATGAGTGTGCGCGCCTTGCGCCTGAGTATATGCGATTTGCCCTGCGGCTGCCGCTGGGGCAGACACAAAAAAGGCTGCCGTAGCAGCCTTTTGCCTGCCCGGCTCGAGCACCGGGCAGGATGGACACGCGCTCAGGTAGCCGCAGTGCGTCTAGACGCAACCTGTCGGCTTGGGCAGACCACCGTACTTGGTGATGGGCTTCATGGGGCCGCTCATCCAGGCCTTGAACATGTCTTTCTGGTCTTTTTGCAGGTACTTGGCAAACTTGCGAATCGGCGGCACCACACTGTATTCCTCGTAGTACTCGCGGGCCTTGAGAATTTGTTCCCACTTGTCGTCGTCCAGCTCGACACCATCGGCCTCCGCCATGGCACGACCAATCTCCGGGGTCCACAGGCTCATATCGGCAAGATAGCCATCACCGTCGCGTTCGGGTAAATCCATTTTAACATCCTCATTTTCTTGATCATGGTACACAGAAGGTAACTTCCGGCCGGGGCCGGAAATACCAAAGCATTCTAGTAGGTTATTTAGGGCGTGGGAACGGGAAAATCAAGCCCCTGCCGGCCGCCGGGGGTGTGACTCGGGGCCTGGCCTGGCGGGGCGCTGTTCTGATCCCGGCCGGGGCCTGGTCTGGCCCTGGCGGGGCCTTGCCGGGCAGTGGATACGGGGCTCTGGCCCCTGCGCCCGGCGGCTTACTGGATGGCCTGGCTGCGCAGATAGTCTTCGTAGCTGCCGTTGAAGTTGGCCATGCCCTGCGGTGTCATTTCGATAATGCGGGTCGCCAGCGAGGAGACAAACTCGCGGTCGTGACTGACAAAGATCAGGGTGCCGTCGTAGTTCTCCAGCGCCAGGTTGAGGGCCTCTATGGATTCCATATCCAGGTGGTTGGTGGGCTCATCCATGACCAGGATATTGGGCCGCGCCAGCATGAGTTTGCCAAACAGCAGGCGGCCCTGTTCGCCACCGGAGACCACCTTGACGGATTTTTTGATCTCGTCCTGGGAAAACAGCAGGCGACCGAGGGTGGCGCGCACCGCCTGGTCGTCATCGCCCGGCTGACGCCACTGGGTCATCCAGTCAAACAGGCTCATGTCGTCCTTGAAGGCATCGGCATGGTCCTGGGCAAAGTAACCCACGGTGGAGTTTTCCGACCACTTTACCGTACCGCTGTCGGGGGTCAGGTCGCCCACCAGGCTGCGCAGCAGGGTCGTCTTGCCGATACCGTTGGGGCCGATAATGGCAATGCGTTCACCCACTTCCACCATCATGTCCAGATTGCTAAAGAGGGTGAGGTCATCGTAGCGCTTGGCCAGACCCTCGACTTCCAACGCCAGGCGATAGAGTTTCTTGTCCTGCTCAAAGCGAATAAAGGGGCTTTGCCGGCTGGAGGGCTTGATCTCGTCCAGCTGGATTTTCTCGATCTGTTTGGCGCGCGAGGTGGCCTGCTTGGCCTTGGAGGCATTGGCCGAAAAGCGGCTGACAAAGCTCTGTAACTCGCTGATCTGGGCCTTTTTCTTGGCATTGTCGGCCAGCATGCGCTCCCGCACCTGGGTGGCGGCGGTCATATACTCGTCGTAGTTGCCCGGGTAGAGGCGAAGCTCGCCATAGTCCAGGTCCGCCATGTGGGTACAGACGCTGTTTAGAAAATGGCGGTCATGGGAAATAATAATCATGGTGCTGTTGCGCTGGTTGAGTACCCCTTCGAGCCAGCGAATGGTATTGATGTCGAGGTTATTGGTAGGCTCGTCGAGGAGCATGATGTCCGGCTCGGCAAACAGCGCCTGCGCCAGCAGCACCCGCAGCTTCCAGCCGGAGTTTGCACAGGTAGGTGGAATATGGACAAGCGTTAAGGCATTTGCATCAGAATTACTGGATATCAGGCATGATACAGATAGGGAGGCAACTTTAGAAGCTATAAAAAAGGATATTTCC
>JAWOIE010000034.1:0-5131 GCA_046484825.1 Gammaproteobacteria bacterium | reverse complement strand
GATCGGTTGCTGAAGCTTCCGGTCAAGGACCATGACTGGGTCGTGGTCGGCGCCAGTGCCGATGACCTGCGCCGCCAGGGCTTCAAACCCGTCGGCAAGGACTTCCCGGTTTTTCTGCACCCAAAGACCCGGGAAGAATATGCCCTGGCACGCACCGAGCGTAAGACCGCGCCCGGCTATACCGGTTTTGTCTTTCATGCCTCACCGGAGGTGACCCTGGAAGAGGACCTGCAACGCCGGGACCTGACCATTAACGCCATGGCGGAGACCGAGGGCGGTGAGATTATCGACCCCTTCAACGGTCAGGCGGATTTAGCCCAGCGGCTGCTGCGGCATGTCTCGCCCGCCTTTGCCGAAGACCCGGTGCGGATCCTGCGCGTGGCGCGCTTTGCCGCACGTTATGCCGACCTGGGCTTTACCGTGGCCGCGGAGACCCTGGAACTGATGCGGCAGATGGTGGCTCGGGGAGAGGTCGATGCCCTCGTCCCGGAGCGCGTCTGGCAGGAGATGCATAAGGCACTGTCAGAAAAACGGCCGGATCGCTTTATTCAGGTCCTGCGCGACTGCGGTGCGCTAAAAATACTCCTGCCCGAAGTGGATTGCCTGTTTGGTATTCCTCAGCCGGAGCAGTACCACCCGGAGATCGATACCGGTGTGCATGTCCTGCTGGTGCTGCAACAGGCGGCACGCCTAACTACTGATACGCGAGTGCGGTTTGCGGCCCTGATGCACGACCTGGGTAAGGGACTGACGCCCAAAGAAGAACTACCCCAGCACATCGAGCACGAGGCGCGCGGTGTGCCCCTGGTCAAGGCCGTGTGTCAACGCCTGCGCGTCCCCAATGACTATCGTGACCTCGCCGTCCTGGTCACGCGTTATCACCTCTACCCGCACCTGGCCAAAGAGCTGCGGCCGGAGACCAAGCTGAAACTGTTTGAATCCCTCGACGCCTTTCGCCGTCCGGAACGCTTCGAGCTGTTTCTGCTTGCCTGCGAGGCGGACTCCCGCGGCCGACCGGGCTATGAAGATCGCGTTCTGGAAAAACCCGACATCCTGCGCCGCGCCCTGGCCGCCGCCCGAGCTGTCGATGCCGCGGCACTGGCGAAGCCAGGGCTAACCGGGCCGGCGATCGCCAGCGAACTGCGCCGGCAGCGCATTGCCGCCATTCGCAACAGTGATTAAACCCGGTATTTAAATAAAGATATAAAGTAGCACGGCACCTAGGACCAGACGATAGAGCACAAACGGCAACATGCCAATACGTTCCAGTAACTTTAAAAATACATGGATGCAGGCATAGGCCGTGAGCGCGGAGATGAGGGTACCGAGAATAATGGCAGTCCATTGCACTTCGCCTGACTGGATGAGTTGCAGGGTTTTGTAACTACCGGCCATGAGAATTGCTGGTATCGACAGCAGAAACGAAAAACGCGCCGCCGCCTCACGCGTCAGCCCCAACAGCAGGGCCGCGGTCATGGTAATTCCCGAACGGGAGGTGCCGGGGATTAAGGCCAGCGCCTGCGCGCAACCAATAAAGAAGACATCCTGCAACGACAGACTGTGTTCATCACGCTGCCGCTTGCCGCGCACGTCGGCGAACCACAACAGTAAACCAAACCCAATCGTTGCCCAGGCAATCACCAGTGGCGAACGCAATTGTGTATCGACCATGTCACTCAACAACAGGCCCGCCAGACCCACAGGGATAGTGCCGAGGATCACCGCCCAGGCCAGTCGGCTTTCACCCACCTGCCTCCGTGTGGCCACGGAATGCGCCCAGTCGATACTCATGTGCAGGACTTCGGTGCGAAAGTAGTACACCACCGCGGCAAGCGTACCCACGTGCACCGCCACATCAAAGGCCAGTCCCTGGTCCGGCCAGTCGCCCAGTACCGGCACCAGAATGAGATGCGCGGAACTGGAAATGGGCAAAAATTCGGTAAGCCCCTGCACCAGGGCGAGAACAATAATCTGAATCAGCGTCATGCGAGTTCCTGTTTTTTTGTTTTACTTATGGAAACTCTGCAAAAGTCCCTCCCTGGACTTTTGCAGAGTCGGAAAGCGCAGCTCGTGTCCGCGCTTTCCTCACGCGCTTCAATCACTTGCGTGATTGGCGCGACGGGGCATCCTGCTCCGCACGGAAGCTCTGCATACTTATGCAGAGCTCCCTTATAAGTGGTCGCGCAAATCGCGCAGACAAAAACCGGGCAGGTCCAGGGACAGATTTTTCTGCAGTCCCAGCACCTTGAACAACTCACCCATTTCATGTGGCAGGGTCAACTTCTTCACCGCCTGCTGCTGTAGTAACGCTGCCGCCGACAGTGCGCCCGCGGGCTCATCCAGCAGCTCCATCAGGCCACTGCCGAGCAGAAAATGTGCCTGCGTGGTGTAACCGGCAACCGTCCAGCCGCTGGCAACAGCGGCATCGGCCATAGCGGTAAAATCCACATGCGCGGTAATGTCCTGCAAGCCTACAAACTGGAACGGGTCGGCATGACTATAGTGTCGGTAGTGACACATCAAGGTGCCCTGATTCCGCTGTGGATGATAATACTCATGACGGGGAAAGCCATAATCAATAAGGAGTACCGCGGCCTGCTGACAGGCCGCCGCCAGGGCCGCCAGCCAGTCCTCCGCTGCCAGATTTATTTCACTGACATAGCCAATGGGGAGCCGCTGCCCGGTACGTTGTTGGATATCGGTCACACGCTGTAACAGGCGGGCATCACTGAGGGCTCCGGTCTGCCAGATGAACTGCCGGTCATCCTGTAATGCGACATAGCGTTCCTGAACCCCGGAGGCCGTGATTTCCACAACATGCACCGGCATGGCATCGAGGACTTCATTCGCCAGGACCACGCCGACAAAATATTCAGGCAGTGCATCAAGCCAGCACACCCGCTCGAGCAGGCCCGCCTGCTCGAGCCGTTGACGTTGGCGCTCGCGCAGGTCGGCGCTGACCTCGAGTATATAATAGTGTGTCATGGTGTCGCCCTGCTGCTGCAGGGCCTGCAAGATCGAAACCGCCAGGGCGCCGCTCCCGGCGCCGATCTCGAGGAGGTCTGCCTGTGCCAGTTCCGCGCGCACTGTCGCGATGGCCCGCGCCAGGGTCGCGCCAAACAGCGGCGATACCTCGGGTGCGGTAATAAAGTCGCCGGCCGCCCCCAGCTTGTGACTCCCCGCCGAGTAATAGCCCAAGCCCGGGGCATACAGGGCCAGGTCCATAAACGCCTTAAAGGTAATGCGGCCACCCGCCTGGCGAATCACGCCACAGAGGTGTTGCCGTAAGGCCTCGCTGTGCGCCTGCGCCTGAGCATCGGGCATGGGGAATTGCAGATTCATATCAGCAGAAAAAATCCTGACTCGGGAATAAACTTGGGTGGACAGAAAAACTGCGCTACAGTTGCGTTCTCTATGAACAGACCGCACCAAGGATAACATATGCTCACAGACAAGGTGGCCTTGATCACCGGCGCGGCCCACCGTATCGGTGCCGAAACTGCGCGCACCCTGCATGCCGAGGGTATGCGCCTGGTACTGCACTACCGCGCCTCGCGCGATGCCGCGCTGTCTCTGCAAGAGGAGTTGAATGCCAGCCGCAAGGACTCCGTGATTCTGGTGCAGGCCGACCTGCTGGCCATCAAGGGGCTGCCCAAACTGGTAGAGGCGGCTGTCAGCACCTGGGGGCAACTGGATGTCCTGATCAACAACGCCTCGAGTTTTTACAAGACCCACATGGGCAAGGTCAGTGAAGAGGAATGGAATGAACTTATGGGCAGTAACCTCAAGGCGCCCTTCTTTTTGTCCCAGGCCGCGGCCCCCCACTTAAAAAAACACAAGGGCTGCATTATCAACATTGTCGATATCCACGGCGACCGGCCCCTGAAACACTATCCCGTCTACAGCATGGCCAAGGCCGGGCTGGTGATGTTGACCAAGTCACTGGCCTGCGAACTGGGCCCCGATGTCCGCGTCAATGGTGTCGCCCCGGGCGCGATTCTCTGGCCGGAGAACATCGACGAAGTCACCAAGCAGCGCATCATTTCGCGCACCTTTCTCAAGCGCAAGGGCGCGCCACACGATATCGCCAAGGCCATTACCTTTCTGATTCGTGACGCCGGTTATGTCAGCGGGCAGATTATTACTGTGGATGGTGGCCGCTCCCTGCATACCTGAAGCGGCGGGGTTACGGTTAAAAACTATTGCGTCACCCGAAAAATCTGTGGGTCATTGAACACGGGTTCAAACACAGACGATTACCTGGATGTCATCGGTTAAAAATGTCTGGAACGTATTTTCCAGACGCAAAAGCGCAGAGGATGCAAAGATTTTGCAGGGCAAAAAAATCTATAGGAACGAAGCCATCCCGATTTCTACGCGATTCAAATCTATCATCGATGCTGTTGTCAGATACCCGGAACGTGGCAAGCAGGTGAGCACACCGTCTAAGCCACTAATTTGATTTTCTTATCTCTTTTTTGCGTTCTTTGCGCCATTGCGCCTTCGCGCTGGATTTTGACCTCACGAACCCATCCACAGATCCTGCTGTATTTCCTGTACGCCGCAGCCTGGCATACTCTTGAAATTCACCACTATCCCTATAAGCGTAAGTCAATTTTCTGAAACCCGCTCGGCACCGTAAATTCCTGCCAGAGCTGCTGATAGGATTTATTCAAGACCGGGTGCACCGCTGTAGGGATCAGGTCTGCCAGTGGGCACAGGACATGGGCATGGTGGGGGACTTCCTCGCGTGGCAGTAGCACGCCGTCATAGATACCCTTGAGGTCGTTATACAGCAATAAGTCCAGGTCAATACTGCGTGACGAAAACCGTGGCCCCTGCCGTTCACGGCCATAGCGATCTTCAATGGCATGCAGGCAACCATTGACCTCACCGACACTCATGTCGGTGGCCAGACCGACCACCAGGTTATAAAATTTGTCCCCCTCAAAGCCCACGGCCTCGCTTTCGTAAACCGGGGAAATGTCCAGCGCCCCAAACGTCTCGCGCAGGGCCTGCACCGCCAGGCGGATGTGCCGTTGCGGTTCGATGTTGCTGCCGATACTGATGTAGGCGCGCTGTAACATTCTAGGGCTTGTCACCGCGTTCAATAATCACGCCGACGTCGCGC
>JAWOIE010000106.1:0-3058 GCA_046484825.1 Gammaproteobacteria bacterium | reverse complement strand
AAACGCGCAGCGTAAGCTGCGCGTTTTCCAGGAGCTAGGGGCTAGGCGCTAGTGACTAGTCTGTAATTTATACCCCCTCCCCCAACCCCCTCCCACAGGGAGGGGGTTGGGGGAGGGGGTATAAATTACAGACTAGTCACTAGCGCCTAGCCCCTAGCTCCTGGAAAACGCGCAGCTTACGCTGCGTGTTTTCCCGCCAGATATGCTTCCAGCGCTTCCGACCCGCCGATGCGTTCGCCGTTGATGAACACCTGCGGGACGGTCGCTTCACCGGAGACCGCGCGGATGGTGCCTTCGCTGTAGTCGCGGTTGAGGACCAACTCCTCGAAGTCGATGCCGGCGTCGCGCAACATGCCCTTGGCACGCACGCAGTAGGGGCAACCTTCACGGCTGAATACAGTCACATTCAGCGGCTTGCTGGCGTTCGGCGCGATGTATTCGAGCATGGTGTCGGCGTCGGAGACTTCAAACGGATCACCCGGTACGTCCGGCTCGATGAACATCTTCTCGATCACGCCGTCTTTGACCAGCATGGAATAGCGCCAGGAGCGATCACCGAAACCCAGATCGTTCTTGGGCACCAGCATACCCATGCCGCGGGTGAAATCGCCGTTACCGTCGGGCAGGAAGGTGACGTTATCCGCCTGCTGTTCCTTCTGCCACTCGTTCATGACAAACGCGTCATTCACCGAGACACAGATGACCTCATCCACACCCTGCGCTTTCAGCGCCGGGGTCAACTGGTTATAGCGCGGCACGTGGGTGGAGGAACAGGTCGGGGTAAAGGCGCCCGGCAGTGCGAAGACCACCACGGTCTTGCCCTTGAAGATCTCGTCACTGCTGACATCGACCCATTCGTGGTCCCGACGGGTCCGGAAAGTGACCTGCGGAATGTTCTGACCTTCTTTGTTCTCTAACATGGTTGTTGCTCCTGTTGATAAATGAATGTCGTGATTAAAAGTTGTCGTTACCCTTGCGGCAGCGCGTGACGGGGACCGTCATGCTCTGCCTGTTTAAACCGCGCCCACACCTGTTCGTGGATATGATAGGCGACAGTGTTGATGGCCGGCTCAACCAGCGCCAGAGCCCCGCCCACCAGCACGCTGCCGGTCATGGCATAGCCCACGGTGAAGGCCACCGTGAAATGCACTGCTGCGAAACTCATTGTCTTGCTCATCGCCGCGTCCTCCTTTGAAACAGGGTGTTTGCTCTCTACGGGAATCATTATCGAGGCCGGACGATGATATATAAAATCGTTTGTTTATATCGTATTGATAGTCACCGCCTATCAATAGGCCATTTTCCCCAACTCATTGAAATATTGATATTTTCAGGCAAGACAATTGCCAGGGGGCTGGTCAATCTGAGAAAAAGTAACCTGAACCCGGTCGCGCCTGCGGGGCACCCCCGCAGCTTATGCTGGTGGTGTCGCCCGGAGCCTGAAATCTGAAATCTGAAATCTGGCGACTGGCGACTGGCGACTGAAGACTGAAGACTGAAGACTGAAGACTGAAGACTGAAGCCTAGTCTCGTGTGACCTCCGGTAACCGCCAGGCCCACACTCCCGCCAGCAGGCTGAGCAGGGCCAGCACCAGTATCACGGCCTGCACGTTGATCACATCGGCCAGAACACCAATCGCCCCGCCGGCCAGCATGGCGATGCCGATCAGGGTATTGCTCAGGGCCACGTAGATCGCCCGGGTATCGGCCGTGGCCATGTCCACCAGGTAAACCTTGCGCCCCAGGCGCACTCCGCCATGGAACACGCTAAGGGTCAGAAACAGGCCGGCATGCAGCCAGGCACTGCTGATCCAGGGCGAGCCGCCCTCCACCAGGCCATACAAGAGTATCCCCTGCACCCCCGCAGCCAGTGCCGCGATCACCATCACCAGGCGGCTGAAGGAGTCGCTCAGTTTGCCCCATACCGGGGAGCTGAGACTGCCGGCGATACCGCTGGCGATGATCAGCATCCCCAGCCCGACCAGCCCTTCGGCGGTATGCTGCTGCGCCAGCAGGACATAAAACGGCGGCGCCAGCGCCACGCTCAGCAACAAAGCCCGTCCGATAACAAAACGGCGAAACAATACATCGGTTTTGAGCATGCCGAAACTCTGCAGCGCCACGCTCAGGGCATTGCCGCCGCCCTCGGTCGCGCCGGGCTGCTCGCGAATTGCAGCAAAAAACCCGATCGCGATGAACCACAGCAGCGCCCCGCCCGCCAGCAACCAGGCCAGTACCGCCAGCGGTGCGTCACCCGCGAACCATTCCACATAGATACCGACAGCCAGAACCGCCAGACCGGAGATCCCGGCACTCCAGCCCATCAGAGTGCCGCGCTTGCCCTTCGAGACGGTCTTGCCCAGTACATCCTTGGCCGAAACCGAACACAGACCACGCGCCAGTGAAAACACAATCAACAGGCCCAGTATCGCCCAGCCGGCCGTGGTTCCGGACAAGTTCCCTGTCGCCAGTGCCATCAATCCCAGGGCGACACCGGACAACCCCGCCCCCAGCAACCAGACGGTCTTGCGAATCGCCATGCGCCGGATCACCGCCGCCACCACCAGTTGCGGCAGCAGCACCCCCGCCTCGCGAATCGGCACCAGAAAGCCGGTAAACGCCGCCGGTGCCCCCACACTGGCCAGCAACCACGGCAGAATCAAGCGTGCGCTGGCAATCTCATCGGCAA
Source organism: Gammaproteobacteria bacterium (assembly GCA_046484825.1). Taxonomy (GTDB): domain Bacteria; phylum Pseudomonadota; class Gammaproteobacteria; order UBA6429; family Thiohalophilaceae; genus CAJYAN01. The sequence goes on along the minus strand of JAWOIE010000106.1, from coordinate 369 downwards.
TCTTGCCGAGCAGATTGGCGATCAGGTAGGCGAAAAAATTACGCGGTTGATCGTTGCATGCCGACTTGGGAATATCCTTGCAGACACGCGCATCCTCATCACCGGTAATTAAATCATGCAGGCTGGTAGAAAGGTCCTTGTTGTGTTGTGACATAAGATTGCTTTTGAGGGTTAATGAATTGTGCTGTTGTTCTGTTTATTACACATTAGCGCATACTTAATTACTTAATGAATCAATTCCGGCCAACACCATGATTACCCGTGTTTTGTCGGCTTGTCACACAAGACAAATAACAGCGTATTCAAAGGGGCTTGAGCTACGCAACTATACATAGATATTGATCGATATTTTTATAGAAATAAACAATC
>JAWOIE010000054.1:0-3005 GCA_046484825.1 Gammaproteobacteria bacterium | reverse complement strand
CACACGCCGTGCCCCAGGCGCTGACCACGCTGCTCAAATTTGGTTAAGGGGCGATACGCCGGTCGCGGGGCATATTGACCTGCGCCGCACAGGTTGACAAAACCCTCCGCCGCCGACATCACCGTCAGCATGTGTTCGGCATAGTCCTGCCAGTCGGTGGCCAGATGAAAGACACCACCGGGCGTTAACTTTTGCCGCAGGAGGGCCACAAACGCCGGTTGAACAATCCGACGTTTGTGGTGTTTCTTTTTGTGCCAGGGATCGGGGAAAAAAAGTTGCACGCGATCCAGTGCGGCGTCGGGGATCATCTCCTGCAACACCTCAACGGCGTCGGCACAAATGACACGGACATTGTCAATGGCTTCCGCCTCCAGCTGCAATAACAGATTCCCCACGCCGGGGCGATGCACCTCGATACCCAGATAATTGTTTTGCGGGTTGGCCCTGGCCATCTCGGCCAGCGAGGCGCCATTGCCAAAACCGATCTCCAGTACGGTGCTGGCCGCACGACCGAAGCAGGCGGCCAGGTCTATAGTGTGCGCACCGGCCTCGATGCCATAGCGGGGCCAGAGCTCATCCAGGGCGCGCTGCTGCCCCCGGGTCAAACGGCCCTCGCGGCGCACGAAGCTGCGAATCCGTCGCATGAAAGGTGTAGTTTGTGTTTCCGTCATAGTGGTCTTGCTTAAATTTCCTGTTGCTGTCTTTAGTCTTGTGCGTATGATTGGCAGGACGGTCTGTTCCTCAAACACAGCACATGGATACTCATGGAAAACATCAGCAATATCATCTCCGCCCTCTGGTTTGAGGTCCTCGACCTGGGTCGAGGTGACAACGGCTGGCAACTCGGCATCCTCGCCCTGGCCCTGATCCTCGCCTACTTTATCGCCCGGCGTGTCACCCGCTATGTGGCCCTCAAGACCCAGGAGCGTGAACGTTCCTTCCGGCATATGACCCTGCGCACCCTGCAGCGTCTGATCTTCCCCATCTCGGCACTGGTGCTGGTGGTGCTGGGCCGGGGCATTCTACATGCCCTGACGCTCCCCGCCCAGTTTCTCAACATCGCCATGACCCTGCTGCTGTCACTGGCCAGTATTCGCCTCGTGATCTACATCCTGCGCAAGGGCTTTGCCCCCTCGCCACTGCTCAAGGCCTGGGAGAGTATAATCAGTACCACGGTCTGGCTCATTGTCGCCCTCTACCTGCTGGACTGGCTGCCGGTGGTGGTGCAAAACCTCGAGGCCGTCGGCTTCACCCTGGGGAAAAACCGCGTCTCCCTGCTGAGCGTCATCAACTTTATTATGCTGGTGGCGTTTTTCTTTACCCTGGCGATATGGCTTTCCAGTCACCTGGAACGGCGCATGCGCGCGTCATCCCATCTCAACGCCAGCCTCAAGGTCGCCCTCGCCAAACTGGTGAAGGTGGTCTTTATCACCTTTGCCGTTTTGATTGCCCTCGACACCGCAGGCATCGACCTGACCGCCCTGACCATATTTGGCGGCGCCCTCGGCGTCGGTCTGGGCTTTGGCCTGCAACGCATTACCAGCAATTTCATCAGCGGCTTCATCCTGCTGTTTGACAAGTCCATCAAACCCGGTGATGTGGTGAGTATCGGGGATAAATTTGGCTGGGTGCAGGAACTGCACGCGCGCTATATTGTGGTGACCGACCGTGATGGCGTCGACACCCTCATCCCCAATGAAAATCTGGTCACCAGCGAGGTCATTAACTGGAGCTATCGCGACAAGAATGTCCGACTCAAGGCGCCCATCAGCATCAGCTACCACGACGATCCCGAGCTGGCCATGCAGTTGATGGTGGAAGCGGCTAAATCCATACCGCGCATTCTGACCGAACCCGAACCGGTCGCCCGCCTGGTGCGCTTTGGCGACAACGGCGTCGAACTGGAGTGCCGTGTCTGGATCAATGACCCCGAAAAGGGCATGGGCAACGTGCTCTCCGATCTCAATCTGAGTATGTGGCACAAGTTCAAAGGAGCCGGCATTACCATTCCCTTCCCGCAACGGGATGTCTATATCAAGCAAATGCCGCAGGCATGAAACGACGAGCAGCGCCGGCGTAGTGCTTCGACCACCGAGTTTGTGTTGTAGAGGACGGGCAACACAACCAGCAGGGACAGGCGGCCATGCCAGACTGTATACACCCGGGCGCGGCAGCGAATACCGACCTGGTACAAACATTCATGCACCACGAGGGTACGAACGCCAGATTTAACCTCATCAAAATCGATTTTTATGATTCGTGTTATCGAAAAAACAGGGGGGCGTGTCGCTTCGCAGACCCGAGAGCACCATTCACTGGTATGCGTTTATGCACATACCAGGCACTCCTGTTTCAACACGCAAAACGTAGTTTTCATCCTGAGTAAGCCCGTATCCCCAGGCATCGGCAAATAGCCAAGCTGCTGTTTATAAAGTTCTTTTTTTTAAACACATCCCGTAAGTCTTTCAAAGCATAACAGGAAAACGTGTCACAGCTCACAGTTTGGCCTGTGGCAATGCTGGCATTGCCTTTATTCTTGACTAAAATTCTAAGGTAATACTAACTATAACGCTATTTAGAACCTATGCTGTACAGCCTGCGTCCATCAGTGAAGGGGATATATCCAGCCGCGGCATGCACGACCGGCCCTCCGCGCGCGGTTAGCAGTCGCCCAGGCAGTGAAGCTGTGTATCTGTCCGTGAGCTACCCACGACTGCCGCAAATCTGTTTCCATACTGGGGCCCCCGTCAGTAGTGAACATGATGTGCCCCCGGTTGGCAATGCCGCTGCGCTGCAGGACGACCACATACGCAGGGCGCCCGTCTATTTCAAGTCGTTCTAGAGGCCGGGGGAATTAGCATGAACGAACTTAGTGAGCGCCTGTCGGGTAGCGGCACCTGGATACCCCATGGTCATTGTTACCTGTGGCAGGCCGATGTCTTATGGCTGAATGTCGTATCGGACATCCTGATTGCCATCGCCTACTTTTCACTACCTATTGCCTT
>JAWOIE010000255.1:0-3916 GCA_046484825.1 Gammaproteobacteria bacterium | reverse complement strand
GTCCTGAGTGTGGTCGCCGCCGGCAGCTTTTTGTTATTTCCCACACGCTTGCGGGAGCAGCTCCTGCCGCACTTTGTCAGTTTTGCCATTGGCGCCCTGCTGGGGGCCGCGTTCCTGGCGCTGTTGCCTCATGCCATTACCAGTGGTAGCGTTGTCGATGTCCACACCATCGGGCTGACCGTCCTTATTGGTATTCTGAGTTTTTTTATTCTGGAAAAAATGGTTCTCTGGCGCCACTGTCACGCCGCGCACTGCGAGGCGCATGTACCGGACCATGACCACCATGACAAGCCTGAGCAGGCGGCCGGGGTCCTGATCCTTATCGGTGACGGTCTGCATAACCTGGTGGATGGCGTGCTCATCGCTGCGGCGTTTATGACCGATATTCATCTTGGGATTGTCACCAGTCTGGCGGTAGCGGCCCATGAGATCCCGCAGGAGGTGGGCGACTTTGCCGTGCTGCTCAACAGCGGCTTTAAGCGCGGCAAGGCCTTTATCTTTAATATCCTCGCCAGCACCACCACGGTGATTGGCGCACTGCTGGCCTACTTCGGTCTGCAGGGCATGGAATCGCTGCTGCCGTTTGTGCTGGCCATTGCCGCGTCGAGTTTTATTTATATCGCCGTGGCCGACCTGATCCCCGGCCTGCACAAGCGCACCCACATGGCGGCAACCCTGCAGCAGATTGCGCTGATTGTGGCCGGTGTCGCCGTGATTTATATTGCCCACTCAACACTGCACTAATCGAGGGTGTCTTGCGTGTGTCACCGGCGTTACGGCCGCGGCGCTAGCGACTCGATGGTAAAGCGTAGACGATCGCATAGGGGGACAGGACCATGACCACAGACAGGGACCACTGGTATATGCTGACTCTGGTTGGCGAGGACCGCACCGGGATCGTGGCCCATGTGACCGCGGCCCTGTTTGATGGCGGCTGTCACCTGGGCGAGGCCTCGATGATGCGGCTCGGTGGTAATTTCACCGTCATGCTGATGGTGAAGTTTGCTGGCAGCAAAAAGGCCCTGGAAGACATGCTGGAGTCGGTAGTCGATTCCTTCGGCCTGCACATGCACATGCACATCGACCACATTGAGGCACACCTGCACGCACACCTGCAGCCGGATGTCCGTATCAGTGTCTATGGTGCGGATCGCATGGGTATTGTCGCCAAGGTCACCGCCGCCCTGGCCGAGACCGGCCTGCATATCCTGGACCTGGAATCGGACATCGCCGGTGACGCCAGCAGACCCATCTATATAATGCATATCGAAGGCTACGCCGCCGAAGGTACTGCGGCCCTGCAATCCGCCCTCGACCTCCTGATCAAGGAAGAAGGCATCGAGGCCCACCTGACGCCCGTCGATACCATGCTGGGCTAAGTGCAGGCATGTTGTCGATCCTGACCTATCCCGATGCGCGCCTGAAGGTCGAGTCTGAAGTAGTCACGGACTTCGACGCCGAACTGCATGACTTTATCGCCGCCCTGGAACAGACCCTGCGCGCGGGTCCCGGGGCCGTGGGTATTGCCGCGCCCCAGGTGGGGCGTGCGCAACGCATTGTCCTGGTCGACCTCAGTGCCCGGCCCAAGTGCGAAAACCATGGCCGTCTTATTCTCATTAATCCGGAGATCACCGCCTGGCAGGGGATGGAAAAGGGCCGCGAGGGTTGTCTCTCCGTCCCCGACTTTACCGGTAATGTGATTCGCGCCCGGCAGATTGTCCTGCAGGCCCAGGATGAATACGGAGCGCCCCACGAATATGAGATGCAGGGTTTTGAGGCCCGTGCCGTGCAACATGAGATCGATCACCTCGATGGCCTGCTGTTCCTCGACCGTCTGGTGAGTCGGCGTAACGACCTGTTTCGGCGCAAGGCCTATCTTTAAGACGCGGCACGGGTCGGATTCCGAATCCCCACTCTCCCCGGCCCGGCTAAACAAAAACCGGCGTTGGTCGATGATTACGGTGTCATCAAGGACAAGGAACAAGGAATAAATAAAGTATGTCACTCGATATGTCGCTGGCTGCAAACTGGATTATCATTTTTTTTGGCACCGTCACGGCGCTGATCATTGTTTCCCTGGTCTGGATGTACCTGCATGACCGCTTTCAGACCACCCATGCGGTGCTGCGTAATTTCCCCGTCATCGGCCGCATGCGCTATCGCATGGAGCGTCTGGGCGAGTATTTTCGCCAGTACTTTTTTGCCCATGACCGCGAGGAACAACCCTTTAATCGCGCCACCCGCGCGTGGATCTATCGCACCGCCAAGGGCCTTGGCGGCCTGGTGGCCTTTGGTTCCACCAACGACCTGCGTGAGCCGGGTTCGGTCATTTTCGTCAACGCCTCGTTTCCCTTGCTGGATGAGGAGTGCACCGAGATGCCGGCCATTACCCTTGGCCCCGACTGCGACCAGCCCTTTATGGTCAGCAATGTCTTTCACCTCTCGGGTATGAGCTATGGCGCCATTTCCAAACCGGCGGTGCGCGCCCTGTCGCGGGGCGCGGCCCAGGCGGGGATCTGGATGAATACCGGGGAGGGTGGCCTGTCGCCCTATCATCTCGAAGGCGGCGGCGACCTGATTTACCAGATCGGCACGGCCAAGTACGGCGTGCGCGATGCCCAGGGTCTGCTCGACGATCACCGGCTGCGAGAGCTGGCGAAGGTGGTGAAGGCCTTTGAGATCAAACTGTCACAGGGCGCCAAGCCCGGGCGCGGTGGGGTCCTGCCGGCGAAAAAGGTCACGCTCGAGGTGGCCGCGATTCGCGGCATCCCGGTGGGTCAGACCTCCAGCAGCCCCAATCGCCATCCGGACATCGGCAGTGTCGCTGAGCTGCTGGACGTGATTGCGCGCATTCGCCAGGTCACGGGACGCCCGGTGGGCTTTAAGGCGGTAATGGGCTCGGAGCGTTTTATGCAGGAGCTCTGCGACGAGGTCCTCAAGCGCGGCCTGGACAGCGCGCCGGATTTTATTACCGTGGATGGCGGGGAGGGTGGCACCGGCGCCGCGCCGCAGGTGCTGATTGATCATGTGGGCATGCCGCTCACCGAGTCCCTGCCCATGGTCGTCGATGCCCTGTGTCGCGCTGGTCTGCGCCATCGGATCCGCGTCATCGCCTCGGGCAAGATGGTGACCTCGGCCAACGTCGCCTGGGCCATGTGCATGGGTGCCGACTTCGCCGTCAGCGCCCGCGGTTTCATGTTCGCCCTGGGTTGCATCCAGTCCCTGCAATGTCATCTGGACACCTGCCCGACGGGCATCACTACCCACAACAAACGTCTGCAAAAAGGTCTGGTCGTCAAGGACAAGGCACAACGGGTCGCCACCTATGCGCACTGGGTCAATCACGAGGTCAATGTCATTGCCCACGCCTGTGGTTTGCACAACGCCCGCGAATTCAGTCGCGAGCACGCCCGCATTGTGCGCTATGCGGGGGTCAGTCAGCCGCTGCATGAGCTGTATCCGGGGTAGCGAAAACCGGTAGCAGGATTAAGGCAGCTCTGCATAAGTATGCAGAGCTGCCTTGCGGGGCAGGATGCCCCGCCGCGCCAATCACGCAAGTGATTGAAGCGCGTGAGGAAAGCGCGGACACGAGCCGCGCTTTCCGACTCTGCAAAAGTCCAGGGAGAGACTTCTGCAGAGTTTCCCTAAGCGGTGTTGCGGCTGTATGGATGGCCGAGGCGTCAGGCTCCGGCTTATGCATCAGCCGCCGGCCTCATGGTTAGCCCGCGCACAGATGCGGTAAAAATGCCGCTGTCTGGCACCCTCCAGACGGGACGAGTCCGCACCAGCATACGTCGCCGACAAGCAGATTGCCGCCAGTTACTTTCCGCCCTGCAGGTTTTTGTCTAGACTCCCGTCAGCCCGCCCATTTCTGAAGGAATCCTATGGCCCACCCAGCGGCAGTCCTGGTTGAACG
>JAWOIE010000241.1:0-2939 GCA_046484825.1 Gammaproteobacteria bacterium | reverse complement strand
CAGACACAGACCGACGAGCGGAATCATGATTCGATAAAACAGGCGCGGTTTCATCGCCTTCTCCTGTTGTGTGTGGTCCGCTGGCCAGGGCAAACGGACGAACAAAGATCTCGAGAGTATTTTACGCTGAACAGGTCATTCTGTTCAGCCGAGACACTAACACCTCTTGGGTGTTTCGTTTAGAGAAGGTCAATCGGGGGACGGTAAAGATTCTGAGAGGCGATACCCTGGGGGGCATCAGCTGTGGGGAAGAGTAACAAGGCCGATAATGCCGGCATCACGGCTTGGCGATGCAGATTGACCAGCATGGCCACGGAGGCGCAGGGCTGGCACTGACTGCACTGATGACCTTCACCGGCCTGGTGCTGCTGACAGCAATCGGCACCACTGTGGTGTGGCGGCTCTTGTTGTTCGGCTAACTGATCCGCCAGGTGGGCCGCATGCGGTTCGACAGCAGACGCTGTCGGTGGGGTCGACAGGTGCTGCGCGCAAGGGCTCACGGCCTGGCCGCTGGTGGCCTGGCCCATCCCCATGACCGCCGCCTGTACCGGTGCAGTGAGATGCATCAGCAGCAGTACCGCGGTTAGCAGTTTATGTCCGATCCGATTCATGCGGCGCAGATTAGCCCTTTTACCGAGGCGCCGCAATGAACGCGTGCCCGTGATTTATCTTCGAGAGTCGCCTATGCATCAGACGCGGGGACATTGGCAAAGTTCCATCACGGGCCACCGCATGCGGTTGTGCCGACCAGCCTCGAACATGAAACACGCTCATACTCAGCGCACCAGGCCACGCAGTACGGCCTCCGCCTGACCGAGGACAAACTGGCGAAAGGCCTCGGCCACCGGCGACAGGCGCTTGCCCTGCCGATAGACCACATACCAGTGGCGCAGGATGGGGAATTTTTCCACGTCGAGCAGGACCAGGTGTCTGGCCTCCAGTTCCAGGGTCAGGGTGTGGATGGAGACAATCCCCAGGCCCAGGCCCGCCTCCACCGCCTGTTTGATGGCCTCGTTACTGGTCATTTCCATGCCGGTCTTGAGCTCGAAACCCTGCTCATCAAAAAAACGTTCCATGGCGATACGGGTACCGGAACCGGGCTCGCGCACCACAAAGGTCTCTTCCTGCAGGCGCTGCATACTGATGCCCTGTTGTCCGGCCAGGGGGTGATCCGGGGGGGCGATGACCACCAGCGGGTTTTCCATAAAGGCCTCGGTCACCAGATCCATGTCCTCCGGCGGCTTACCCATGACCACCAGGTCACACTCGTTCTGTTCCAGTTGCCGCAACAGCGAGGCGCGGTTGGTGACATCAAGACTGAAACTGACGCCCGCATAGGACTTGGCAAAAGCCGCCAGCAGGCGGGTGGCAAAATAATTGGCGGTACTGGCCACGGCGATACTCAGGTGGCCGCGGCTGACCCCCTTTAACTGGGCCAGGACCTCTTCGATCTCGACCAGTTGCTGGGCAATGCTGCGGCTGTAGTGATACATCTCCTGCCCCGCCTCGGTCAGATAAATCTTTTTGCCGATTTGTTCAAACAGGCTGATCCCGGCGGTGTCTTCCAATTGCTTGATTTGCATGGAAACGGCGGGCTGGCTCAGGTGCAGCTCCCGCGCGGCCCTGGTAAAGCTCAGGTGGCGGGCGACCGCGGCAAAGACCTTTAATTGGCGAAAGGTGACATTCATGGAAACTATAAATATTTTCTTATCTAATTACGAATAACCATAATATAACCGACCCGGCGTCACCTGTAAGCCGGTTTGTCGCATTTCGGCCTGTCGACTTCGCCCCGGCCGGTGGCTTCAGGCGCACCAACAGGACGGGGATGGGAAAATGAAGGGGGGCTGGGCGGGGGATGAGCCCGGCGGCGCGCTAGTGTTGCCGGCGTAGCGTATAATCAAACAGCGCATCATCGGCGAAATACCAGACAAAACCCTGTTCGCTACAGGCAGTCTCCAGGACATCGACCTGCTCGATGTACTCCAGGCGAATCGTGGATTTGCCGGTATGGCAGTCCAGCACCACCTGCTGACGACTGAGTTCACCCATGACCGTCTCCAGGGCGGCAGACGTTGCGCTGTCCACACACTCGGCCTCTAGACAGACGGTGCGGTGAAAATCCAGTTGCTGGGGTTCATTATCCATCATCAACAGGACATTCTGCCCCTCAATGATTGCGCGAAATTTGGCCATAGGTACATCCCTGTGTGTGACAAAGGCGCGCATCATACCACTGTTGTGATGGCAGATTTGTGAAGGCATTCCCATGCCCTACGCCCGGCGGCGCCGATGGGCTTATGACCGTGGGCGCGGAGAAAAAATCTTGCTATTCGATAAAACGCAGGCCAATGACGTCGCCATCGACCCGCACGATCTCCATGGTAAAGGCCTCATCCATATTATCGGCCAGCATAAAAATGGCATCACCGGTATTGAAGCAGTCCTCCCCACGTTGCAGCAGACTGACCGCCACACCGCCCTGTGAGACATCCTGCAGCACCCCCTTGTGCCGACCATGACCGTCGACATACAGCACCACGGTCATTGCAGAAACCAGGCGGACATGATTACGATTTTCCATTCACCTGCCCTCTTTATCCGGCAACCAACACTCTACTATCGCGATCCCATACACCACAACACACGCCATCGCTTAAGAAAACTCTGCAAAAGTCCTTCCCTGGACTTTTGCAGAGTCGGAAAGCGCGGCTCGTGTCCGCGCTTTCCGCACGCGCTTCAATCACTTGTGTGATTGGCGCGGCGGCACGCTTTAATGCGCAGTGACCAGGATGTTCTGCCCACTGAATTGCACCTGCTGGCCCTGACGAATTTTGCAACGCTTGCGCAACTCAACCTGGCCATCTACGCGCACCTGACCATCCGCAATCACCAGCTTGGCCATAGCACCACTATGGCACATGCCGGTAATCTTTAAC
>JAWOIE010000192.1:0-13338 GCA_046484825.1 Gammaproteobacteria bacterium | reverse complement strand
CCGGGGCTGTGACGGGGATCGGCGGGCGGCGGTCTTCGTTGGACGGGGCGGTGCCCGCCGGTTTGAACTGCAGCGCCGTAGTACGCTGGGGCGTGCTGTCGGAAGTGGGCCCAGACCCCTGTGCCGGAGCGCGCTGGGTGGCGCCCGGCCGGGCCGGGGTGATGGGGTCGTTCGTAGTGGGGGCGGTCCGGGGGGCCGGGGCCGGGTTGGGGGGGGGGGTTGGTGCCGGTGCAGGACTGCGCTTATCTGTCACCGCTGGGGGGGGCGCTATTGAATTTTTTGTCACCGACGTCGGTCCCCGTGAGTCGGCAGCGGGCATGCTGTTTGTTGCCCCCGGCGCGCTTTGACCGCTTGTTGCCCCATCGTCACGCTGCGTGGACGGCGTGTCGCCGTTGGCGAGTGCCTTTGTGCCTGTATCTGATGTCGGGGCGGTGCTCGCCCCGCTGCCGGTGTGGTCATGCCCCGCCGCGTCGGTATGGGCTTGGGTATGGGTGCCGGTCGCGCGCGTCTGAATATCCGCCCTGGCGGTGGCGGTCGGGGGCCTTTCTGCGTTGGCCGGTGTGTTCGCGGCGGCGGGCCGTTCGCTGAGTTTTTCAATATAGGCCTTCAGCAGGTCGTGCCCCTGGAGTTTTTGCAGGTCGGTAAGCTCGGCATACAAATAGATCGTGTCGGCCAGCATCAGGGTGCGGCTGAAAATGCCCCTGGGCAGCTGCGCGGGGAGCTGCCCCCAGCCCGTCTGCGGCATGGCCATGACGTCGATTATGTCGTCCACCCAGAAGGCGCTGCGGCCACCGTCGGTCTCGGCAATGATCAGACGCCCGGGACGGCGGTCCGCTGGCGCAACGCCAAAGCGTACGCGCAATTCCTCGCAGCGCACCACGTGGCCATCGTGGCGAAAAATACCGGGCCGCGCCGGGTCGGTGCCCGGGGGGTGGGTAAGGGGCACGGGCTGGATAATGCTGAGCACATTGAGGCTGGGGGCACAGCACAGCACCGGGCCGACCCGGTAAAGCAGGAGCGCTTGCTGGTCTTGCAATGCTGTCATGAGTGCCTGTGATATCGCCGTGTGTTGTCTAACTATCGGACGAAATCCCAATAAAATTAGCCGATTAGCCGATTAGCCGATTAGCCGATTAGCCGATGGGCGTCACGTCTTGGGCAAGGCGGTTGGTAAGGCAGGCGAACTGCGCCAGGCTGAGTTGCTCGGGGCGAATGCCGGGGTCGATATCGCACTGGCGAATGGCATCTTCATCCAGTAGCGATTTGACGCTATTGCGCAGGGTCTTGCGCCGCTGGGAGAAGGCCTGGCCGACCACGGTCGCCAACAGCTGCGGCTGCTCCATCTCCACCGGTGGCTGCGGGTGCGGGCGCAGCCGCACAATCATGGAATCGACCTTGGGGGCGGGGAAAAAGGCCCCGGGTTTGACGACAAACAACGGGCTGATCTGACAGTGATACTGCGCCATGACGCTGAGGCGACCATAGGTCTTGCTGCCCGGCCCGGCGGCCATGCGCTGCACAACCTCTTTTTGCAGCATAAAGTGCATGTCGCTGACGCAGGCCTTTTGCTCAAAGAGGTGAAACAGCAGCGGCGTGGAGATGTTATAGGGCAGGTTACCGACAATGCGCAGGTGTTCCCCGGCCTCGGCCAGGGCGCAAAAGTCGGCCTTAAGGGCATCCATGGCGTGCAGGCGCAGGCCCCGGGCAGCGAATTTTGTCGTCAGCAGGCCGATGAGGTCGCGGTCCAGCTCGATAGCGTCGAGCTGGCCGAGTGCCGCCAGCAGGGGCTCGGTCAGCGCCCCCTGGCCGGGGCCGATCTCCACCAGGTGCTGGCCCGGCTGCGGATTAATGGCCTGGACAATGCGCGCAATGACACTGTGGTCATGCAGAAAATTCTGCCCGAAGCGTTTGCGCGGGGTGTGGCTCGACATGGTCTAGTGAGCGCCCGTGGGGCGTCGTTGCGGGTTGGCCGCTTCGGCGTCCGCCAGGGTAGTGGCCAGCTGCAGTGCGGCGCGCAGGCTGTCCATCTTGGCCCCGCCCCGGCCCGCCAGCTCCAGCGCCGTGCCGTGGTCCACCGAGGTGCGAATAAAGGGCAGCCCCAGGGTGATATTGATGGCCTCGCCAAAGCCCAGATGCTTGAGCACGGGCAGGCCCTGGTCGTGATACATGGCGAGCACCGCGTCCACCTGCGCCAGCTTGTCCGGGGTAAAGGCGGTGTCCGCGGGCAGCGGGCCGCGCAGGTCCATGCCCTCGCGGCGCAGCTTTTCCAGGACGGGCTCGATGATGTCGATCTCCTCGCGCCCCAGGTGGCCGTCTTCACCGGCATGGGGATTGAGGCCGAGTACGGTGATACGCGGTGCGGCCAGGCCAAACTTATGCTGCAGATCGGCATGGAGAATACGGGTAATGGCCTCCAGCCGTGCCGGGGTAATGGCCGCAGCCACCTCGCGCAGGGGTAAATGGGTGGTCACCAGGGCGACGCGCAGGCCCTCGGTGGCCAGCATCATCACTACCAGTGGCGTCCCGCTGTGCTCGGCCAGCCATTCGGTATGGCCGCTAAAGGGGATGCCCGCCTGATTAATAATGCCCTTGTGCAGCGGCCCGGTGACCAGCGCCGCAAAGCGCCCCTCCAGACAGCCGTCGCTGGCGATCCTGAGGGTCTCCAGAACATAGCGTGCATTGGCCGGGTCCAGCCGGCCGGCCTGGACTCGGGCGGCCAGGGGCACCGGCACCACCAGGACTGAACCGGCGCGGTGTGACGCCGGGCGGGTCTGTGCCGCATAGGGAATGATGTCGATATCAAGCCCGAGCTGGGTGGCGCGTTGTGCCAGCAGGTCCGGATCGGCGACACAGACCCAGGCCCGCGGCCAGTCCTCCTGGGCCAGGGCCAGGACAATATCGGGACCGATGCCGGCAGGCTCACCGGCGGTGATGGCGAGGGGCTGGTGGTGGCTCATGGCCGTGGCGGCGCGGGCGATGATTAGCGCTCCAGGCGATATTCGACGTAGGACTCGTCACGCAGGCGGCGCAGCCAGTTCTGGGTGGCCTCACTCAGCTTGCGTTCGCCCAGAGACTGGCGCGCCCTGGTGCGGGTGTACTGCTCGGTGTCATCGTGCTGGCGCCGCGACATGACCTGCACCAGGTGCCAGCCGAAGCGGCTCTGAAAGGGCTGGCTGAGTTCGCCAGGGGCGAGGGTATCCATGACCTCCTGAAACTCCGGCACCATCACGCCGGGATTGACCCAGCCCAGACTGCCGCCATTGGCGGCGGCGGCCTTGTCGTCGGAGTTGGCTTGCGACAGGGTGGCAAAGTCCTCGCCGGCCAGCAGGCGCTCACGCAGGCGTTGCAGGCGTTGCCGGGCATCGGCATCACTGACCACCTCGTTGGTGGTGATCAGAATGTGGCGCGCCAGGGTCTGCTGCACAATGTGTTTCTGCTCAGTAGTCTTTTTATCCAGCAGCTTGATAATGTGAAAACCGCTGGGGCTGCGAATCAGGTCGCTCACCTGGTTGATCGCCAGGGTCTCCAGCGCCTCTTCAAAAATGGTCGGGACCTGTCCGGCCTCCAGCCAGCCCAGGTCGCCCCCCTTGAGCGCCTCCTGACCCGCGGAGACCGCGGCAGCGGTCTGGGCAAAATCCGCGACGCTACGCAGCTTGTTCAAAACGTCCGTGGCCCGGGCGCGCACCTGCTCGATCTGTTCGGGGCTGGCGGCCTCCGGCAGGGCGATGAGGATGTGGCCCAGGTGATAGTGCTCGTTGGTATTGCCCGCGGACTTCTGCCGGGCCAGATAGGTGTCGACCTCCTGCTCCGTGACATTGATCTGGCTCTCCACCAGTTTTTTCTGCAGGCGCGCGATGATGATCTCGTTTTGAATATTGCTGCGGAACGCGCTGAAGTCGAAGCCCTCGCGGGTCAGCAATTCACGAAACTGATTCAGGTCAAGACGGTTTTGCCGGGCAATATTTGCAATGACGTTGTTAATGGTTTCATCATCGACACGAATGCCCTGGCGCTGCGCCAGCTGCAACTGCAGGCGTTCCTGAATCATGCGCTCCAGGACCTGACGCTGTAGTACGTCGTCGGGGGGCAGCTGGGTATTGCGTTGTGCCAGCTGTTTCTTGACGGTGTCGAGATAGGTGTCCAGCTCGGACAGGGTGATGACATCCTCATTGACCACGGCGACAATGCGGTCCAGTTCGACAATGGCCGGTTGTGCCTGCAGGGCCAGGGCCATACAGAGCAGGACGCTGCCCGAAAAAATACGTCGTATCATACGAATACCTTTGTGCTGTAAAAATGGTGTTACGAAAATGTTATTCCAGGCCTGCCGTACTCAGGAAGCTGTCGATATCCCGGCGGCGACCAAAGCTGGAAAGGCCTTTCAGGACCAGTTCGAAGTAGATGGAATCCTCATAGTCATTCTGACCGTCCTTGATGCCGCGAAAGTGCTTGCGCGCCATGATGCGAAACGCCCAGCAGCAACTGTCGTACTGCACGCCGGTAAAACGCTCCAGGTCATGTTCTTCCTTGAGGTCAAACTTGTCGTTGGCAAAAAACTGCCAGCGTGGGTTGAGGCGCCAGAAAAAAGCCGCCTCGCGTGTCTCCAGCTCATTGCGGCGAAAGCGGTAGGCAAGTCGGACTATTTTATCCCGATCCAGCCGATATTGCAGTTGATTCGTGCCGACTTCGGTCTGTTGCTGTTCCGGGTCCCACTGCCATTCGGTGTCAAAGCGCCAGTGCTCGGTGGGTTGCAGGTGCAGTTCGGCAAACAGACTGGAGCGCTGGCGGGTCTCGAGCACATTACCGCTCAGGCCGACCCGGCGGTCGTCCAGGTAAAATATCTGACCGACGCTGGCATTGAAGAGTTCCACGCCGCTATCGGTGCGCAACAGGCGCGTGGTCAGTGAGGCGCTGACCTGGTTGGCATCGCCGTAACGGTCCAGGCCGGTGAAGCGGTTTTCGCTGAACAGATTGCTCAGGCTGGCGGTGGTCACGCCACTGTCGAACAGGGGCAGTTGGCTCTGGTCCCGATAGGGGCTGTAGAGATAGAACAGGCGTGGCTCCAGGGTGTGCAGCAGATTGACCCCGGCGATGCGGGTGTCGCGTTCGAGAAAAACGCCGCTGTCGAAGCTGAAGACGGGTTGCGTCAGGCTGTGTTCGTCGCTGCCATTGTAGTCCTGCTCCAGCTGGTAGTGCGTGGCCTTGAGACTGAGCTTGGGAATAAAAAACATGGCCTCGTTTTGCCAGGGCAGGCGGACGCTGGGCATGGCGTCCAGACGCGTGCCGCGCAGCTGATTGGCGTCCTGGTGGGCAAAGCGTACCCATTCTGCCTGCAGGGCGTAGTGGGGACGGTTGTCCTGTTCTGGCAGGTTGGTCTGCACACTCAGCTGGGGCAGACGTTGATGGGGCGTGGTGCCGGAGAGCACCTGATAGTCCTGCGCCAGCAGGCTCAGGTTCCACAGCGGCCGGTTGTAGGTGAGCGTGCCATGGCGCTCCAGATGGGTGAGGCTGGCGCTGTCCAGACCACCGCCGAAGTCTTCAAAGTACTGCAGGTCCCCCACGCGCTGAAAGTCCACTGCGGCGTTCCAGCCCTCGAGGGGTGTGGCCTGGTGGGTCCAGTGGTAGTACTGGCGGTTGCGGCCGTTGTCTTCCTGGTCATTGGCGAGGTATTCGATCTCGAGCAGGCCCGTGTTTTGTGCGTTGAGATAACGAAATTCGGTGTCCAGTTTGGTGCCGCGTTTTTTCAAAAACGTGGGCGTAATGGTCGCATCGCGATGGGGGGCGATATTCCAGTAGTAGGGCAGGCTCAGCTCCACCCCGTGGGCATCGGAGTTGCCGAAGGCGGGAAACAACAGACCGGACATGCGCTGATCGCCAATGGGAAAGCGCAGATAGGGCAGGTAGAGAAAGGGCACGTTCATGAAGCGCACGACCACATGTTTGGCGGTGCCCTGCTGGCTTTCGTTGTCCAGTTTGAGTTCGCCGGCGGTGAGCCGCCAGTCGATACTGTCCAGGTCGCAGGTGGTATAGGTCGCCTGTTGCAGGCGCAGCTGCTGGGCGGAGTCCATGTAGATGTTGTCGGCCTGACCACTGACATGTCGTTCTGGTATGCGATAGTGGACGTCGTTGATCTGTCCCTGATCCGTGGAAAATTGTACGCGCGCACTCTTGCCGCTGAACTGCAGTCGGCCATCGTCATAGCGCACATTTCCGCTGGCGTTCAGCACGCCGGCGTTGTGATCGTACTCGGCCTGATCGCTGGCGATGCGTTTTTCCATCTGCTCGATCAGGACGTCACCGCTGAAGTGGGTGACCTGCCTGGCGCTGGAGACCGCGCTGTCCGCCTGGATCTGAATCTCCTGTGGCGCGGCGTCGGCGTCACCGCGCAGCGACGGCAGGCTAATGAGTGGTGGAAAGGGTGTGCACAGCCCCGCCTCCTCAGAACGGGCTGGTGTCTCGGCGTGGGCCACGGCCAGCAGGCTCAGGCCACCGAGAAGCAGGGCGAGGCGTGCGCGGAAATGTGATTTAACGCTGAACATTTATCGGATTCAAAAAAGCTAGCCACGGCCAATCAAAAGAGAAACAGGATACAACATTGCCAGGAATAAAGGTTGATGCAGCATATAGATGTGCAGACTGTGGCGTCCGGCCAGCGCCAGTAACCGCGCCAACGGGCCCTGTGGCTGCCAGTGAAGCATGGCCGGCGGCGGCGATTGCGTAAACAGCTGTTTGCCACAAAACATTCCCAGCAGGACCACGCCAAACCAGGGCAGCAAGGGCACATAATCCTCAGTCGCCGGCAGGCGCGTGACCATGCCGAGCCACTGTAGCAACGGGTGGTCGAACAGCGGGTGCGTCCACTGGCTGCCGAGCAGGATCAGGGCCAGGCCCAGCCACAGGTTGAGCCAGCGGTAACGGGAAAACCACAGACCGGCGACACTGGCTACGGCAATAAAATGCAGTATGCCAAAAAATATCCAGCGCTCGGCAAACAGCAGATAACTGCCAAGGCTGACGAGTGCGGCGTAGCTTAGCAACCAGGCCAGACGGCGCCCAAAGCGTCGGGCGTTGAGCCCATGGCGCGTGGCCAGGTGCAGGCTGATACCGACGATGAATAAAAAACTGCTGACAATGACCAGGCGAAAATAGGGCCAGAACGGACCGTGATAAAAGTCGAACTGCGCCAGGCCGTAGTACGTCAGGTCGTAACAAAAGTGATAGACAAACATCAGGGCAATGGCACTACCGCGCAACACATCGAGCAGGTCGGTGCGTGCTGGGGTGGCGTTGGCAAAACGCCCGGCGTTGTGGTGCCGGTGAGGAAGGGAAGGGTGCTGGGCGTGAGGTTGGGGACGGTGCATATTCCGGCTATACGCTAAAGAGGCCAATATATTATAGTGTCTGCAGTTTGCCTGAACCCATTGCGGAGTGAAAGTTGGATTACCGTTTACAGCAGATCATGACGTGGCTCCCCCAGGTGCTGGGCCATGAGGAGTTTGATGTGGCCCCCGCCTCGGCGGACGCGAGTTTTCGGCGTTATTTTCGCGTCCACTATGGTGACGCCGGTGCCCGACACAGCGCGATTGTCATGGATGCACCACCGGGACGGGAAAATCCACTGCCCTTTATTGCCATTGCCCGGCTGCTGGCCGGGGCCGGCGTCCATACCCCGCAGGTGCTGGCAGAGGATCTGTCGCAGGGTTTTTTATTGTTGTCCGACCTCGGTGAGGTGAGCTACCTGCAGGTGCTCAACGGCGACACGGCCGATGCCCTCTATGGTGACGCCCTCCAGGCGCTGCTGAAAATTCAGTCGATCCCGACCCCTGTGGCGAAGCTGCCGCCCTACGGTACCGGGTTGTTGTGGCAGGAAATGGCCCTGTTTCGTGACTGGCTACTGGACCGGCACCTCGGTATCAGCCTGACGGCCGCGCAGGAGCAACGCCTGGAGGCCGGTTTTCAGTTGCTGCTGGAATCCGCGCTGGCGCAGCCCAAAGTGGTTGTCCATCGTGATTATCACTCGCGCAATCTCATGGCCTGCGAACCCCGGCCGGGGGTGATCGATTTTCAGGATGCCGTTATCGGCCCGCTAACCTATGACCTGGTCTCGCTGTTGCGCGACTGTTATATCCGCTGGCCACAGGCGCGGGTCGAAGCGTGGGCGCTGGCGTATTATGGCCAGTGGTTGCGTCAGGGCGGTTTGCGTGGCATTAGTCCGTCCCTGTTTCTTCGCTGGTTTGACCTTATGGGCGTGCAGCGCCATCTCAAGGCCAGCGGGATTTTCTGTCGCCTGCACTACCGGGATCAGAAGTCCGGCTACCTCAAGGATATTCCCCTGACCTTTGCCTACGTGCTGGAGGCCTGCCAACGCCACGACAGCCTGAGTGACTTTTATGGGCTTCTGCAGGAACTGGCGATTGCCGAACGCCTGGCGGACGCGGCGGTGGCCCCGGCGTGAAGGCCATGATCCTCGCCGCCGGTCGTGGGGAGCGTATGCGCCCCCTCACCGATACCACCCCCAAGCCGTTGCTCCGGGTCGCCGGCCGTAGCCTGATCGAGTATCACCTGTTACGTCTGGCCGAGGCCGGCCTGCATGAGGTCGTGATCAATCTCGCCTGGCTGGGTGAGCAGATCCCGGCCGCGCTCGGCAATGGCGAGGCCTATGGCCTGCGTATTGAATACCTCCATGAGGGGGCGCAGGCACTCGAAACCGGTGGCGGTATTTTCAATGCCCTGCCGCTGCTGGGCGAGGGCCCCTTTGTCGTCATCAATGCCGATGTCTGGACCGACTACCCGCTGCGGCAACTGCCGCAGACGCTGACGGGCCTGGCCCATCTGGTGCTGGTGGACAATCCCGCCCATCACCCGCAGGGCGATTTTGCCATCGATGCCCGTGGCTACGCGCAGGCCGAGGCGGACAGCAAACTCACCTTCAGTGGCCTCGGTGTGTATGCCGCGGCGCTGTTTGCGGGCTGTGCGGCTGGGGTCTTTCCCCTCGCCCCCCTGTTGCGTGCGGCCATGGCCCGGGGCCAGGTGAGTGCGGAACACTACCGCGGCCGCTGGTCGGATGTGGGTACCCCCGCCCGCCTGCTGCAACTGGAGCAGGCGCTTACCGAGACCGGTGGCTAGGAGTCATTATGGGCGATGAGATCAGTCACAGCCGTTTCAGTGACGCCGAGTTTGCCGCCTTTCGCGCGCAGCTGGCGGAGGAGACCCGGACCCTGCAGCACTGGTTTGCCGATGGCGTCCTGTCCCGTGACCCGCAGTGCACCGGTTTCGAGCTGGAGTCATGGCTGGTGGATGCCGAGGGCCTGCCGGCGCCCTTGAATCAGGCGTTTTTACAACGCCTCGACAGCCCCCTCGCCAGCCCGGAGCTGGCGGCCTTCAATGTCGAGGTCAACAGCGTGCCACGTGTGCTGCAGGGACATGTTTTTACCGCCATGCACAACGAACTCAATGCCACCTGGCGACAGTGTCGTCAGGTGGCCGCCGAGCTGGAGACGCAACTGGTCATGGTGGGGATCCTGCCCACGGTGGAAAATGACATGCTCAACCTGGCCAATATGTCTTCCATGGAACGCTATCGCGCCCTCAACCGCGAGGTGTTTCACCAGCGCCATGGCAAACCGCTCACCCTCGATATTGTCGGCAAGGAGCACCTGCACGTTACCCACCGTGATGTCATGCTGGAGTCGGCGGCGACCTCATTCCAGATCCACCTGCAGGTTGACCCGCGCGACGCGGTACGCCTGTTCAATGCCAGCACCATTGTCTCGGCGCCCATGGTGGCGCTGGCGGCCAACTCACCCTTTCTGTTCGGTAAAAATCTCTGGCACGAGACCCGCATCCCCCTGTTTGAGCAGGCCGTGGCCGTCGGTGGCTATGCGGGCGCGGCCTTCGGCCCCATCCGCCGGGTGAGTTTTGGCTCGGCCTATGTGCGGGCATCGCTGTTTGAGTGTTTTAGCGAGAACCTGCAGCACTATCCGGTGATGCTGCCGGTGGACCTGTCGACAGCGGCACAACCGCTGCCACATTTGCGCCTGCACAATGGTACGATCTGGCGCTGGAACCGGCCCCTGCTCGGGTTTGATGCCGCGGGCCAGCCGCACCTGCGCATCGAACACCGCGTGGTGCCCGCTGGCCCCACGGTGATCGACGCCATTGCCAACGCCGCCTTTTTTTATGGTCTGGTCAACGCCGTGGCCACTCAGGCGGTGCCGGCGGAGCAGCAGCTGTGCTTCGAATATGCGCGGGATAATTTTTATGAGGCGGCCCGCTTTGGCCTGGGCGCCCAGCTGCGCTGGTTCGACGGCCGACGCTGGCCGGTGCGCGAGCTGATCCTGGAACAGTTGCTGCCCCTGGCCGCTGCAGGCCTGCAGGCGCACGATGTCGCCGCTGCGGATATTGGCGAGTATCTCGGCATTATCCGTGAACGAGTCAGTACGCGGCAAAATGGCGCACAGTGGCAGCAGGCCTTTGTCGACAAGCATGGTCGTGACATGCGCGCCCTGCTGGCGGCCTACCTGGAAAGACAAAATAGCGGTGAACCCGTTCACCAGTGGACCCTATAAGTATGTTGCAAGAATTCGATTACCTGCCGGCGGGACTGTTGGACCAGGAGGCCACTACCTTGCATACCTTCCTGCCCGGGCCGACGCTGATTCACCTGCCCGGCGAACGCGCCGAGCCGTTGTTCGTCTCGGTGCTGTTGCATGGTAACGAGGTCACAGGCTGGGAGGCGCTCAGGCACATCCTGAAAAAGTATCAGGGGCAACGCCTGCCGCGCGCCTTGAGTGTCTTTATCGGCAATGTCGCGGCGGCCCGCCACGGGCAGCGCTGTCTGCCCACGCAGCCGGATTACAACCGTATCTGGAAGGGCGAGGGCGACAGTGCCGAGAGCGTCATGGTGCGTCAGGTGCTGGAGCGCATGCGTGCCCGCCGGGTGTTTGCCTGCATCGACATCCATAACAATACCGGGCGCAATCCGCACTATGCCTGCCTGAACGAACTGGAACAGGGCTTTTTTCACCTGGCGCGGCTGTTCAGCCGCACCGTGGTCTACTTTCGCAATCCGGATTCGGTCCTGTCGCTGGCCTTTGCCCGATTGTGTCCGGCCATCACGGTGGAGTGTGGCCGGCCCAGCGAGCCGCAGGGTGTCGCCCATGCCGCCGAGTTGATCGACAGTTGTCTGCACCTGTCCGAACATCCGCGCCATGCCATGCACCCGCAGGACCTGGACCTGTTTCACACGGTCGCCGTGGTCAAGGTCGCGCTGGACGTCGTCTTTGCCATCGCGGGCCCCCAGGGAACGCCGGTCGCGAACCCGGTGCCAGGGCTCTGCCTGCGCGCCGATCTGGATCAGCTGAATTTTTGCGAACTCAGGCCGGGCACCCCGCTGGCCACGGTCCCGCCTGCCGAGCGGCTGCCGTTGCATGCCTGGGATGAACAACAACAGGATATCGCCGCGCGCTTTTTTGCTGTCGTGGATGGCCAGCTGGTTACCAAAATCCCGCTGATGCCCTCTATGTTGACCCTGCAGACCGATATTATTCGCCAGGACTGCCTGTGCTATCTGATGGAGCGGTTACCTTTATCCCGTGACGTGGAGGCGTAATTGCAGACGCGACAGGGTTGAGATATGTTACTATAATCGTTGAAATTTTAGCGCCTGAGCAGGCACGACACAGGAGCATGGGCTTGTCGTTTAGAACACTAAAGTACCCCCCCAAAAAGCAGCTGACCGGAATGATTTTCGCCATGGGCATGGCCTTGTTGCCCAGTACGTTGAGTGCGCAGAACGCACCGACCATTTCCGTGGCAAACCATGCCGAGGTGCAGGCCCGTTTTACCCAGGCGCGTCAGTTGTCGCAGGCTGGCAAGCTGACCCAGGCGGCGGCGGTATACGAGGCCCTGATCGATAGCTATCCGGAATTGCCGGACGCCTACAATAATCTTGCCGTTATTTATGCCGCGCAGGGTGACTATAAAAAGGCCCAGCAGGTGCTCGAAAAGGGGCTCAACACTCATGCCGGTTATGCCGCTATATATGAAAACCTGACCGCAATTTACGTGGAAATGGCGCGGGATTCCTACGGCAAGGCGCTGCAATTTGATGACACATCACAACGCCGGCTGCAGTTGCGTGCCCTGGCCGACCTGTCGGTTAAACCGGTCGCGACGGTCATGGCGGAAGCCCCGCCGCTGAGCGCACCGGCTGCGGAGGCGCCGGTGCGTGCGGCCTCGGCCTCGGTGCAACCCGTGGCGGACGCCGAGGTGATTCCGGAGACGCCGCTGGCGTCAGAGAGCGCTGTCGAAGTGCCGTTGTCAGACGCAGATGTCGACAAGGATATCAGGGCAACGCTCGAGTCCTGGGCGGCGGCGTGGTCGGCGCAGTCGTTGCAGGAGTATTTGCAGTACTATGAACTGGCCTATCATCCGCCGGGTCAGTCCCGGCGCCAGTGGCAGGCACAAAGAGCGGAGCGCATCCGGCGCCCGGCATGGATCAAGGTGCGCCTGAGTGATTTTTCCATTCGCCACGAGGCCGATAAGCGCGTGGTGGTTGAGGTGCGGCAACAATACGAGTCGGATACTTATGCGGACCAGGGTCGTAAGGAGTTTATCCTGATAGAGACTGACCAGGGCTGGCGTATTGTCAGTGAGCGAAATTTGTAAATACCTATTGAAATGAAACAACGTCTACTCAAAACAGGATTGGCCGCCACGACACTGCTGGTGCTGCTGACCAGCTGGCTGGTGAATGCCAATCAGGACAGGCAGTGGCACGAGACGGCGAGTGCCAGCGGCACGATCGTGCGTGAAAAAGACAGCGAGATCATGCAGCAGTTATTGGCCGAACTGGATGGTCGCCTCGGTATGAATCCAAAGGATTATGAGGCCAGCCTGCTCAAGGGGCTGTTTTATTTCAAGCAAGGTGATTTCACCATGGCGGTGGATGAGCTCGGTAGGCTCACCGATCGTGCGCCGGAATTTCATCTGGCCCACCTGGTCTACGGCGACTTTCTGCTGGCCCAGGTGGGTGTGGTAACGGATGTGGGCAAGAGCCCGATCCTGCAGGAACTGGATCTCAAACTGGGCGAGCAACTGACCCAGTTACGCAAAGAGGCGCAGTACCGCCTGCAGGCGCACCTGAGTCGCCAGCATGAGACGCAGGTGCCGCGTCAGTTGTTAATGCTGGGGCAGTCCCCAGATTTTTCACCACCACTTCGCGCTCGCCGAGGATGGCATCGACCTGGAGAGCGACAAAGCGCGTGCCGGCATCGACAATCAGGATCGGCACATGGCCCTTATGCTGCGTTTCGTCCGGCATGCTGCCCATAAAGC
>JAWOIE010000017.1:0-6688 GCA_046484825.1 Gammaproteobacteria bacterium | reverse complement strand
CCGCGGTCTTTACCCGCAACGCCTTTTGCGCCGCCCCGGTGCAGATTGCCCGCGCCCACCTGCAGGCGCAGGCGCCCCGCTATTTATTGATCAATGCCGGCAATGCCAATGCAGGTACGGGTAAACAGGGCTATGACGATGCGCTGGCCTGTTGCCAGTGGCTGGCGGATCTCGCAGGTTGTCGACGTGGCGAGGTGCTGCCTTTTTCCACCGGCGTCATCGGTGAGCCGCTGCCCACCGACAAGTTTGCCCGGGCGCTGCCACGGGTCTTTCCACAATTGAGTGAAGACCACTGGGCGCAGGCGGCAGAGGCGATTATGACCACGGATACCGTGGCCAAAGTGGTGTCATTGCAGGCAGTGATTAACGACCAGCCCGTGTGCATTACCGGTATCGCCAAAGGTTCCGGCATGATTCGCCCGGACATGGCGACTATGCTGGCCTATATCGCCACCGATGCCGCCGTCCCGTCCATAGTCCTGCAGCAATGCCTGCAACAGTCTGTCGACCAATCGTTTAATCGTATTAGCGTCGATGGCGACACCTCGACCAATGACGCCTGTGTACTCATGGCCACAGCCGAGGGTGAATTAGCCATCGACTCGCCCGAAGCGACCGGCTACGCTGCGTTTCAGCAACTGGTCCAGCAGGTTTGCGAGACACTGGCACGCGCTATCGTCAGGGACGGTGAAGGCGCTACCAAGCTGATCAATATTGTCGTCTCCGAGGGTGCCTCGGAACAGGAGTGTCTGGATGTGGCCTATACCATTGCCCATTCGCCGCTGGTGAAGACGGCCTTTTTTGCCAGCGACCCGAACTGGGGTCGCATCCTGGCGGCGGTGGGGCGCGCCGGTTTGCAGAACCTTGACCTCGATGCGATTCGCCTCTATCTGGATCATGTCTGTATTGTCGAACAGGGTGGGCGTTCGCCAGGCTATACCGAGGCGAGGGGACAGGCGGTGATGGCGCAGAGTGAGATCACCATCAAGGTCCAGCTGGGCAGAGGGACGGCGAGCGCCACGGTGTGGACTTGCGATTTTTCTTACGACTATGTGCGGATCAACGCCGAATATCGTACCTGAGCGAGCCCCCTTGCCATGAATACGGCGCCTGCATTGATGCACGTCGTTGTGGGGGTGATCAAAAATGCCCAACACAAGATTCTCATATCAAAACGCCCGGCACATGTTCATCAGGGGGGACTATGGGAATTTCCCGGTGGTAAGGTCGAGCCAGGGGAGACACCGCAACAGGCGCTCAGGCGTGAACTGCACGAGGAGTGCGGCATTGACGTCGCGGCCGCACACACTCTGGGAAGCATTCGCCATGACTACGCGGACAGGACGGTGTTGCTCGAGGTCTATGTGGTGGAGACATTTTCTGCCGAGCCCCGGGGTCGTGAAGGCCAACCCCTACGGTGGGTCCATGCCGAGCACTTGCGCCGCTACGCCTTTCCAGCGGCCAATCTGGAGATCATCAAAATGCTAGAACGCTCCGCCCTACCTGAACTGTGTCTGATTACGGGCCGGTTTTCCTCTGTCGACGACTTTGCGCAGAAGCTCACGGCGTCACTGGCGCGCGGCGTGCGTCTGGTGCAGTTACGCCTCAAGTCCGTCGACCCGCAGCAGCAAGAGGCCCTGGTGAAACAGGCGATAGCCCTTTGCCGGCAACAGCAGGCCATGCTGTTATTGAGTCCCGATCTCTATGCGGCGCACGCGACCGAGGTGGCGGGGATGCACCTCACCAGTCAACAATTGTATGAATTTAAACAACGTCCGCTTGCGGCAGACAAACTATTGTCGGCCTCGGTGCATCATGCGGGGGAGCTGCAACAGGCGCAAAAGTTACAGGCAGACTTTGTGCTGTTGTCACCGGTCTTGCCGACATCCTCACATCCGGATGCCGCGCCATTGGGTTGGGACTGTTTCAGGGACCTCGTCGCTGGCGTCCGCTGTCCCGTCTTTGCCCTGGGTGGCGTCGACGCCTCACACCTGCCGCTGGCACGGGCAGCGGGTGCGCACGGCATTGCCGCGATCAGCGCCCTGTGGGGTGCGCAAGCATGAACCTGCGGTCTGCCGGTAAGTGGTTGGCCCCGGTGCTGGTCCTGCTGCTGGCCGTGAGTCTCTGGTGGCGGCAAGCCGGAACGCCGCTGCCTGAATCGGTCGTGGAAGTCAGCTGTCAGCCGGAGCAGGGTGACTGTATCGCCGAACTCGCTGGCGGGCGTATTGTCTGGAGTGTCGCACAACCGATTGTCTATTTGCAGCCGTTTGTGAGTCAGCTGGAACTGTTAGCGCAGCAGCCCCTGGCAGTGCGTCAGGTCTCAGTGGAATTTCTCATGCCGGGTATGCAAATGGCGGTCAACCGGAGCGTCTTCGACAAACAGTCGGAGCATCGCTGGCAGGCGCAGTCGGTTCTGCCGGTGTGTGTCAGTGGCCGCAAGGACTGGCTGGCGGTGGTGCGCGTGGAAACGGCACAGGGAAACTGGCAGGTGGCGTTTAAATTTATGCTGCCGGCAAGGCAGGATTAAGGGGGCAGGTCGAAATAATATTGTCAACACCGAGGGCGTGCCTGGGCCATCAATGCAAGGCGCGTTATGTCCATGGATGGACGGTATTTGGCGAGAGGCAGGATGCTGGTAGCCATTCGCAGGTAATGGCCACCCCCTTACCAAGAAACGCACAAACTCGCCGGGAGCGAGTTTGGAGCGCCGCAGGCGGGCCCGCAGGGCAGGCTCCAGGGAGGGGGCCTGCAACACGGCAGTGATGGCCCAGGTGCGACCAAATGTAAATATTATTTTGACCAGCCCCCTAATCTTCCGACGGGGGCTCATTGTCTTCGGGCAGAAAGTGCGGCTTGCCGGGGATGGCGTGCTGTTCACTGGCCCAGTCACCCAGGTCGATGAGACGACAGCGTTCCGAACAAAAGGGTCGCCAGGGTGAGCTGACGTCCCAGCGGACGGGTTTTGCGCAGTGGGGGCATTTGACCGTAGGCATGAACGCTGACCTGAATCTAAATAGCGCAGCAGGTCAGTTGAAAACGCACATCCTGTTCCGCCTGCAATGGGCGCGCCTTGCTACGCGGCTCCAGAAAGCGAATGGTGAGGCGGTGTTTGCCGGCGCTGATCTCGGCGAAGTACGGCAGTTCACTATCAATACTGATGCGAATTAATTGATGCGGGAACTGGGTATCCAGATTCTGTTGATAAAAGCCCTGTTCCGCCACCACCGTGCGCGGGACATTGCTTTCGCGAATAATCCCCAGCACCAGGGTAACGGCCTGCTGTACCGTGGCCAGTTGTTCAAACCAGCCCTCGAGGATGTCAATGCGAACCTCGGGCGGTTGTTGCAACCAGAAATGGTAGTTGGGTAAATCAAAGTGACAGTTACCGCCCGCCAGGCTGCTGCGCTGGCGCAGGTTGCTGATCAATTCTTCCTCTTTGAGCGCCTGCCCGAGCTGGCCGCTGGTTTGTTGCAGGCCGGTCTGGGCCTTTTCCAGCTGGTTGAGAATGGATTGCAGTTGCTCCTCGTCGACGCCCGCCTTGCCGCTGACCTTGGCCAGCGCGGCCTGCAGACGCTCCAGTTCCTTAAACAGCTCGGTTTTCAGGTCAACCCGACCGAGGATGTCCATGATATCGATCAGGCTGGCGAGGGTGGCGCGGCTGTCCCAGACCGAATAACCGCGCAGGGTATAGGCGGCCTGCTGAAACAGGTGTTCGAGACGCATCAGGGTGCGAATGCGTTCGTTGAGCGGTTGTTCATAGGTAATCAGATTATCCACCGGCCAATTGTACCGGCATGCGGGGGAATGTGAACAGGCAATTTAGGACGTGATTGGCGAAGTTGTCTGGGCCAGTGCCAGATATTTTTCGTGCAGCGCCTTTACCTGTGTCACCAGGGGCAGTGACGCCTGCTCGCTGTTGTCGATGATGTCATCCGCCGCCGTCAGCCGGGTCTGGCGGTCGACCTGCGCCGCCAGAATGGCCTGGATGTCCGCCTCGCTGCGCTGGTCCCGTTGTCGAGTCCGGTACACCTGCAGGTCCTCGCTGGTATCGACGACCAGGATGCGATCGACGCGCCCGGTGGCACCGCTCTCGATCAGCAGCGGCACGACCAGCAGGCAGTAGGCGTCATCCAGCGCCTGGATTTGTCGCTCGGCCGCTTGCCAGATCGCGGGGTGAAGCAGGGCCTCCAGTTGCTGGCGGGCCGGGGTGTTGTTGAACACCTGTTGCGCGAGGGCGCTGCGATCCAGGGAACCATCGGGGTTAAATACCGCAGGGCCAAACTGTTGCCGTAGGGTTTGTAACAGGGGCTGTCCCGGTTGCGTGAGTTGGCGGGCAATCTCGTCCGTGTCGATCACCGGCACGCCCAGTGCGCTGAACAGCTTGGCCACCGTGGTCTTGCCACTGCCAATACCGCCGGTGAGTCCAATAATCAGCATGTGCTCTTGCCTGCGGCCGGGTGTTAACGCAGACCCACCCACTGTAAATAGGCATGATTGATGTCATCCCCCCAGAGCAGGACCAGCCAGCCGGCGGCCGCCAGATAAGGCCCAAAGGGGATGGGCACGCCACGCTGATGGCGCCGGAGCAAAATCAGGGCAATGCCCACCAGCGCGCCGACCAGGGAGGACATCAGGATAATCGCCGGCAGCTTTTGCCAGCCCAGCCAGGCGCCGAGCATGGCGAGGAGTTTGAAGTCACCAAAGCCCATGCCTTCCTTGCCGGTGAGTTTTTTGAAAATGATGTAGATGCTCCAGAGCACGGTGTAACCTGCCGCGGCACCCCAGACCGAAGCGCTGATCTCGGTGAACACGCCATAGAGCGCGATCAGCAGGCCCAGCCACAAAAAGGGCAGGGTGATGTTGTCGGGCAGGTATTGGTGGTCAAGGTCGATAAAGGTCAGGGCCAGCAGGGCCCAGGTCAGCAACATGGCCAGAGCGGCCTGTTCGTTAACACCAAATCTCCAGGCCA
The DNA here is from genome assembly GCA_046484825.1 of Gammaproteobacteria bacterium. Lineage (GTDB taxonomy): Bacteria > Pseudomonadota > Gammaproteobacteria > UBA6429 > Thiohalophilaceae > CAJYAN01. The sequence goes on along the minus strand of JAWOIE010000017.1, from coordinate 1,719 downwards.
CCAGGGTGACCAGCACAGCGCTCAAGAGCTCGATCAGGGGGTAGCGTAGCGAAATGCGCGCACCACAGGCGTGGCACTTGCCCCGCAGCAGGAGGTAACTCAGCAGGGGAATGTTCTCCCAGGCACGGATGAGGTGATCGCAGTGGGGACAGCGGGAGCGCGGGACGGTCAGATTAAAGTCGGCTGCGGTGTCGGCCTGATAGTCGCGGTTCAGCGCCGGATCGTTCGTCTCTGCCAGGTAGTGAAGGCAGTCGCTACGCCATTGCCGCTTGAGCATGATGGGCAGGCGATAGATCACCACATTGAGAAAACTGCCCACCAGCAGGCCAAGGACAAAGACAACGGTGTAATACAGCCACAGATTTTGCTGTAAAAGCTCGATATAGCCCATCCAGTTTAGTGACCGCCGCCGACCGCTTTACCCATTTGGAAGATCGGCATGTACATGGCGATGACCAGGCCACCGACCAGGACACCAAGCACCGACATGATAATGGGTTCCAGCAGGCTACTCAGGCCGTCGACATCGTTATCCACCTCTTCTTCGTAGAAGTCGGCCACCTTGCCCAGCATGGTGTCGATGGCGCCGGCCTCCTCACCAATGGCGGTCATCTGGATGACCATATTGGGGAACAGGTTGGCCTGTTTCATGGCGATATTCAGCTGCGTGCCCGAGGCCACTTCATCGCGCATTCTGATCACCGCATCGCTATAGACGATGTTGCCTACGGCACCCGCCACCGAGTCCATGGCTTCCACCAGGGGGACCCCGGCGGCAAACATGGTGGCAAGGGTGCGGGCGAAACGGGCAATGGCCGCTTTATTGAGGATGCCGCCGATAATAGGCAGCTTCAGCATAAAGCGGTCGACGTTCTGGCGGAATTTTCGTGAGCGCTTATGCGTCTGTTTAAAGCCAATAATGACGCCGGCGATGGCGCCAAACATGACAAACCACCAGCTCTGTACAAAGGCCGAGAGGTCGATAACAAAACGGGTAATGGCCGGCAGGTCCGCGCCAAAACCGGCAAACAGCGATTCGAACTGCGGAATGACGAAGAGCAGCAGGGCAATGGTAATGACGAAGGCGACGACCATGACGGCGGCCGGGTACATCAGGGCCTTCTTGACCTTGGCCTTGATGGCCTCGGTCTTTTCCTTGTAGGTCGCGATCTTGTCGAGAATGCTGTCCAGGATACCGGCGTGCTCCCCGGCGCTGACCAGATTACAAAACAGGTCGTCAAAATAGAAAGGGTGTTTTGCCAGCGCATCGGAGAGATTGCTACCGCTTTCAATATCCGCCTTGATGCTCATCAGCAGGGTCTGCATTTTGGGGTTTTCATGGCCGCGGCCAATGATCTCAAACGACTGCACCAGGGGGACCCCGGAATCCATCATGGTGGCCATCTGGCGGGCAAAAACCGCAATCTCCTTGGCGGTAATCTTGCCGCGCTTCAGGCCGGCAAAGGCCGAGCCGGACTTCTTGCGGACCTTGGTGGGATTGATACCCTGACGGCGGAGGTTGGCCTTGGCCAGGGCGATACTGGCGCCAGCCGTCTCACCGCTGACTTTCTTCCCCTGTCGGTCCTTGCCTTCATACATGAAGGTCTGCTGTTTTAACGCCTTTTCCGCCATAACCTTGTCCTTTTACATCCTGCTGGTGTTTATGCTACGGGTAATGATTGCTCATCACTCCATGGTAACGCGATTGACTTCTTCCAG
>JAWOIE010000297.1:0-5976 GCA_046484825.1 Gammaproteobacteria bacterium | reverse complement strand
AGAGGACGCAGAGAAGATCAGATTGAAAATCTTTGCGTTCTTTGCGCCTTCGCGGTGTGATCTTTTGAACCTCAAGAGCCGCTCACCGCAAAGGCGCAGAGGGCGCAGAGAAGATCAGATTGAAAATCTTTGCGTTCTTTGTGCCTTCGCGTTGCGGTCTTTTGAATCTCAAGAGCCTTTCACTGTAAAGGCGTAGAGAAGAACACATTAAAAACTTTGCGTTCTTTGCGCCTTTGCGGTGCAGCTTTTACTTAGGGTTCTCTGTGCCTTCGCGGTGCAGTCTTTTAATCTTCCAGCGCCTCTGCCTGTGCCTGGATGAGGTTTGCAATGGCCTGTCGGGCCAGTGCCAGCATGCTATTGAGTTCTTCGGTTTGAAACGGCGCGCCTTCGGCGGTGCCCTGAATTTCGATAAACCCGCCGTTGCTGTCCATGACGACATTCATGTCGGTTTCGCAGCCGGAGTCTTCCGGGTAGTCGAGGTCGACAATGGGCGTGCCCTGGTAGACGCCGACCGAGATCGAGGCGATCTGGCGTTGTAGCGGTGAGGCCTTGATTTGTTTTTTGTCCAGCATGGACTGAATGGCGTCGGCCAGGGCGATGTAGCCGCCGGTAATGGAGGCGGTGCGGGTGCCGCCGTCGGCCTGGATGACATCGCAGTCGATGGTGATGCTGTGTTCGCCGAGTTTTTTCAGGTCGACCGCGGCGCGCAGGGAGCGACCGATGAGGCGCTGGATCTCCATGGTGCGGCCGCCCTGCTTGCCGTGCGCGGCCTCGCGACCCATGCGGCTGCCGGTGGAGCGCGGCAGCATGCCGTATTCGGCCGTCACCCAGCCCTGGCCGCTGCCCTTCAGGAAACCGGGCACACGGGTCTCCACCGAGGCATTGCACAGCACTTTAGTGTCGCCAAATTCGACCAGTACCGAGCCTTCGGCATGCTTGGTGTAATGACGGGTAATCTTGATCGCCCGCATTTCATCGGGGGCACGGCCACTGGGTCGCATAGGGATTCCTTATTGAGTGAACGATAGCAGGTGGGCATTATAGCCCAGCTGCACGCTCAGGTGTGGCCGTCGTCCATTTCGCCACCGTATTGCTCAATGGCGCGCTCGATCTCGCCAATGGCGCTGTCGAGCGGGTCGGCGACTTTGTGGGGTTCGCTTTTCTCGGCCTCGACGGTCTTGCTGGTGAGTCTGAGAGACATGAGCTGAAAGGCCAGGGCGGTAATATTGTCGCTGGCGGGATAGCTGACCTGTTCGGCGCGCTCCGCCATCTGGTTGAGGGCATCACTGAGTCGACCGTGGACAATAATGGCGCCCAGCTGGGCATCGTCCACCGGGTCCCAGAGGCCGTCGGTGCAGAGCAACAGGATATCGCCGGTCTTCATTTGCACTTCGTTGCTCAGGGTGACTTCCGGGTCGCCATCGGTCAGGCCCAGGCAGCGTGTTACATAGTTGCGCATGGGGTGGCCCTGGATATTGTCCAGGGAGATCTGGCCCTCCTGATAGAGCTGTTCCACATAGGAATGGTCCTGGGTCCGATACAGGGGCAGACCGTCGCGAAACAGATACAGGCGACTGTCGCCGACATGGGCCCACTGGGCGCGACCCTCCTGGACAAGACAGAGCACGCCGGTGGTGCCCGGCGTCAGCGGCGGGTCCTGTTCGGCACCGACCTTTTTGATATTGTGATGCGCCGCCACCAGGATCTCCGTCAACAACGCCCCGCTCTGGGTGACGGGCAGGCGCGTGGCGGTAAAGATGTCAGTGGCGGTATCGATCAGGCTCTGCGCCGCCAGGGCACCCCCCTTTTTTCCGCCCAGGCCATCGGCGACCACCAGCAGGACGGCACCTTCATGCTCCAGGGCCACCAGGCGGTCCTGGTTGGTTTCGCGGTTGCCGAGTCGGCTGGTTCTACTAATCAGATATTGCATGACGGTAAGGGCTACTGCGACGGGTTGTCGGTGGCAATGGGCGCCAGTTTTTCCAGCAACTGGTCAACGTTTTGTGGTCGTAACATCGGGTCGACTTCCATGGCCCAGTCGATGGCCTCAAGCAGGGTTGGCGAGTATTTCTTTTTAAAGGCGCTCGCCGCCGGTCGCAGGCTGTCTTTTTCGCGTCGCTGCGGGGAGGGCGGTGGCGACGCACCGTCGATGCAGGAGCGCATGGTCGCGCCCATGGCATAGATATCCGTCCAGGGCCCCACATAACCACCGGGGTCGAGCTGTTCGATGGGCGAAAACCCCGGTGTGATGACCTGATTGGGCTGGAACTGGCGGGTGTGCATCATTTCATGCACGGCGCCGAAGTCGAGTAGCAGGGGGCGGCCGCCATTGCGCAGGTGAATATTGCCGGGCTTGATGTCCAGGTGTAACAGTCCTTGGGCATGGATCACCTGCAGGCCCTGCAGCAGCGGGAGGAAGACCGTCAGCAAAAAGACCTCGCTGAGTTTGCCCTTGTGTTTTTTGATATAGGACTGCAGGTTCTGGCCTTCTTCGTAATCCATCACCATGTAGACGGTGCCATTGGCGCGAAAAAAATTGATGACGTTGACGATATTGGGGTGCTTCAGGGTGGTCAGCGTGCTGGCTTCCTGAAAGAACAGGCGGCGGCCATGGGAAAAGCGCTCAATGTGTTTGTCATGGCTGGCAATGACCGACATGTCCGCGCCGCGATCGGCCAGGCTCATGGGCATGTATTCCTTGATGACCACATCCCGGCGTTCGTCGAGGGCGGCGGCCAGATAGACAATGCTAAAGCCGCCCCCGCCGAGCGTGCGTTCGATGCGGTACCGGTCAATTTGCGTGCCCGGGGGCAGATCATTGTGAATTTTTACCATAGCCCGTGCTTGATTGAATGGATTGTGAGCGGGCAAGGTTATCATAGCTCCCGCCGGAGTGTGGTAACCTGTCGCCCGTAATTCGTTAATCTCTATTTCGGCGCCCGGGGCGCGAATATTTAATTTTCAGGGTGTCAGCGCATGGTTTTGAGCATGACCGGTTTCAGCCGGGTCGAGGGACAGCAGGACTGGGGGCAGTTGACCCTGGAGCTGCGTTCGGTCAATCACCGTTATCTGGACGTCAGTCTGCGCCTGCCCGATGAGTGCCGTCAGCTTGAGCAGGGCCTGCGCGAACAGATCGGCCGGCAGGTGTCCCGCGGCAAGATCGATTGCAGTGTGCGATTTCAGCGCGCCGCCAGCGGCGACGCTGAGCTGCAGATTGATACCGCCCTGGCCACCCGACTGGCCCACGCCAGCCGCGAGGTGGATGCCCTGCTGTATAACCCGGCGCCGACCAATTCCTTTGAGGTCCTGCGCTGGCCGGGGGTGCTGCAAACCCCGTCGCTGGACCCCGAGGCCCTCAAGCAGGCCTGTCAGCAACTGCTGGACCAGGCCATGGCTGAACTCATCGACTCACGCCGCCGCGAAGGCGAAAAAATCAGGGCCATGCTGGAAGAGCGTTGCAACGGCATCGGCCGCCTGGTGGCGGAGGTGCAGGAGGTGATCCCCGCCATCAAGGCCGGCTGGCAGGAGAAAATGCACGAACGCCTGGCCGAGGCCGATGTGGCCATCGATGATGCCCGCCTCACCCAGGAACTGGTGCTACTGGCGCAGAAAATGGACGTTGAAGAAGAACTGGATCGGCTGAGCGCCCACCTTGCCGAGATCCAGCGGGTCCTGGCCCAGACCGGTCCCAGTGGCCGCCGCCTCGACTTTCTCATGCAGGAACTCAACCGCGAGGCCAATACCCTGGGGTCCAAGTCCGTGGCCGTGGTCACCAGCCAGGCCTCGGTCGAGCTCAAGGTCCTCATCGAGCAAATGCGCGAGCAGGTACAGAATATTGAATAATCGGCAGGACGGCATATGAGCGGTACACTCTATATATTCGCCGCGCCCTCGGGCGCCGGCAAGACCAGCCTGGTCAAGGCCCTGCTGGACCAGACCCCGGGCATCCAGGTATCGGTATCGCATACCACCCGTGCGCCCCGCCCCGGCGAGGCCGACGGCCGGGACTACCACTTTACCGATGGCGCCGCCTTTGAGGCCATGGTCGAGGCCGGCGCCTTTCTGGAGCATGCCCGGGTCTTCGACAACTACTACGGCACGGCCAGGGCCAGTGTGGACGAGCCACTGCGGCAGGGTGAGGACGTGATCCTGGAAATTGACTGGCAGGGGGCCGCGCAGATCCGCCACCTGTACCCGGAGGCGGTGTCGGTATTTATCCTGCCACCGTCACAGGCCGCCCTGCGCGAACGCCTGCAGGGGCGGGGTCAGGACGCGGAGGCGGTCATCGCGCGGCGCATGCGCGATGCGGTCAGCGAAATGAGCCACTACGCCGAGTTTGATTACCTGATTATCAATGATGTCTTTGAGGTGGCCTTGCAGGAACTGCGCAGCATTGTCATCGCCCAGCGCCTGAGGCTGAGCCGCCAGGCGCAGCGGCAGCAGGCTTTATTGCAAGAGCTGTTGTCATAGGTTCCTGCCGGCCGGTATACTTTCCGGCTACCTGAAGAATGATGGCCCACCCGCCCCGGGTCGGCTGAAAACCGCGGAGAGAAAAATGGCACGCGTCACTGTAGAAGATTGTTTGGACAACGTTGATAACCGATTCCAGCTCGTCCTGGTCGCCACCAAGCGTGCGCGCCAGCTGGCCAATGGCAAGGAGCCCATGGTGGCCTGGGAAAATGACAAGCCCACCGTGGTCGCCCTGCGTGAAATCTCCGAAGGCTTTTTTGACCGCACCCTCCTCGATGAGCAGGAAGTCCAGGAGGCCGTCGCCAGCGAAGAAATCCTCAGTGGCATGGCCGCCGAAGGCGTGGCCGAACTGGCCGCCGCCGCCGTGCCCGAAGTCTCCATCGAAGATGAAGACGAGGCCCCGGCCGTTAGCAATGACGCCGCCTCCGAGGAAGAATAATACCCCCACGACTCATGGTATGAGGGGGAGGGGTTATCGCTGAGCCGGTCCCAGAGCCGCAGACCCGCGAGGAGTCTGAAACCTTTCGCATGATGCATTTGTGCGAAATGCTCGAGGAGTATCTGGACCTCGAGCAGGTGGCCGAGGTCTACCGCGCCTATCTGTTTGGCGCCGAGGCCCATGACGGCCAGACCCGCATGACGGGCGAGGCCTATATCCATCACCCCGTCAATGTCGCCCGCATCCTGGCCGAGATGCGCATGGACGCCCCCAGCATCGTCGCTGCCATTTTGCACGACGTCATCGAAGACACCCCCACCGCCCGCGACCAGGTTGCCAGCGTCTTTGGTGAAGAGGTGGCGCAACTGGTCGATGGCGTCAGCAAGCTCACCCACATCGAGTTCGAGAGCAAGGCCGAGGCCCAGGCGGAAAACTTCCGCAAAATGATCCTCGCCATGGTCAATGACATTCGCGTCATTCTCATCAAGCTGGCCGACCGCCTGCACAACATGCGCACCCTCGGGGTCATGCGTCCGGACAAGCGCCGTCGCATTGCCCGCGAGACCCTGGAGATCTACGCCCCCATTGCCGTGCGGCTGGGTATGAACAGCATGCGTATCGAGCTGGAGGACCTTGGCTTTGAGGCCATGTATCCACTGCGCGCCCGCGTTCTGGCGGATCGGCTGAAAAAGGCGCGCGGCAATCGCAAGGAGATCGTCAGCAAGATCGAGGCCGGCCTGCGCGAACGCATGCGCCAGGAGGGCCTCGACGGCCGCGTGGTCGGCCGCGAAAAACATCTCTATAGCCTCTATAAAAAGATGCGCGAAAAACATTTATCCATGTCCGAAGTCATGGACATCTATGCCTTTCGCATCATTGTCGATTCGGTCGATGCCTGTTATCGCATGCTGGGGCTGGTACACAACCTCTACACGCCGGTGCCGGGGCGCTTCAAGGACTACATCGCCATCCCCAAGGCCAACGGCTACCAGAGCCTGCACACCACCCTGTTCGGCCGCGCTGGCCGTCATGCTGATCGACCCCCTGAAGGGCGTCGCGGCGGTGAT
>JAWOIE010000234.1:0-4940 GCA_046484825.1 Gammaproteobacteria bacterium | reverse complement strand
ATGGTCAAAGGCCAGGGGCTGCGGCAGCGCCTCCGGCATGAAAATCCCCACGCTTTTGGCATCATCCGCCGCCACCGGGGTGCCGTGCGCCTGCGCCACATAAATCGCCGTCACCGTATGGCCACGGCTGTCGCGGCTCGGGTCCGAATAAATACCGAGCAGGGCCGTCAGGCGTACGTCCAGACAGACCTCTTCCCTGGCCTCGCGCACCGCGGTGACCTCGAGTGGCTCGCCCACATCGACAAAGCCACCGGGGATGGCCCAGCCATAGGGGATGTTTTTGCGCTCAATCAGGACAATCGGCCGACCGGGCTGGTCCACCAGTTCGATGAGGGCATCGGCGGCCAGCAGTGGCGTAACGGGTTTGGGCATAGTGCTTATCCAGTCTGGTTTTTATTAATAAAACGAATAATCTTGCGGCGCTCGCGCTTGTCCGGGCGCCGGGCAGGCTGAGGATGGGCCGCGGCGAGTAATTTTCGCTGCGCCGCCAGCGCCTCGCGTTGTTGCAGGCTGTCGGCCTGTTCCTCGTACAGGGTCTGGGCGCTACTCGCCGGCCCGCGTTTGCCGGACAGGGCGCGGACGGTGAGGGTATAGACATAGGGTGTCTTGCTGATGCGCAACTCATCACCGACATGCACCTCCCGCGCCGGTTTGACGCGCAGGCCATTGACGTGCACATGCCCGCCATTCACCGCGGCCACCGCCAGCGCGCGGGTCTTGTAAAAGCGCGCGGCCCATAACCACTTATCGAGTCTGACGGCTGCCTCGGTCACCACGTTTTACTCAGGTTGTTTAAACAGTATTGCTGCTGTGCCGCACACCGCGAGCCAGCAGCGGCATGTGCGTCGTGTCGAAAGGTATACCCGCGCCGGCTCACACCCTGTTGCAGATGACCTATGGTGCATTGCCGCCGATGCTGTAGTACCCGGTCCGCGGCCGGGGCACGTAGCGGGCACCAGGGAAGCTCTGCATAAACATGCAGAGCTTCCGTGCGGGACAGGACGCCCCGCCGCGCCAATCACGTAAGTGATTGTAGCGCGTGAGGAAAGCGCGGACACGAGCCGCGCGTTCCGACTCTGCAAAAGTCCAGGTAGGGACTTTTGCAGAGTTTCCTTAGTGGTTAGGCAAAGACCTTGCGGTAGCGTGTGCCATGACACTTGGGGCAGGGGGGGATATGCCCGGTCTTTTCAAAGTGCAATTTTTCCCCGCAGCCCTTGCACTGCAGGATGCCGACGCCGGTAATTTCACCCGTATGCCATTCACCCACCTGGCGGGCACGTTCGGCCAGCTTGTCCAGTTCCATGCGCGTGCTGTCCGCCATCTGGGCAAACATCTCGGCAAATTTGCGCTCTACAAATTCCAGGTCAAACTGAACCATGTCCTTGAGGCTGTGACCGGACTCACTGAGAAAATCGGCGGCCTCATGCAGGTCACGGCGCACATACTCGGCGACATGCTCGGCCTCTTCCCGGGTCACCTCACCCAGGGCGGAGAGGTTTTCGACGGCCTGATCCAGGCGCTCCCTGAGCGGGGGCAGGGCATGGTCTTCGGTGTCCTGCCAGGCCTTTTTCATGATCTCCAGTAACTTGTCGTAGGCCTGGGCCAGTTTGTCATTGGGGGGTGTTGACGGGGTCATGTCTGCAATCCTCGGGTTACGTTACGGTTCTACTATAACGCTAGCACGTCCCGTCCGTATCGTCATTGTTGCATTTCAGGGCCACATTTATCGGGGATGTTGTTGTGACCGGTTCCGGGCCTGCGTTATGCTTCGCGTTCTTATTTATATTGCAGCGTATGAGGTTGATCGGCACCGATGGAAGAAATGGAAGAACAGTACTCCCCCAGTCACGTTGAAGCAGCGGCCCAGGAATACTGGGCATCGGAACAGTCGTTCAAGGTCAGCGAGGATCCGAGCCGGGAGAAATTCTACTGTCTCTCCATGTTTCCCTACCCCAGTGGCCGCCTGCATATGGGGCATGTGCGCAATTACACCATTGGCGATGTGATCAGCCGCTACCAGCGCATGCTGGGCAAGAATGTCCTGCAGCCCATGGGCTGGGACGCCTTCGGTCTGCCGGCGGAGAACGCGGCCATCAAGAACAAGGTGCCACCGGCCAGATGGACCCGCGAGAACATCGACTATATGCGCGGCCAGCTCAAGCGCCTCGGCCTGGGTTATGACTGGGACCGCGAACTGGCCACCTGCGATGCCGATTACTATCACTGGGAACAGTGGCTGTTTACCCGCCTGTATAAAAAGGGGCTGGTCTATAAAAAGACCTCGCCGGTCAACTGGTGCCCCCATGACCTGACCGTGCTCGCTAATGAGCAGGTCATCGAAGGCAGGTGCTGGCGTTGTGATACCGCAGTCGAACGCAAGGACATCCCGCAGTGGTTTATGAAAATCACCGATTACGCCGAGGAACTGTTGCAGGAACTGGATAACCTGGAAGGCTGGCCCGAGCAGGTGCGCACCATGCAGCGCAACTGGATCGGCCGCTCGCAGGGGGTGGAGATCAGTTTTGGTCTGGCGGGACGCAAAGAGTCTTTAAAGGTCTTTACCACCCGCCCGGATACCCTGATGGGGGTGACCTATGTGGCGGTGGCCGCGGAACACCCCCTGGCGACCGAGGCCGGTGCCCGTTACCCCAAAATTGCTGCCTTTATAAAGGAGTGTGCGCAGACCGGTACTGCCGAGGCGACCCTGGAGACCATGGAGAAAAAGGGTATCGATACCGGCTTCAAGGCGGTGCATCCCATTACCGGACACCAGGTGCCGGTGTTCATCGCCAACTTTGTCCTCATGGGGTATGGCGAAGGCGCAGTCATGGCGGTGCCGGCCCATGACCAGCGTGACTTTGAATTCGCCAGCAAGTACGGCCTGCCGATCCAGCAGGTGATCGAACCTGTCGATGATGAAGTGGCGGACCTGCGACAACAGGCCTTCACCAGCAAGGGGCGGCTGATCCACTCGGGGCCGTTCGATGGCCTGAGCTCGGAAGCGGCCTTCGACAGGATCGCCGCTTATCTGGAGAAAAAGAAACAGGGACAAAGGCGCACCACCTATCGTCTGCGCGACTGGGGTGTGTCGCGGCAACGCTACTGGGGAGCCCCTATTCCGATTATTCACTGCGGCAAGTGCGGTGAGGTGCCGGTGCCGGAAAAAGACCTGCCGGTACAACTGCCGGAAGACGTCAAGCTTGACGGCGTCGGCTCGCCGCTGAAAAAAATGCCGGGTTTTTACCGGACCACCTGTCCAAAGTGCGGCGGCAAGGCCGAGCGCGAGACCGATACCTTCGATACCTTTATGGAATCGTCCTGGTACTACGCCCGATATGCCTCGCCGCATAATGACAAGGCCATGCTGGACGAGCGGGCCAATTACTGGTTGCCGGTGGACCAGTATGTTGGCGGTATCGAACACGCCATCCTGCACCTGTTGTACGCGCGTTTTTATAACAAGCTGATGCGCGATGCCGGTTTGATCAAAAACGATGAGCCGTTCAAAAACCTGCTGACCCAGGGCATGGTATTAAAAGACGGCGCCAAGATGTCCAAGTCCAAGGGCAATACCGTCGACCCGCAGTCGCTGATCGAACAGTACGGTGCCGATACCGCGCGCCTGTTCATGATGTTTGCCGCGCCACCGGAACAGTCGCTGGAGTGGTCCGACTCCGGTGTCGAGGGGGCCTTTCGTTTTCTCAGGCGCGTCTGGAGCTTTGCCGCGACCCAGCGGCAGGCGATCCACGCGGCGCATGGTGCGGCGTTCGAATGGAACACGCTCAGCGATAAGCAAAAGACGCTGCGCCGCGAGATTCACGAATATCTGCAACAGGCCCTGGCCGACTTTGACAAGTACCAGTTCAATACCGTGGTGGCCGCCTGCATGAAAATCATGAACAGCCTCAGTGATGAGGCCGCTGAGCATGCGGCCGTTGCCCACGAAGGCCTGGGTATTCTGTTGCGCCTGCTGGCGCCCATCGCACCGCACCTCAGTCACACGCTCTGGCGGCAACTGGGTTATGGCGCCGATGTGCTGATGGCCTCCTGGCCGCAGGTGGACCCCGCCGCGCTGGTGCGCGAGCGTATCGACATTGTCGTACAGGTGAATGGCAAGCTGCGCGGGCGTGTTAGCGTCCCCGCCGACGCGGACCGCAATCAGGTGGAAAAACAGGCCCTGGCCGATGACAACGTCAGGCGTTTTGTCGAGGGCCAGGCGATCGTCAAGGTCATTGTCGTGCCCGGTAAGCTGGTCAATGTGGTTGTTAAGTAACAGTAACGAGTGTCGAGGGAAACGGGTCCGGGAAGTGAGATGCTAAGGTTTCATAAAAAGGCTTTACCCTTTATGGTGTTCTCTCTGCTCCTTGTCACTGCCGCCTCGGCACTGTTACAAGGTTGTGGTTTTCGCTTGCGCGGCGCGGTGGAGTTGCCACCGTCTCTTTCGACTATTGCCATTGAAGGCACCACCCAACACAGTGAGCTGGGACGCGTGCTGTACCGCTCACTGCAACGGGGCGGCGTGACCATCGTGCCCACGGCAGAGGCGGCCTTGCGCCTGCAGATTCTGCGCGATGAGGTGCAGCGTCGGGTGCTGTCCGTGGACGCCACCGGCAAGGCCAACGAGTACGAGCTGAAACACCTGCTGCGCTACAGCGCCGTGGATGACCGTGGTGCGATCCTGGTAGAGGCGCAGGACATCACCATGGTGCGCGCCTATCGGTTTGATCCCAACAACCTGCTCGCCATGGGTGACGAAGAAAAGAAACTGCGCCAGAGTGTGATCCTCAGCTCGACCCAGCAGTTGCTGCGCCAGCTGTCGGCGGCCATGCGACGACATGCCGCGCCGCCCACCCCTGCACCGGACAGCGAGGCGCCGGCCACAGCCGTCGAACCCCGCCGCCCAGGCGAAGTTGCGCCCGCCGTCCCGTGAAGCTGCGACT
>JAWOIE010000128.1:0-10275 GCA_046484825.1 Gammaproteobacteria bacterium | reverse complement strand
AATATGACACGCGAAAGGCTGTAGACAGGAAGTGCAGGAAGCGACTCATGGCTTCGGTGAACCGTCGATATTGCCGGTGAGGCGGCTATCTCGGCGCTATTTTTTCACGGCACTATTTTGCAATTTGTGCATTGATCGCGACCAGGGTCTCCAGAGGAGATGCGGCCTGGGTAATCGGCCGGCCAATCACCAGATAGTGACTGCCGGCGTGCATCGCCTCGAGCGGCGTCATAATGCGCCTTTGATCACCCTGGTCGCTGCCTGCCGGGCGGATCCCCGGCGTGACCAGGCAAAAGTCGCTGCCCAGTTCCTTCGCCAATACGGACGTTTCCATGGCGGAACAAACCACACCGTCCATGCCGGCCGCCTGAGCCAGTCTGGCCAGGCGCATGACCTGGGTTTCCGGGCTGACCTCAAGACCAATCTCCTGCAGGTCTTCCGCCGCCATGCTGGTAAGCACGGTGACGGCGATCAGCAACGGCGGCCGGGAATAACTGTCCAATGCCTCGCGAGCCGCCTGCATCATGCGCCGTCCACCACTGGCGTGGACGTTCATCATCCACACGCCGAGGTCGGCGGCCGCGCTACAGGCACGCGCCACGGTGTTCGGGATATCATGAAACTTGAGATCCAGAAAGACATCATAGCCACGCGCCACCAGCTGCCTGACCAGGGCGGGGCCTTCATGGGTAAACAATTCCTTGCCGACCTTTAGCCGGCATAGACCGGGGTCGATTTGATCCACAAACTGCCAGACGTCTGCGGCATCGGCATAGTCCAGGGCCACAATAATTCTGGATTCCGTATGGCTCATTCCCCTTCTACCCCCTGAATTGGTTTGACGGTATTCCACTGCCGGCAGCTCGGGCACTGCCAGTGCATGGACTTGCCGCTAAAGCCGCAGCCACGGCATTTATACACGGGTTTATTGACCAGCAGCTGACTGGTTACTTCCTTAAGGACCAGCAGTTTATCACGCACCGTATCCTTCACATGCGCGAGATTGAGATTGATTAGCCGATCCATACCACGTACCGATGGCCGTTGATGCAGGTGATTGGTAATAAACTCAATGGCCGCTTCATCACCATCTTCTTTTTGCACCAGCTCCGCCAGGGCCAGCATAATGGTAATGCTGCCGTAGTTGCGAATAAGTTGGCGTAGATAAAGCTTCGCCTCTCCCATTCTGCCGAGCGCCTGATAGCATTCCAGGATCTGCGTAATCACCTCCGGCAGGTAATCCGCGTCCTGTTGCTCGATACGCAAATAGGCCTTCAGCGCCGCCTTGTCATTGCCATTACGCTGCTCGTTCTGGCCTTCAAGCATGCTGGCGCGAACACAGCTGCGATCGCTGGCCAGGGCCCGCTTTAACCATTTTTGGGCCGACCCGGTTTCACCGCGCTGAAAGGCCGCCTCGGCCATTTCACAATAAAACTGGGCAATGATCGATTGCATATCCTCGCCCGTCCTCATGGCCAGCAGACGCGCCATATCAATGGCCTTGTCCCAGTCCTTCTCCTGCTGGTAGATATCGATCAACTGGCGCAGGGCGACGACGGATTGCGGGGCGCTGTCGATCAGTTCCTTGAATAATGCCTCGGCACGGTCCAGCAAGCCGGCGCGCATATAATCCTCACCCAGTTCATAAAGTGCCTGGGTCCGTTGACTCTGTGTGAGCGTGGGACGCGCGATCAGATTCTGGTGAATGCGAATGGCCCGGTCCACTTCGCCACGACGGCGAAACAGACTGCCCAGGGCGAGGTGTGTCTCCACCGTTTCACTATCCACCTCCAACATCTGGATAAAGACCTCAATGGCCTTGTCCGGCTGTTCATTCAACAGGTAGTTCAGGCCCTTGAGATAGTCGGCCGGAATTTCACACAGGGACTTTTCCTTGCTCACCGGTGGCTGTTTACGACCCGCGCGCCAGCCACTGTAGACCGCCAGCGGCAAGAGTAAAAAGAGCAGGGTTAACTCGATGGCCATTTAATGCTTGTCCCGAATCGGGATGGCGCGCAGGTTCAGGACTTCCTTTTCGGTCAACTCGGCCTGTTTTTTAAGCTTGCTCATGGCGCGTCGTGCCCGCACCACGGCACCGATACTGGCCAGACCGCCCAGACAGGCGCCCAGCAACATGGCCATGGATATGACCAGCGATACCGGCAATTCCAGCCGGGCAAAGTAATAGTTTAATTGCACACTCTCGGTATTAAGCGCGGCAAAGACGACACCGAGGATGAACAATAGCAACCAGAATCCTATAGAGATGATTTTCATTTCTGGGCTCCCTCCGAAAACGACCCTAGATAGTACAGATCAAGCAATTTATGGACCAGTCCCTGCCAGGACACACGCACCCTGCCCCGGGGCCATAAAAAACGGCATGGGTCGTTGGACACCATGCCGCCTGAAAATATTACAATGCTAATTGTACAAGACTAATTGGTAATGCCGACCCGCTGCATGCTCTCGTTGACACGTTCACGCATCTCCTTACCCGGCTTGAAGTGAGGGACATACTTTTCTTCCAGCTTTACAGAATCACCCGTCTTGGGGTTACGCCCCATACGCGGTGGGCGGTGATGCAACGAGAAACTGCCAAAACCGCGAATCTCGATACGCTCACCGGTCGCCAGCGTCAGTGCCATATGCTCGAGCATGGTCTTGACGGCCAACTCAACATCGCGAAACGCCAGTTGCTTCTGTTTTTGAGCGAGGATTTCGATTAATTCCGATTTTGTCATAGGTATTCCCCGTCGCCAGTTTAAGTGACCCGCCCACGAGGGGCGGGCCTGCACCTTTAGCCTAACTTACTCTGTACCGCTCTCGATCTGTCCCTTGAGGAGGTCACCCAGTGTGGTGGTGGCTCCGCCGGTACTACGAGTATAGTCTTCAATTGCATTTTTCTCCTCATCAGTATCCTTGGCCTTAATGGAGAGAGAAATCGTCCGATTCTTGCGATCGATGCCCATGAACTTGGCTTCAACTTCTTCGCCTTCTTTCAGAATCGTACGTGCATCTTCGATACGGTCACGGGAAATCTCTGAGGCACGCAGGTACCCTTCCAGACCTTCACCCAGGTCGATAATCGCACCCTTGGCATCCACCTCGCGGACTGTCCCCTTAACGATACTGCCCTTGGGATTCGCGGCCACAAAATTAGAGACCGGGTCCTGTTCCAGCTGCTTGATACCCAGTGAAATACGCTCACGCTCAGGGTCAACGGCCAGTACGACCGCCTCAACGACATCGCCCTTCTTGAAGTCACGGATCATTTCTTCACCGTTTTCACTCCAGGAAATATCTGACATGTGTACCAGACCATCGATACCGCCATCCAGGCCGATAAAAATACCGAAATCGGTAATCGACTTGATTGCGCCTGAGACCTTCTCGCCCTTGTTGTACTTGCCGGCGAAGTTTTCCCAGGGGTTATCCTGACACTGCTTCATGCCCAGGGAGATACGACGACGTTCTTCGTCGATATCCAGCACCATGACTTCCACTTCATCACCTAGCTGCACAACCTTGCTGGGGTGAATGTTCTTGTTGGTCCAGTCCAGCTCGGAGACGTGTACCAGACCTTCGACACCTTCTTCAATCTCAACAAAGCAACCGTAGTCGGCGATGTTGGTGATTTTGCCGAACAGGCGGGTGTTTTCCGGATAGCGACGGGCAATATCGACCCAGGGGTCATCGCCCATTTGTTTGAGGCCGAGGGAGACACGCATTTTTTCTTTGTCAAACTTCAGAACCTTGACATCGATCTCGTCGCCGACCTGAACGATTTCGCTCGGGTGCTTGACACGCTTCCAGGCCATGTCGGTGATGTGTAACAGACCGTCAATACCACCCAGGTCGATAAACGCACCGTAGTCGGTGAGGTTCTTCACTACACCCTTGACGATGGCGCCTTCTTCCATGCTGGCGAGCAGCGCATCACGATCTTCGCTACCCTCTTCCTCAACCACCGCGCGACGGGAGACGACCACGTTGTTGCGGCGACGGTCAAGCTTGATTACCTTAAATTCGAGTTCTTTACCTTCGAGGTAGCTGGTGTCGCGCACCGGGCGCACATCCACCAGTGAACCGGGCAGGAAGGCGCGGATATTATCCAGCACCACGGTAAAACCACCCTTGACCTTGTCGGTAATGATACCGGTCACGATCTCGCCTGCGGCATGCAGGGCTTCCAGACGGGTCCAGGTCTCGGCACGTTTGGCCTTTTCACGGGACAGGCGGGTCTCGCCAAAGCCGTCTTCCACGGCATCCAGGGCGACGTCGACGGCGTCACCGACGCTCACTTCGAGTTCGCCATTTTCGTTCATGAACTGGTCAATTGGAATCACACCTTCGGATTTCAAACCAGCACTCACAACCACAAAATCATCGCCCACGTGTACAACCGTTCCGGTAATAATCGCACCGGGTTGCATCTGGGTCTTGGCTAAACTTTCTTCAAATAATTCGGCGAAACTCTCACTCATCTGAAACACTTCCTCGACCGACAGGTCTTTTAAAAGTAACCGCAATCACTTGCGGGTTGATAACAAAACGGAGGACGCCGCGTGAGGATGACGACACACTCCAACCATTCAAGATTGCCGCGGACTTAAACGCGGGTCGATTCCAACCGCTCCTGACAGAGCAGCTCAACCCTCTTGAATACCGCCTCAATACCCATGTCTGTGGTGTCGATGACAACCGCATCCGGGGCCGGCTTCAAGGGTGATACGGAACGCTGACTATCGCGCGCATCGCGCTCGGCAATCTCTTTTACAAGGGCGGGGAGACTAACACTTATTCCCTTGTCTTTCAACTGTTTATGGCGGCGCTCGGCGCGGATTTCGGCACTGGCCGTGAGGTAGATTTTGAGGGGGGCAGCGGGGAAAATCGTGGTGCCCATGTCGCGGCCATCGGCCACCAGGCCCGGGGGCGTACAAAAGGCCCGCTGCCGCTCCAGCAGGGCCTCCCGCACCAACGGCAGGGCCGCGACCCGGGAGGCGTTGTTGCCGGCGGTCTCGGTACGGATCGCATCGGTCACATCGGTGTTTTCCAGCCGAACCAGGGGCTCGCCGCTGGCCGGATCAGTTAAAAATTGTACATCCAGTTGCCGGGCATAATCCGCCAAGGTGGCCTCGTCATCGAGGGCGTAGCCATGGCGTTGTGCCCCCAGGGCAACCAGCCGGTAAAGCGCACCACTATCGAGCATGTGCCAGCCGAGACTGTCCGCCAGCATGCGACTGATGGTGCCCTTACCCGTGCCGCTGGGCCCGTCAATAGTCACCACAGGCACCGTCATGCCGATACCTGCGTAATGTTCAGGCCTGCGCCCGCTGCCAGGCCGACAAAATCCGGGAACGAGGTGTTTACATTGGCGCAATTCTCGATCTCAATGGCCGCACTGGCGCGCAGCGCGGCCATGGCAAAGGCCATGGCGATACGATGGTCACCGTGGCTCTGCACCCGACCGCCACCGATGTTGCCGCCGCCCTGGATGATCATGCCATCCTCCGTGGGCACGGCGTCGACCCCCAGAATGTGCAGGCCATCGGCCATGACCTGGATCCGATCACTCTCCTTCACCCGCAGCTCCCGGGCCCCACTGAGTACCGTCTGACCCTCGGCACAGGCGGCGGCCACGAACAGGGCCGGAAACTCATCAATGGCCAGCGGCACCTGAGACTCGGGGATGTCGATTCCCCTGAGCGGGGCGTAGCGGACCCGGATATCGGCCACCGGCTCGCCACCGATCTCCCGGGGGTTGAGCAACTGGATATCCGCCCCCATGAGCTGGAGAATAGTGATGACCCCATCACGGGTGGGATTGACCCCCACATGCTCCAGAAACAGGTCCGCCCCGGGGCAGATACTGGCGCCGACCAGAAAAAAGGCCGCCGAGGAGATGTCCGCCGGTACGTCAATAGCACTCGCCGTCAAGCGGCCGCCACCTTCCACACAAATCCGGTTGCCCTCGACCCGCACTGGATAACCAAAACCCTGCAGCATACGCTCGGTGTGGTCCCGCGTCGGTGCCGGTTCGGTCACGCAGGTCCTGCCCATGGCATAGAGCCCGGCCAGCAGGAGACACGATTTCACCTGCGCGCTGGCCACGGGCATCAGATACTCAATGCCCCGCAGCGCCCAGCCACCGCGACACTGCAGCGGCGGGGTGCCCGCGGCAGTGGTCTCCACCACCGCGCCCATTTGCGCCAGCGGTTCGGTCACCCGGCGCATGGGCCGGGTGCTGAGTGAGGCGTCGCCGGTGAGGACACTGTCAAAGGCCTGGGCGGCCAACAGGCCGGACAGCAGCCGCATGGAGGTGCCGGAATTGCCCAGATTGAGCGGCGCTGCCGGCGCCTTCAGGCCATCCATACCCACACCATGAATCACGACCCGGCCATTTTCCGGGCCGTCGATGCGGACACCCATGGCACGAAAGGCATTGAGTGTGGCCAGGTTGTCCTCGCCCTGCAAAAAGCCGCTGACCTCGGTCACGCCCTCGGCCAGGGCGCCCAGCATAATGCTGCGGTGCGAAATGGATTTGTCCCCCGGGACCCGCAGGCTGCCGTGCAGGCTGCCGCCGGGGGCGACGTTAAAGATCACGTTATGGTTTGCTGACATGTTTATGACTTCGGTAGGTTAAACTTACTTGCCCTGACAAAAGGCATCGCGCGCCTGCTTGGCGCGTTCAAAGGTGGTTTTGACAAACGCCCCGTCACCCCGATCGATGGCGTCAATCAGCCGCTCCAGGTCGGCGCGAAAACGCTGCATGACCTCGACCAGGGCGGTGCGATTGGCCATGGCGATATCATGCCACATTTGCGGATCGGATGAGGCGATGCGGGTAAAGTCGCGGAAGCCGCCGGCGGCATAATCGAAAATATCCTGACGGTCTTCCATCCGCGCCAGGGTATCCACCAGCGCATAGGCGAGCATGTGGGGCAAGTGACTGGTGGCGGCCAGGACCTCATCATGGTGCGCTACCGACATCTCGATGACCTCGGCGCCGCAGGCCAGCCACATTTCCCTGACGACATTCAAGGCCTGTGCCGACGTCGTATCATGTGGCGTCAGGATCACCCGCCGTTGCTGAAACAGCTCGGCAAACGAGGCCTCGACACCGCTTTTTTCGGTACCGGCAATCGGGTGGCCGGGGACAAAATTTTTGAGCTGCCCACCGAGGGCCAGGCGGGCATCTGCCAGGACACTGCCCTTGGCGCTGCCCACATCGGTGACAATGGTCCGGTCTGCCAGCTGCGGGGCGATCGCCTGCATCACGGACTTCATCGCCCCCAGGGGCACCGCCAGTACCACCAGGTCGGCATCGGCGACGGCCGCGCCCGGATCCGTCTCATAGCGGTCAATAACACCCAGGCCCCGGGCCAGTTCCAGGTTGGCCTCATCACGACCTACCCCCACCACCTCCCTGACCTGCTGCGCCGCACGCAGGCCACGCACCAGCGAACCGCCAATCAGACCGACCCCGATGAGGACAAGCTTATTGATCAAGACAACACCTTTTGCAGCGCCGCCAGCACGCGGGCATTTTGGCTTTCGCTGCCGATGGTAACGCGCAGGTGCTGTGGCATCTGGTAATTGGCCAGCGGGCGCACGATGACGCCCTCGTGTAACAGGGCCTCATAGATCGGCGCGGCATCGCGGCCCATGTCGACCGCGACAAAATTACCGACCGAGGGAATATAGTCCAGCCCCAGTGCACCGAGGCCCGTGGTCAGTTGCACCATGCCCTGGCTATTGACCGCCAGGGACCGCTGCAGGTGTTGCGTATCCTCGAGGGCGGCAACCGCGGCCTCCAGGGCCAGGGCGTTGACATTAAACGGCGGGCGCACCCGGTTTAACAGCTCCGCCAACTGCGGGTGCGAGACCCCGTAGCCAATGCGCAGACCGGCCAGGCCGTAGACCTTGGAAAAGGTGCGGGACACCACCAGGTTGGGATAGCGCTCCAGCCAGTCGAGGCTATTGGGATAGCCCTCCGCCTTCAGCTGGGGGGCGCGGGCATATTCAAAGTAGGCCTCATCCACCACGACGATCACGTGCGCCGGCAGGTCACGAATAAAGGCCTCCAGCTCGGTGCCCGGCAGCCAGGTGCCGGTGGGGTTATTGGGGTTGGCGATAAACACGAGCCGCGTCCGCTCCGTGACTGCCGCGCGCATGGCCGGCAGGTCGTGGCCCCAGTTTCTGGCCGCCGACACCACCGCCGTGGCGCCGGCCATCTGGGTCAGAATGGGGTAGACCGCAAAGGCGTGCTGCGAGAACACCACCTCGCTGTCCGGCGAAACAAAGGCGCGCACCACAAAGTCCAGAATATCGCTCGAACCGTTACCCAGGGTGATCTGCTGGGGGGCCACGCCAAGCACGTCCGCCAGTTTTTGTTTCAGGTTAAAGCCGTTGCCATCGGGATACAGCCACACGGAGGTCAGCGCACGCGACATGGCCTCCACCGCGCGGGGACTGGGGCCGAGGGGGTTTTCATTGGAGGCCAGTTTGTCGGCGTTTTTCACGCCGTACTCCCGCTCCAGCTCGGCAAGGGGTTTGCCCGGCAGGTACGGCATCAGGCCCCGTACCCCGGGCACGGCCAGTTTGCTAAAGTCACAGGTCATCACAGCATCAATCAGTTTGTTTATCTCAGGTGGAACGGCCATAGTGATCATCAAAGCGCACAATATCATCTTCGCCGAGATAACTGCCCGACTGCACCTCAATCATCTCCAGCGGGATCGCGCCCTTGTTCTCCAGGCGGTGCCGGGTACCAATGGGGATATAGGTGGACTGGTTCTCGGTGACCAGAAAATGCTCCTCACCGCGCGTCACCTGCGCGGTACCCCGCACCACAATCCAGTGCTCGGCGCGGTGATGGTGTAACTGCAGTGACAGGGCCGCGCCGGTGTTGACCGTAATGCGCTTGACCTGATAACGGTCGCCGAAATCGATGGTCTCGTAACTGCCCCAGGGGCGGTGCACCCGCCGATGGGTCAAATGTTCGCTGCGCTTTTGCGCCTTTAACCACTCGACCACTTTTTTGACATCCTGGGTGTGATGTCGGTTGGCGACCAACAGGGCATCTGCGGTTTCTACCACAATGGTATCTTTGAGTCCGACGGTGGCGACCAGGCGGTGGTTGGAATACAACAGGGAGTTCTCCGTGCTCTGCGCCATGACCTCACCGCGAATGACATTACCCTGCGCGTCTTTGGCGCCCACCTGCCACAGGGACGACCAGACGCCCACGTCCGACCAGCCCGCGCTCAGCGGTACGACCGCCGCCGGGTGTGCCGCATCGGCACCGACCGCCTTTTCCATGACCGCATAGTCAATCGAGTCCGCGGGGCACGCCGTGAAGGCCGTGGCATCAACGCGGAAAAAATCGACATCCGCCTTGCCCTGTCGATAGGCCTGCTCACAGTGTGCGTAGATGTCGGGGCAGCGCGCGCCGATCTCTTCCAGCCAGACGGCGGCGGTCATCATAAACATGCCACTGTTCCAGTAATAATCCCCCGAGTCCAGATAGGCCTCGGCGGTCGCCTTGTCCGGCTTTTCGACAAAGCTCCTGACCTTGAGCGCCTGGTGGCCCTCGATGGCCTCGCTGCGCTGGATATAACCATAACCGGTCTCGGCACTGTCCGGCACAATACCGAAGGTGACCAGATACCCCTGCTGCGCCAGTTCCAGACCTTCCTGCACCGCGGCCTGAAACGCGGTGACATCCTGAATCACATGGTCGGCCGGCATGACCAGCATCACGCTTTGCTGCGGCGCCGCCGGTGCGGATTCCGCCAGTGCCAGCGCCGCCAGGGTCAGTGCCGGCGCGGTGTTGCGGCCAATGGGTTCGAGCATGATGCGCGCGGCGGTTTTATCAATGGCCCGCAGCTGCTCGGCCACCAGAAAGCGATGCTCTTCATTACAGACCACCAGGGGCGCGGCCAGGTCTGCAATCCCCTCAAGGCGCAGAAGGGTTTCCTGCAACATGGTGTCCGTAGAAACCAGCGGCAATAATTGTTTGGGGTAGAGCTCGCGCGACAGCGGCCACAGACGTGTCCCCGCGCCCCCTGAAAGTATTACCGGTTGAATCATGACAAAATCCCTGTATTTAAAGAATGATGGCTTTGGGATACGAGCCCAGCACCTTCACCATATTCGCCTCCTGCTGCAGGGCCTGTAGCGCAGCGGCAACAGCGGCGTCGGTCTGGTGACCTTCGAGATCGATGAAAAACACATAGTTCCACATGCCCCGGCGCGAGGGACGCGACTCGA
>JAWOIE010000197.1:0-5902 GCA_046484825.1 Gammaproteobacteria bacterium | reverse complement strand
TGAAGGCGGTCGATTCGGCCAGATATTGCGCCGACGTGGTGTTATAGCCCTGCACCTCGCCAGTGTTCATCTTGACCTGTTCGCCGCGCACACCGAGCTGGGTCAACCACTGCCTGTTCCACTGCGCCTCCCATTCGGCGAACAGCGCCAGCCGGTCACGCTCACCATCACGAATGCTCCAGAAGGTGTTGGGCCACATGCCCTTGCCCGAGGGTGCCCACCAGTCATTGAGACGGTACTGCTGGATCTCGCTACCCACACGCAACAACTCACGCGCCGCCACCGGGATCTCCGCCTGCAGCACGGCACCGCTGTTCTTTCCTTCGGTGTCCATGGGCATGCCTGCGGCACAACCATTCATTCCGGGGCTGGGCGTGCAGGGCTCACCGTCGGGGATCGAACCGTTATTGGCGCCATACCAGTAAAGCTTGTCCTCACCAAACTGCATTTTGTGCCGGGTGTGTTCATGGAAGGCGCGCGCCTCTAGCGTGCCCCAGTCGTAGTCACCCTGGTAACGCAGATTGGTTTGACGGCTGTCGTTAGCGGTCATGTCCATGCGCTGGTTCGGCCAGCCCTGAGCAGGGATGTCCTGCTCGCCCAGCGTCAGCTCCAGCAGGTGATGTTCCTGTCGCAAGGCCAGGGCCAGGGCCTGATTGCTGGACTGATAATAGGTAGAGCCCACTTCATCAGCCGCCAGCCACTCCCGGCCCGCCGCCGCGAGCCCGGCGCTCTTGAAGTCACCCCCCGCCGTGTAATTATCCGCCTGGGCCGTAGCGCCACGATAGGTCAGGCTCAGATTCTGTGTCGCCACCGTCGCGGTAAGATTGCCGCCACGGGCATTGCCGTTACTACGGTAAAACGCACCCACCTCGCCCTGGCGCAGGACTCCCGCACCGGCCTCGGCAAAGACCGGTGGCGCTGTCGTCAGCAAGATAGTCCCGCCAATACTGTCACCACCGACACTCACCGGCGTAATGCCGGCGAAGACCGTGGCACTGGCGACACTGCTCGGGTCGATATAGGAGAGCGGCGGATTCATATGGTTGCCGCAGGCGGAGATCAGGTCCATACCATCGACCTTGATGCGCAGGCGATCATCCGCCAGACCGTGGATGGACGGCAGACCGGCGACACCACCGGCGCCATAGATACTGACGCCGGGGACGTCACTAAAAAGTCTCGCGCTATCACTCGTGGCGGCGCGACGCGCTTTAAGCACCTCAGGCGCAACCGCCGTTGCCTGCAACGGCGCGGATTCGACCCAGGGTTCCGCGGTGACCGCAATGGTCGGCAGTTGTACCGCCTCGGCGGCGCTAACACTGTGGGCCAGGCTGGCGCACACGATGACGACGAATGTCTGGTATTTCACGTTCTTTCCCCTGCTATCAATTTTAATTTTTACCACCGATGGCCGTGGCCTGATCGCTTGCCGGTGCGGCGCTTGCGCCCAGGTCTGCATCAAAAAACGCCACCCTGCGTCAATCAGCAAGCCCTGGCGTCCGCCCGTCAATACAGGCAAAAGGGTAATCAGAAGAGGGCTAACAGGGAATGAGGCATAGTGTCGCGCGACAATGTGTCGCACGACTTTGTCTTGTGGAAACTCTGCAAAAGTCCCTCCCTGGACTTTTGCAGAGTCGGAAAGCGCGGCTCGTGTCCGCGCCTTCCTCACGCGCTTCAATCACTTGCGGGATTGGCGCGGCGGGCGTCCTGCCCCGCACGGAAGCTCTGCATACTGATGCAGAGCTTCCTTGTGTATAATCTGCAAAATTATTCACTCCAGGAACAGACTATGACCCGCATCGGTACGCCGCTCTCACCTTCCGCCACCCGTGTCATGCTGCTGGGCTGCGGCGAACTGGGCAAGGAAGTCATCATCGCCCTGCAACGCCTCGGCGTGGAAGTCATCGGCGTGGACCGTTATGCCCATGCCCCGGGCCAGCAGGTGGCGCATCGCTTTTATGTCATTGACATGACCGATGCCCGCGCGCTGCGTGCCCTGGTGGAACAGGAACAACCGCACTTTATTATCCCGGAGATCGAGGCCATCGCGACCGATGAACTGGCACGCATCGAAGTCGATGGCCTGGCCACGGTGATCCCGGTCGCCCGCGCGACCCAGCTGACCATGAATCGCGAAGGCATTCGGCGTCTCGCCGCCGAGACCCTGGGCCTGCCAACATCAAAATACGCCTTCGCCGAGGGGCTGGATGAATTACAACTGGCGATCGACAGTGGCATCGGCTATCCCTGTATCATCAAGCCGGTGATGTCCTCCTCGGGCAAGGGTCAGTCCACCATCAATGGACCTGATGATGTCCAGGCGGCCTGGGACTATGCCAGGAGCGGTGGCCGGGTGGACCAGGGCCGCATTATTGTCGAGGAGATGATCCGGTTTGATTACGAGATCACCCTGTTGACCGTGCGCGCCCGCAATGCCCAGGGTGAGGTCGAGACCTGTTTTTGCGCTCCCATTGGCCACCTCCAGCAAAAGGGGGACTATGTGGAGAGCTGGCAACCCCAGGCCATGAGTCCTACGGCGCTCGAGCGGGCCAGGGACATGGCCCGCGCCGTCACCGGCAACCTCGGTGGCCTTGGCCTGTTTGGCGTGGAACTGTTTATTAAAGGCGATGACGTCTGGTTTAGCGAAGTCAGTCCACGACCGCACGACACCGGTATGGTCACCATGATCACGCAAATGCAAAACGAGTTTGAACTGCATGCCCGCGCCATTCTCGGCCTGCCGGTCAATACCGCGTTACGCAATCCCGGCGCCAGCGCTGTGATCTATGGTGGACTGGATGAACAGGGTATCGCCTTTGAAAATATTGATAAGGCCCTGCACGTGCCACAGACGGACCTTCGCCTGTTTGGCAAACCCGAATCGTTCCTGCGGCGGCGCATGGGCGTGGCCCTGGCCTATGGCGAGAATATCGAGGATTGTCGCCAACGGGCCAGGCAGGCGGCGGCCAGCATCACGCCGGTCAAGGCCTAAAGCCCCTCCTCTGTCTGCCGATACCTTACTCCGCGTATACAAAAAAAATAAGGAGTCTGGAGATGAGCAATAAAATCAAGGTCGCCATATGTGGCCTGGGTAATGTAGGACAGGAGTTTGCCGAGCATCTGCTGGAGCGCATTCAGGAAGGTGGCATGCCCATCGAAATCGTTGGCGTCGCCCACCGTCACCTGGATGCACCGGTCGTGCTGGGTTTTCAACAGAGCGGTGTCCCGGTGTTTGCCGATGCCCTGGAGATTGCCTCCCTGGGGGAGTCGGTCGACATTATTTTTGACCTGACCGGCCATGCCGAAACCCGTCAGGGTCTGCGTGAACGCTTACAGCAATCCGGCAACCGTCACAGTGTCATTGCCCCGGAAACCTTTGCCAAACTTCTGTGGTGTTTTTTTGATGCCGACAACACACTACTGGCGACCGCCAGTGGTGGCTACTAAACCTGTCTTGTCTGCGGATATGATAAAGGCTCCTTAAAGGAGCCTTTATACTCTGTAGTGTCAACAATTACGCCTGTCGAACTTCCTCCAGGACATGCGCAAAACTGCCGCCGCTGCGATAGAGCCTGTCAAAGTCACCTACGGATAAGGGCTTGCTGAACAGAAAACCCTGTATGGTGTTACAGCGCATGGCGCTGAGAAAGGTCAGCTCCTCCAGGGTCTCCACCCCTTCCGCCACAATATTCATTTTCAGTCCATGGGCAAAACTGATAATCGCCGTGATAATGGACCGCTGCTCCTTGCTCTGATTCATATTGGCAACAAACGAGCGGTCGATTTTCAGTGTGGTGACCGGGAGCTTGCACAGATAACTCAGGGACGAATACCCTGTGCCAAAATCATCAATAGTAATACCCATGCCGCGCTGTTGTAGTTCATTCAGAATTTCGACATTGGTTTCAATGTCGTCGATCAAACAACTCTCGGTCAGTTCCAGTTCCAGATGCCGCGGGTCCATCCCGGTATCCTTGAGGATATGGTCCACCGTCTGAACAAAGTCATACTCCTTGAATTGCATGGCCGAGACATTGACGGCAACCTTCAGGGCGGGCAAACCCTCGTCCTGCCACTTGCGATTGTGCAAGCAACTCTGATGCAAAATGGTTTCGCCCAGTTTGGCGATCATGCCGGTCTCTTCCAGCACTGAGATAAATTTTCCCGGCAGGACGATACCATCGGAGCGATGATTCCAGCGGGCCAGGGCCTCCATGCTCGTCATGGTCCAGTTGCGGACATCCACCTTGGGCTGAAAATAGACACAAAATTCGTCGTTTTCCAGTCCGCGGTAGAGCTCGTGCTCCAGGGAAAGTCGTTGCCGTTGTTGTGCGCCGGTCATATTCTCGATATAGAAGGCATAGCTGTTACGCCCACGCTGTTTCGCCTGATACATGGCTGCATCCGCCTTTTTAATCAGCTGCGTTGCATCATCCTGCTCATCAAAGGGGTATGCGGCAATGCCGATGCTACAGGTGATACTCAGTCGTTCGTCACCCAGCTCAATCGGCTTGGCCATGACATGGACGATGCGCTTGGCGACTTCGGTAATGCGCTCCACGGTATGCAGACCTTCCAGGATCACCATAAACTCGTCACCGGCCAGACGCGCGGCGGTATCACTGCCGCGAAGACAGCCCGTGATACGCTCGGCCGCGATGCACACCAGCTCATCGCCCTTTGCATGCCCCAGCCTGTCGTTGACTTCCTTAAACTTGTCCAGGTCAATAAACATTAACCCCACCAGTCGCTCATCACGCTTGGCGTGTTCAATGGCGTGTTCCAGCCGGTCCATAAACAAGACCCGGTTGGGCAGACCGGTCAGGCCGTCATGAAACGCCTGGTGTTCGATTTTAGCGGCATTGTCCAGCAAGGCGCGGTTGTAACGGCGAATTACCCTGTCCGCGTATCGCACAACAACAAACAGCACCAGGAACAGTAGCGTTAGAATAATCGCGATGCCCAGCACGACATTCCACTGGGTGTTTTCGATATCACTGACCAGAGGGGTGACATCCTTATAGAGCTCGAAGACGGCCTCGATGGGACCCGTCTCTGACGGTCGTAGCGGTACATAACTGGAGACGATATTGCGTTTCTCGATGCGTTCCTGATGGGCATAGGCATGGTCACGAAAGGAGAGCTGGCTCACCACCTCGCCCGCCCGCGCGCGTTCGAAGGGGGCCTGTCCCTGCTTGACGCTGCCGATCTCGGTAACGTCGCTGGAAAACAGGGTCAGGCCATTCAGGTCATATAGCTTGACCTTCACAATCCCCACGCCCTGGTAGTGCGCGTTCAGTTGCTGCTCAATGCTTTTGATTTCGGGCTGCTGGCCCAGCGCTGCTGCTGGCATTGTCGCGGCCGAGCGTAGCAAGGCGGAATACTGCGGCCACAGCGAGCGTGCCATGGAACGCGCCAGGGTCACGTTATGCCGCTCTTCGCTGGTGATCAGATTGTCTACCGCAATGCTACGTAACCAACTGCCCAGGAGCAGCGTCGTCAGCACAATACTGATGAGACTCACCAGGGTAAAGTAGCGGAGCAAACGAAAGGGCATGATCTTGCCCGACAGGGCCTCTGAATTGTTTTGCATATTGGCCGTATATAATAGTGTACTCCGTTGTATATCGGCCCACAGGGCTATTCTTTGAGGAATTTAATCCGGCCAAAAGGGACGCTTTGGCCCCGGTCTGCTAGCACTGTTCCCACGGCAGACCCTCGTAACGCCAGCCACCGAGGGTGCTGCGGTGATGGGCATTATCCAGCTCACCTTCGAAGCCTTCGGCGACACTGTAGACGACCTCAAAGCCCTTTTGCAGCAACAGGTTGCCGGCCTCCAGCGAGCGTTTGCCACTCCGGCAGATCAAAATCACCGGCACACTGTGGCTGCCGCCCTCGTGAC
>JAWOIE010000163.1:0-2906 GCA_046484825.1 Gammaproteobacteria bacterium | reverse complement strand
TGAAATGATGAACAAGGGTCAGCTGCTGTTCCCGGCCATGAACGTCAATGACTCGGCCACCAAGTCAAAATTCGACAACCTCTATGGCTGTCGTGAATCCCTGATCGATAGCATCAAACGCGCCACGGACGTCATGATCGCCGGCAAGATCTGTGTGGTCCTGGGCTATGGTGATGTGGGCAAGGGTTGCGCCCAGGCCTTTCGCGGCATGGGTGCCACCGTCTGGGTCACCGAGATCGACCCCATCTGCGCCCTGCAGGCGGCCATGGAAGGTTATCGCGTTGTCGACATGAACGAGGCCTGCAAGCAAGGCGACATTTTTGTCACCACCACGGGCAACATGAACGTCATTAACCACGACCACATGGTGGCGATGAAGAACGAGGCCATCGTCTGCAACATCGGTCACTTTGATTCAGAAATTGATATCGCCTCGCTGGAGAAATACCAGTGGGAAGAAATCAAACCACAGGTGGATCACGTCATCTTCCCTGACGGTAAGCGCATTATCGTCCTGGCCAAGGGCCGCCTGGTCAACCTCGGTTGCGCCACCGGCCATCCCAGCTTTGTCATGTCCGCCTCCTTTACCAATCAGGTCATGGCGCAGATTGAGTTTTTCAACCACGCCGACAAATATGACAACAAGGTCTATATCTTGCCGAAGATTCTTGATGAGAAGGTCGCGCGTCTGCACCTCAACAAGGTTGGCGCCTACCTCAGTACCCTGAGCCAGGAGCAGGCGGATTATATCGGTGTGCCGACGGAAGGTCCCTTCAAGCCCGCTCACTATCGCTACTAAATAACAGGAGCGAGTGACGAGGAACGAGTCACGAGGTCAAGCGACCTCGGCCCTCGTTCCTCGAACCTCGGCACTATGATGATGGAATCACAAGAAAAGTATCCCCAGAAGTACAGTTTTGAGTTTTTCCCGCCCAAGACGGCTGAAGGTGCCGACAAGCTGCGCGCGGTGCGTGACCAGTTGGGTCAACTCAAGCCCGAATATTTTTCCGTGACCTTCGGTGCAGGGGGCAGCACGCAACAGGGCACCTTTGATACCGTGGTGGAGATCCAGCAGGCCGGCTTTGCGGCCGCACCGCACCTTTCCTGCGTCGGTTCGACCCGAGCCAGCGTGCGCGAACTCCTGCTCAAGTACCAGGAAAATAATATTAAACGCATCGTCGCCCTGCGTGGCGACATGCCTTCCGGGATGCGCGAGGCGGGTGAGTTTCGCTATGCCAACGAACTGGTGGAGTTTATTCGCAGTGAGACCGGCGACCACTTTCATATCGAAGTGGCGGCCTACCCCGAGATCCATCCCCAGGCCCGTGATGCCGAAACTGATTTACTCAACTTCAAACGCAAGATCGAGGCTGGCGCCAGCTCGGCACTGACTCAGTACTTCTATAATCCGGATGCCTATTTTCGCTTCATCGATGACTGTGAACAGCTGGGCGTCGACCTGCCGATCATTCCCGGCATCATGCCCATTACTAACTATAAACAACTGGCGCGCTTCTCTGACATGTGCGGCGCCGAGATCCCGCGCTGGATCCGTAAACGTCTGGAAGGTTTCGGCGATGACAAAGAGGCCATCCAGGCCTTTGGTGAGGATGTGGTCACCGAACTCTGCCACCAACTCCTCGAGGCGGGTGCCCCCGGCCTGCACTTTTACACCATGAACCAGACCGGTCCTACCCTGGCCTTATGGAACAACCTGGGGCTGTCTGCATAACCCTCGGTGGGCAGCGGCCAGGCAGTCCATGCCGGCAAGCGTCGCTGACTACAGTGGGCCTAACTCGCAGCGGCGAATCTATGCAACACCTGTAACAGCGCCGCTTTGAAGATCGGCTTGCTGATGTAATCGTCCATACCGGCCTTTAGATACTCCTCGCGATCACCAGCCATGGCGTTGGCGGTCATGGCGATAATGGGCACGCCAAGCCCCTGCTCACGCAATAAGCGTGTCGCGGTGATGCCGTCCATGACGGGCATTTGAATATCCATCAGGATCACATCGAAGGCATGTTCCTGCTGGCACAGCTCGATGGCCTCGCGGCCATGTTCGGCAATGGTGATCTGGTGACCCTGTTGCTGCAGCAGGGCGACGGCGATCATTTGATTGGTCTCGTCATCTTCCACCAGTAAAATGTTCATGGCCTGCACCTGCGGTTGGTCTGTATCTGGATCCTTATTCACCTGCATCACTGTCTCACTGTCCTGTTCTGTTATCACCGATATGTGCAGGGGCAGCTCAACCGCAAAGGTCGTACCCTTATGCAATTTACTGCGCACACTGATCTTGCCACCCATGGACTCCACCAGGCGCCGGCTGATGGCCAGACCCAGACCGGCGCCGCCGTGGGCGCGTGAGGCCGATGAGTCCACCTGGTTAAACTTGCCAAAGACAAATTCCAGCTTGTCTTCCGGGATACCCTTACCGCTATCCTTAATCTCCAGAGTCAGCCATTCGGCGCTGCAACTGACATTAAACTCAATACTACCTTTTTCGGTAAACTTGATGGCGTTTGATAGCAAATTGATCAGCACCTGGCGCAGGCGCATGGGGTCTGCCTCAATCACCTCGGGCAGGTCCTCGGCGAAGTTTACCCGCAGCACATTACCGCTCTCGGCCAGTTTGATCGAGAGTACGCCGAGCATACTATTCAATTCCTCCCGCAGGTTAAAACTCTGCACCAGCAGATCAAAGCGTCCCGACTCGATGCGCGACAGGTCCAGCAGGTCATTGATGAGCTTGAGCAATTGTTCCCCGGAATGATAGGTCATGCTCAGGTATTCCTTTTGCTCTGCCGTCAGCGGGGTATCCTGCAGTAACTGGGTAAAGCCCATAACGGCATTCAGCGGAGTTCTCAATTCATGACTCACGGCCGCCAGGAATTCGGTCTTGG
>JAWOIE010000118.1:0-4133 GCA_046484825.1 Gammaproteobacteria bacterium | reverse complement strand
TTTATGAGTAAAATAAATTCAGTTCCCCTGAGTATAAGTCAGTAAGATGCCACCATTAAATGAGAAAATCCAGTTTTTAACCGTTCTTAACTGGTATTTCATTGTTTCATTATATATTTAGCTTTAGAAATCAGATGCAATAGGGGCTACCTCTCTTATGCTGATTGTCCTGATTAATCTTTCAGTCTGGCATTAATCAATTCAATGGTTGGAAGAGAATATATCTTTGGAGAACTGGTTGTATATAGCGGTGCATTTAACTCCGTTGAAATTTACAACTTGCATTAGCTGACAATAAGTATTGATGAAATAGATACAGAAAAATAAAATAATAGGAACAGCCATATATGTGAGACTAAACTCCGTGAAACGATTGAAATAATTGGAATCAATACCATTACATAGCAAATAATATTGCGGCTTGCCACGGGCCTCGGCCTTGTCCAGCTTGTGTGCGTACGTGGCCTGGGAGGAGTCCTGTGGCTCGGCCTGGAGCTGCTGCTGTGGCAATTGCGCCAGCACCGCGAGCAGGTCCTTCGCCCCCTGCGCCGCGAGTCTGTCGTGCAGGCTGCCGCCGGTGTCCGCAGAGGAGATGGTCATGGGGCTGCGCCACAACATGTCGCCGGTGTCGAGACCCGCATCCATTTGCATAATGGTAATCCCGGTTTGCGCATCGCCGGCGAGAATGGCGCGTTGAATGGGTGCGGCGCCGCGCCAGCGTGGCAACAGCGAGGCATGAATATTGAGACAGCCGTAGCGGGGGATTGTCAGCACCGCCTGCGGCAGGAGCAGACCATAGGCCGCCACCACAATGACATCGGCCTTGAGCTCACGCAGTTGCTCCTGTTCGGTATCGGCCTTTAATGACAGCGGTTGATACACGGGCAGGGCGTGCACCAGGGCCAGTTGCTTGACCGGCCCGGGCTTGAGTTTGCGGCCGCGGCCGGCGGGGCGATCCGGCTGGGTATAGACCGCGACGATTTCGTGTTCGGAATCGATCAGGGCCTGCAGGGCGGTGGCGGCAAAGTCCGGGGTGCCGGCGAATATGATTCGCAGGGACGAGTTTCGAGGGTCGAGTTTCGAGGACATAGATTAAATAAGTCGGTGTGTTGTCATTAGTGCCGGCCCCTCGATACTCGAAACCAGGCCCTGTGGGTTAAATCGCCAGCTTTTCCATTTTTTTCTTGATGCGCTGGCGTTTGAGTTGCGAGAGGTAATCGACAAACAGCTTGCCGTCGAGGTGGTCCATCTCATGTTGAATACACACCGCCAGCAGACCCTCGGCATCCAGCTCAAAAGGCTGGCCATTACGGTCGAGGGCGCGGACGTGAATGCGGTCGGCACGCCGCACGGTCTCATAATAGCCGGGTACGGACAGGCAGCCCTCGTCCATTTCCTGCTCGCCGCTGCGGTCGGTGATCTCCGGGTTAATGAGCACCAGGGGTTGATTCTTTTCCTCGCTGACATCCAGGACCAGCAGGCGCTCATGGATATTCACCTGGGTGGCCGCCAGGCCGATACCGGGCGCGGCGTACATGGTCTCGAACATGTCGTCGATAATGCCGCGAATACGCGCGTCAACAATCTCTACAGGTTTTGCGATAGTTCGCAGACGCTCGTCTGGAAAATGTAATATGTTCAACAGTGACATATAATTTCGTTCGTCTTTTATAGTACAAGTATAAAAAAAGCTGCTAACATTATGATACTACGAACATAATGCCTAATGGACCACAACAGCGATGGTCTTAAAGCAGGTACAGTAATAAATATAACCGGCCTCCACAAGGGATGCACATGCGAAAACATAATATTTTAAAATTCAACAAGTTATGCTTTCTAACACTGGTGTCTGCCATCGCGCTCCAGGGCTGCGCGGGCTCTGCGCCGACACCCGAACCCGCGCCGGTGGCCGCCGCCCCCGCGCCGACGCCGGTAGTCACGGCCACGCCGCCCCCGGCGGTCGAGAGCAAGCCGGTCGCCGTCAGGCCCGATTATCCATCGCGTTACGTGGTGAAAAAGGGCGATACCCTGTGGGATATTTCCAGCCGTTTTCTCAATGACCCCTGGATGTGGCCTGAGGTCTGGCATATCAATCCCGAGATTCGCAACCCGCACCTGATCTATCCCGGTGATGTCATCGCCCTGCATTACGTCGATGGTAAGCCCTATATCACCCTGGAAGGTGCCGGTGGCATGCCGCTGGCCAAGCCGGGCATGAAGACGGTCAAGCTCTCCCCGGAGATGCGCGTCGAGTCGCTGGAACGCGCCATCCCGACCATTCCCCGCGAGGCCATTTCCCCCTTCCTCGATTCCGCACGCATCGTGACCGAGGAGGACATTAAAAGCGCCGCTTATGTGGTCTCCAGCTATGAGGAACACCTCATCAGCGGCCCGGGGTACAAGATCTACGGTCGCAATATCCAGGACCCGAACATCGGTGCCTATCACATCGTGCGTCCCGGTGATGTCTACCGCGACCCGGTCACCGATAAAATCCTCGGCTATGAGGTGAAAGATATCGCCGATGCCCACGTCCTGCGCGGCGGCGACCCGGTCACCCTGCGCGTCAAAGAGGCACGCAAGGAGGTCCTCAACGGCGACCTGTTGCTGCCCTTTGCCGAACGCAATCTCGATTTCACCTTTTTCCCCCGGGCTCCGGATCGCCCCATCGATGGTCAGATCATCTCGGTATTCAAGGGTGTTTCCATGATCGGCCAGTACAATGTGGTGGTGCTCAATCGCGGCACGGCGGCCGGTCTCAAGCCCGGTCATGTGCTGGCGGTATACCAGAAGGGTGCACGGATACGCGATACCACGGTGTTTGAAAATATTGACCTGCCCGATGAGCGCGCCGGTCTGTTAATGGTCTTCCAGAGCTTTGACACGGTCAGTTATGCCCTGGTCATGGAGGCGATCAACACCATGAGCCTGCTCGATCGCGTCACCAACCCTTAAACATTTCGACACCCTTCGGCAGTTGCCGATCCCCGCATTACGCTCCTGATGTTTGCCACCGGCCCTGGGGCCGGTGGTATGATGCGGGCACGACAAACGGATTTGGCGTGTGCCCGATGACCTCAAGCGAAGACGACCTCAACTATAGCCTGGCCCTGTTGCGCACCCCCGGTGTGGGCGCCGTGACCCACGCGCGCCTGCTGGCGGCCTTTGGTTCTGCCCACGGGGTATTCGCCGCCGCGCGCGGTGAGCTACAGGCCGCGGGCCTGCGCACCGAAGCCATTGATTTTCTCCGCCGGCCCGACTGGGACAGCATTGCCCCGGATCTGGAGTGGCTCCAGCAACCCGCCGCCCACATTATTGGTCTGAATGACCCGACCTACCCCGCCTTGCTCAAGGAGATCCCCGACCCGCCTGCGTTGCTGTTTGTCTACGGCGACCCCGCGGTACTCAATCTGCCGCAGCTGGCTATGGTGGGGAGTCGCAACCCCTCCCCCACGGGGGCCGAGACCGCCCGGGATTTTGCCGGCCACCTGGCGGGCTGGGGACTGGGCATTACCAGTGGTCTGGCGCAGGGCATTGACGCCGCCAGCCATGCGGGCGCCCTGGACGCCGGCGGCGTCACCATCGCGGTGACCGGCACCGGCCTGGATCGGGTCTATCCGGCGCAGCACCGTGAACTGGCGCATCGCATCGCCGAGCAAGGTGCGCTGGTGTCGGAGTTTCCGGCGGGGACACCGCCACTGACACCCAATTTCCCCCGCCGCAATCGCATTATTAGCGGCCTGTGCATGGGCACCCTGGTGGTGGAGGCCGCGGTGCAGAGCGGCTCGCTGATTACCGCCCGTCAGGCCCTGGAGCAGGGTCGCGAGGTCTTCGCCGTGCCGGGTTCGATCCACAATCCCCAATCGCGCGGCTGTCACAGCCTGATTCGCCAGGGCGCCAAGCTGGTGGAGACGGCGCAGGATATTTTTGAGGAACTGGGCGGCTTCATGCCGGTTGCCGTGGGTAACGCCGCCGCCGCGGCCGAGCCCGGATCTGACTTCGCGCTGGATGAGGAATACCACAAGGTGCTTGCCAGCGTGGGCCATGAGCCGGCCTCGGTGGATAGTGTGGTATTAAGGAGTGGATTGACGGCAGAGGCGGTTTGCTCCATGCTCTTGGTATTGGAATTG
>JAWOIE010000008.1:0-3621 GCA_046484825.1 Gammaproteobacteria bacterium | reverse complement strand
CATTATGAATATCATGCTGGTGTCGGTGACCGAACGCACGCGCGTGATCGGCATACGCCTCGCCATCGGCGCGCAGGAACAGGACGTCCTGCTCCAGTTTCTGGTGGAGGCGGTCGTGCTGTCTTCGCTGGGGGGTCTGGTCGGCATTCTGCTGGCGGTACTCGCCACCTATGGACTCGCCGGGCTCATGGGCGTGCCCATAGTACTGAGCAGTGGCATTATGGTGATCGCCTTTTTCTTCTCTGCCGCGGTCGGCGTACTATTCGGTTATATCCCGGCGCGCAAAGCCGCCAAACTCAACCCCATCGATGCCTTGCGCCATGAATAAGCTGCCGGGCAATCACCCGTTGCACTCCACAACATGACACTCAGAAATGACGCCGCATTCGCCTTGTCGTGCTCACGTTCCTGCAACTGATACGCGCACCCAGGCGCAAGCCCAAATATCTTAGAAATCAATCACTGGCGCCAGTTAGTGGTCTGCCTCGTGATACCTCATGAGCTCAGACCCTGTCCCCTACATCCCTGCCAACAGAGGGGGTTCTCATTAAATATCGTTTGCAAACAAGCTACTAGTGTATAAGCCGGCATTACTTCCTTGTGCTGATGGCGAGTGCTAGTATCTAATAATATCTAACCAGAATGCTGGGTTAAGCGCCCCAGCGGGATGCGCATGACCGAGCCAGGCAAAACAGACGTAAACAAAGCCTTGTTAAATGTACTGGTTAATAATTATGTGCGCCTGTTGTTGGCGATCTTTGCGGCCACTCCCTTACTGACCATTGTCTACCTGCAACACTATCAGGACCCGACACTGATCTTTGAACATCACGGCTTTCATATTACCGCCATTGGCATCGCCATAGTACTCAGCGGCTTTGTCAGTTTAATCACCGCGTACTGTTACCTGGCCTCCGGCGAGGTCTTTTTGCGCTGGCTGGCGCTCGGGCTGCTCGGCTTCACAATCATCTACGCACCACACGGATTTCTAACCCCGCTGGCCAATACTAATCCCTGGCTGTTCCTGTTGTACGGCCCCGCCGCACGTATCATCTTGGCCTTCTGTTTTCTCATGGCGGTGCTGCACCATGACCACGAGGCGGAATCGCCCCCTTCTCAGAAAACCGGCTGGCTCCTGGCCATTGCGCTATTTCTGCTCATCGATGTCCTGGTCGCACTACTGGCCACTTCACCCTGGCGTGATGCCCTGTGGCTGCGGCTGTCCATGGAATATATCGCCATTAGCCTGTACCTTGTCAGCGTGATCTGGATGGTGGTGCGCCGCATTCAGGGTCCCCTCATGATCATTTATGCCATTGCCATGCTCTGGTTCGCGCAATCGTCCTGGTCGTTTACCCTGGGTCAGCCCTGGAATCATCAGTGGTGGCTGGCCCATCTGATTTTTGCGGCGGGGTTTTTGTTGTTGAGTTACGGCATCCTGCAGGCCTATCGCAGCAGCGGGACCTTTACGCGCATTTATAGTCAGGCACAACTCATGGGGCAAATCCTGGCGGAGAAACAGCGGGCCGAGGCCACCCTGGCGGAACTGCAAAACGCCAATACCGAGCTGGAGCGCCTGGCCGCCACTGATCCCCTGACCGGCGCCGCCAACCGTCGTGAATTTATGTCACGCACCGAACAGGAGGCCGCACGTGCCCTGCGCCACCACACGGACCTGTGTCTGCTCATGATCGATCTGGATCACTTCAAAGTCGTCAATGACAAATACGGGCACCAGGCAGGTGATGAGGTACTCAAACAGTTGGTACGCCTCACCTCTGAAGTACTTCGTCCCGGCGATCTGTTGGGCCGCCTCGGCGGTGAGGAATTCGCCGTGCTCTTGCCGGGTACCGCATTCGATGAAGCGCATTCGGTGGCTGAACGGCTTTGCCGCCACGTGGCGCAGCATGAGATGCACACGGCCGAGGGCAACATCAGAATTACCATCAGCATTGGTGTGGACCAGTTTCGTGGCGAGGCAGATACGCTCAAAGACTGGCTGCATCGTGCCGACGAATTTTTATATCAGGCAAAGACCAATGGCCGTAACCGGGTCGAACCCGGACACACAGCATAACCAGAAGACAACATGATGATCGGTATTTATCGGATATGAATATCAACCACCAACGCTGGTACATCGTGCTTACCGTGATTGGCCTGCTTGCCGCCCTCACCGCGTTCTATAGTTTACCCCGACACACTGAGGTCATGCCCCTGCGCATCGGCGTGTATGACAACTCGCCCAAGGTCTATCGTGACGAGCAACAGCGCCCTGCCGGCATGTTTATCGATCTGCTGCAGGCCATGGCGCGCGTGGAAGGCTGGCAATTACAGTTTGTCGACTGCCACTGGCATGACTGTCTGGAACGACTGGAGACCGGAAAGATTGACCTGATGCCGGACGTCGCCCTCACCCAGGAGCGCGATCGACGCTTTGATTTTCACACCATCCCGGTAACCCATAGCTGGTCCGGTATCTGGGGTCGTCCTGATCTGGTGCTACTCGGTCTCGAAGATCTCGGCGACCTGCGCATTGCCGTGTTACAGGGTTCGGTACAGGAGAAGGCCCTGGACAACATGATGCGCGGCTATGACCTGAGTTACACCCCCGTGCTGACCGAGAGTCTGGCCCGCGGTTTCGAGGCCGTACTAGAGGGGAAGGCCGAAGCCGTGGTCGCCAACAGCCACTTTGCCAACAGGCATAACATACACTACGAGCTGCGTGAGACCCCGATTGTCTTCAACCCGGCCAGTCTGTATTACGCCACGGGCAAGGGCCGCCACGCCGACGTACTACTGCGCATCGACATCAACCTGGCGCGCTGGCGCCAGGACGCGGAATCTGTCTACTATCAGGTACTGAAACAGGCCATGGTGCCGCCACAAAAGCCAGCCATCCCAACCCTGTTGTGGTGGGTCCTCGGGCTGAGCGCCGCGGCACTGATAATATCGCTATCGATCAGTGGCCTGTTGCGCTGGCAGGTCGCCCGGCGCACGGAACAACTCACCCGTATTAACACCCGTCTGGATCATTTACTGCAGGCCAGCCCCGTCATTCTCTATCAGCTGAGTGTCAACGACAACGGCTTTGAAGCGTGCTGGATTAGCGAAAATATTAACCGCCTGTTCGGTTACAAAGCTGAGCAGATTTTCGATGTCGACTGGTGGCTAAAGACGGTGCACCCTGACGACCGCGAAGACGCCAGGGCTGGCATCGCCATGGTGAAAGAACAACAACACATCACCCAGGAGTATCGAATCTTTGATGCCCACGGTCAGGTACGCTACATTCGCGACGAAATGCAATATCTGCCCGCCGCGGCCGGTGAGGATGGCGAAATCGTCGGTAGTTGGAGTGACCTGACCCAGACGCGCAAGCAGGAAGGTCAGCTCAGATTTCTCACCAATTATGATCCACTCACCCACTTGCCCAATCGAGCGTTCCTGCGCAGCCACCTCAATGAAAGCCTGCAACGTGCCAGGAGTTTTCATTCCCCGCTGGCGTTATTGAGCATCGACCTGGACCGCTTCAAAACCATTAATGAATCCTTTGGTTACAGCACCGGCGATAAGATGTTTCAAACGATTTCCGAGCGACTCAAACAGGTCTTAAGACTT
>JAWOIE010000038.1:0-4154 GCA_046484825.1 Gammaproteobacteria bacterium | reverse complement strand
TATAGGGCAACATGGTGGCAACAACGCACATCGCCAAGCACATCTTGTCGCTGCGGGTGCAGGGCGATGTAACCATCGGAGAATGCCGCGAAGCGCTGCAGGTCCTGGGCCAGTACCGAGTCCGGCGCGGGTACGACCGCCAACTGGGCCATGTCAAAGCGGGGAATGGACTCACCCGCATAACTGCGGCGATTGCCGAGGCCCACGCGCACCGCGTCGATGTAGTAGATGCCCTGCGCCTGGTAAATGGAACGCCACAGCAGCAGATTGCCAAGGGTCGGTTTGACCACCAGCTGCTCTAGCTCATGGCCCCGCGCGGCCGCCAGTTCCTGTGCCACGGACTCGGCCCGCTGCAACTGCACCACCCCCAGGAGGAGATACAGCCCTGCCACCGCCAGGCCACTACGGGCCACCCGGGGCGCGCGGCGGTGCAAGGTAAAGATCACGGCCAGCAACAGTACCAGGGTGAATACCGGGTCGATAATGGAAATAATATGCCAGGCGATACGTTCATCGCTGAACGGCCACAACAGATGCGTCCCGTAACTGGTGCAGGCATCCAGCAGACCGCTCAGGCTATAGCCGAGCACGGCATACAGATAGATGCGGGCAAAGCCCAGGCGTTGGCGCAACAACGGCCAGAGCAGCAACGCCGCCAGCAGCCCGCCAATGGGGATGAAGATCAGGGCATGACTAAAGTGGCGGTGAAACTCGATGGTGAGCAGACTGTCCGTCGGTGACTGGATGAGGATATCCGCGTCCGCCAGCACCCCGGAGGCCGCGCCAATCATCGCCGCGTATTTTATCTCGGCCTTGCGCGCCGCCGACTGTGCCAGTGTCGCGCCCAACAGGGCCTGGGTAACAATATCCATAATCAATCATCTTATCGGCGCCGCCACGCGGCGCGCTTTGGACTATTAAAAAACCTGCCGGACCTTAGCCTGCCTCCTTAGTGTTCGCCGTGAAGCGGGTGACCGGCTGCGGCCGTGACGGTGTAGCTTACTTGAGCTGCTGCTATCGATCTATTCTTAGATTGTGCCACCCGCACGCCATTACGGTCGGCATCCACGCCTTGAAGACGGCGGCGCGTCTTGGGACAATAACGCTACCGACCCCTCAACCACAGCCGAAACCCATAGGCCGCCCCACATGACCCCTGCCATCAATCTCGCCAACAAGTCCGGCATTGCCCATCAGGTCCATGAATATCAACATGACCCGGCGAGCGCGTCCTATGGACTGGAGGCCGCGACAAAGCTCGGGGTCCCGCCGCAACGCGTGTTCAAGACCCTGGTGGTGCGTCTGGATGACGCCTCCCTGGCAGTGGCGGTGGTGCCCGTCGCCACCCAGCTCAACATGAAGCTCATGGCCAGGGCCGCCGGGGCGAAAAAGGCGGGTATGGCGGATAAGGCCGACGTGGAGCGCGCCACCGGCTATGTGCTTGGCGGGGTCAGCCCGTTGGGACAGAAAAAGCGCCTGCCTACCTATATCGATACTGCGGCGACAGCGCAGGGCACGATCTTTGTCAGCGCCGGGCGACGGGGACTGGAGATCGAACTCAGTCCGCAGGACCTGAAGGCGCTCACC
Source organism: Gammaproteobacteria bacterium (assembly GCA_046484825.1). Lineage (GTDB taxonomy): Bacteria > Pseudomonadota > Gammaproteobacteria > UBA6429 > Thiohalophilaceae > CAJYAN01. Next base: position 2,567 of record JAWOIE010000038.1, on the reverse strand, counting down.
CAGGGGCACTTTGCCGAACTCTGCCCGGTGGGCGAATAATGCACCCTTGCCCAGTACCCAGCGCCCGGCGCCCGGCGCCCTTGGACTCGTGCCGATTTGGATATAAGATAAAAAAATGATGCGCCCCCTACACCAGGCCCTCTGCTTATGCGCCAGCCTTTGCCTGCTGCCCCCTGCGGTGGCGGTGGAGATCCGCACCGGGATCGACCCCGAGGCGCAACTGCCCTATTGGGAGGTGCACAGCCCGGACATGAGTGTGCGCCTGGTACAACGCCTGCCCGACCAGACCCGCGCCTTTTTTCAGGCCCGCGGCTTTAGCAATGCCCACGCCGAATTGATTGCCCAGAGCTGCGTCTTCCAGACCGTCTTTAAAAACACCTCGAACCTCACCACACCTGCGGCGCTGGAATACAACCTGCACGACTGGACGGTGCACGACAACGGCACGTCGCGAAAAATGAAAATGCGTGAACACTGGAAGCAGGAGTGGCAGGAGCGCGAGGTGCCCCTGGCGGCGCAACTCGCCTTTGAGTGGGCGCTCTACCCGACGCAACAGGTCTACCAACCGGGGGATTACAACTGGGGCATGTCCGTGTTCAATCTCAAACCCGGACGAGTCTTTGACCTCGACGTCGTCTGGCAACAGTTCGGTAAAACAACCTCGGCCACCATCACCGGCATACAGTGCGCGCCGGATGTCGTCCTGACACCACAAGGTCCTGAGTAATGCACACATCACCCCGTCGATTTTTTCTGTATCTCCTGTGCTGTCTGGCCCTGAGCGGACCGGTGGCCGGCGCCGGCCCGCAGACCCTGCCGTTACTGGCAAAGCCTTTTGCCGCGACGGATTTCGATTTGCGCGGCGAGGACGGTCGCCGCTATCGCCTGTCGGATTATCGCGGCCAGGTCGTGCTGATCAATTTCTGGGCGACCTGGTGCCCGCCCTGCCGCTTTGAAATGCCCTCGCTGGAGCGGCTCTGGCAACAGGTCAGGGACAAGGGTGTGGTCATCCTGGCCGTCAATGTGGGGGAAGATCAGGATACGATATTCGAATTCATGGGGCAGTATCCCATGAGCTTTCCCCTGCCCATGGACCAGGACGGCGAAGTCGTCAAGGCCTACCCCGTCACCGGCCTGCCCACCAGCTACATCGTCAGTCCGCAGGGCCAGGTGACCCATCGCGCCGTCGGCAGCCGCGAGTGGGATGATGCCGGGCTGATCAAACAGTTGCTGGACATGCGTCAACCCTAGCCTCAATAATGCGGCGGCGGGGTCTCCTGCTCCTCGGGCTTGACCGCCGAGACGCGGATCTCCTGAAACTTTTCCTTGAGCATTTTAAGTTCCCGCTTTAGCAGTTCGATGTCGCGATCCTGGCGCGCGACAATGTCGCTGAGCGCCTGGACCGTGTCGTCCTGAAACGAGAGTTTGATCTCCAGATGTTCAATTCGATCTTCCATTGCAAAACCTCTTTAACTATTTTGTCATTCCCGCGGATGCCATGACCCGCAGGGTATGTGTACTCATAATGAACCTCGAGGAGGTTCTATGAGGAGTGAATCTGAAACTTATTAACTGGATGGCCCAGGCCAGCTTCTCGACTCTACCAGTCTCACCTTCTTCCCTGCTCCAGGGGAATGCGGCATTGTTGTTAAGGAACCTCTGAATAAGTTAATCAAACGGATGAGAGCCTGCCCCGCGAAGCGCCTTGGGCAAGGCAAAATGAAACGAAAAAGCGCAGTTTATAAGTGATAAATGAGCATTTTGAGTTTCATTTTAACGCCGCCAGCGCCGTTTCAGGAACTTATTCAGAGGTTCCTTAGATTGTTATGGTGGCGAAACACCCACACATAGAACCCCTTCGGGTCAGGACACCCACGCATGCCACAACGGCAGGGTGATTAGACTCAGTACCGTGGTCACGGTAACGGCCGCCGCATACAGGCTGGTGTCGAGATTAAAGCGGTCACACACCACGATGCCGATAACCATACTGGGCATGGCGGCCTCCATGACAATGGCGGTGCGCATATCGCCCGTGACACTCAGGGTATTTAACAGCACCAGCACCAGGGCGGGAATGAGCAACAGGCGGAAGGCCACCACCGGGACCAGGCTGGGTAACAGGCGCCAGCGGTCGGGGCTCCACTCCAGACTCAGGCCGAGGGAGAACAACATCAGCGGCACCACGCCGCGTTCCAACAGGGTGAGCAGGCCGGTAATGCTGTCGATCTGCGGCACATTCAGCACATTCAAGAGGATGCCGAACAGCGCGGCCCACAGCGGCGGGATCCGCAACAGGCCGTGGAAGAGTTTTTCCTTTGTCTCACTGCCGGAACCAAAGCGCATGGCCAGCAACACCCCCACGGTAAACAACAACGGGGTGCAGGCGAACAGGTCGTATTGAATGGCGACACTTCTGGCCCAGGGACCGAAGGTGGCCTCCAGCACCGGCAGCCTCATGTAGGTCACGCTGTGAAAGGCCATGGCGAGAATAATGGCGCCGGTCTCGGCGGAGGTGTTTTTACACCAGCGACAGGAGTCGAAGCTGAGCAACAGACCCACCACCA
>JAWOIE010000004.1:0-6036 GCA_046484825.1 Gammaproteobacteria bacterium | reverse complement strand
GTTTGTGTTCATGGCCCAGCCGCGTGGCGGATTCCAGGGAACGTCTCAGGTCACTACAGACAATCGCCCGGCAGTCCCGGGCATGTTGCAGTGCGTGCACCGGGGGCGGCGGCGCGGGGGCAATGGGGCTTTGCGTATAACGCCGGATGACCTGTGACAATTGGGCGGCGGCATACGGGTCCCGGCCTGCGCTGAACAGGTCAAACTCGGGTTTGCCATGCCGCAGTAGCATTATTTTCGAGGTCATGGGTATGCGCTGTCGGGGTAATCAAAAAAACCGGGCTTCAGCCAAAGCGGCCATCGACCCGAGGCTGCCAGAGTATGGGCAGAAAAACCACCATGAACAGAGCAAAGGCCAGCACCCACAGGGTCTGGGAGAGCCCCACCCAGAGCAGGTATTGGCCAGGCGCCAGGAGCGGCAGCAAGACCCGCGCTACACCGGCGGCAAAGAGTAGGACAAAGCTCACGCCCAGTAGGGGTGGTGGCGCAAACACGTTGCGGCCGGTGTGCCCCAGGGCCACGCGCGACATCATGCCCAGGGTCATGACGCCGATGCCACCCACGGCAAAGGCATGCAGGGGGATAAACGCTGACAGACCCGTGAGCGGCACCAGCGCCTTGAGCAGAAAACCCAGGGTCAGCGCAGCGTAGGCAAGATACAGCACCCATAGCAGGGGTTTGCGCCAGATGCCGGGGGTGTGCCAGGCGTACAGACGAATGGCGTGGAGCAGAAACAGCAGTGCCGCCAGCAGCGTGACCAGCAGCGGTTCAGCGACAAACAGGTCGGCGAACCAGAAGCCAACAAAAATCACCGGGCTGCTGATATCGAGCCATTTATAATTGGTCAGTGATACCGTGTCATCGACACCCTTCTCGATAAAAAAGGGAATCACCCGGCGCCCCATGAGAAATATCAGCCCCATGATTAGATAGAGACCGGAGTACAGGCCGATAAAGACGCCATTCTCAATATGGCCCAGCAGGCCGGCATAAAAGATCAGGTTACTGAGCAACAGCAGGCTCAGGATGGCGAGAATGCCGAGGTGTTGCCACTGGCGGGTCTTGAGGATCGGTTGGGCGACGCTGGTCATGAGCAGCAGGAGAAACAGGCCATCGACGATGGCCACGCTGAGCAGGCTGATGGCTTCGATAAACGGCAACAGGCGTGCCGCCAGCCAGAGCAAAAACATCATCGCCAGTGGCAGGCCATGTGGCGTCTGGATACCGGTCCAGTTCTTGACTGCCGTCAGCAAAAATCCTGCAATGACGGCAAGGGTATAGCCAAAGATCATTTCATGCGCGTGCCAGGTCGGGGCGGCGCCAAAGGCCTGTAGCGGCCAGCCAAACATCGTCGCCGCCATCCACAGTAACATGGCCAGCACTGCAAACGCCCCGGCGGCGAGAAAAAAGGGGCGAAAGCCGAGATTGAACAGGGCAAAGTTTCCGGGGGCGGGACTGGCGTCGATGTCGTGCAGAGACATGGTCTGAACCTTGCGTGGATGCGGTAGCAACAGGGATAACACAGTCTGCCGCCGGTGTACAACGGCCCGCGCACAGATTTGTGCTCCCCGATCATGGGGGCGATGGGGACGTCGCTCCTCAGTGTCGGGCCGATCGCTTACGCCGTTGGCAGATGATTGATAATGAGCACTGGGCAAGTACTTTTGCTGAGCAGTTGTTCGAGCACAGTCACATCCCAGTCCGGACGATAGGGCAGGATCCAGAGGCCCTTTTTGCAGGCCTGGAGTTTGGCGCGCAGGTTTTCGTTGTTGGTATACGGCTCCCGCCGGATGGCGTGGCCATTGGCCTGTGTCAGTTGGCGGGCCAGTTGGCGGGCCTCTGCGGCGGCGGGGCTCTGGTCCTCGAGCACGGTAATGTCATCGGCGGTCAGTGACGCTGGCGGCAACCAGGCCAGGTAGTGATGGCCACTTTGCAGGAAGGCATGGGCCTGTTGGCTTAAGCGCTGCTGGGCCTGTTGTCCCTGACCGCTGAGGATGAGCAGGTCACCGGGTTGTATTTCCATTTGCATGGTCTGCCAGGTATGACCGCGCCGGGTGACGAACTGGCTCTGGATTTTGTAGTGTGTTGCCAGTCGACTGAGTTCCTGCTGGGAACGACTGGCGACCTGACGCAGGCTGCGTTCCATGCTGCTCATACTGCTGTGCTGGACCCTGCCGGTGCTGAAACCGATTTCGCGGCCAACGGGGAGCTGGGCAAAATTCAATAAATCACTGTCCTCGATAAACAGGCCGCAGAGTTCGCTTTGTAGCCGGGCGGCGATCGTGGCGGCTTGCTCCAGCAGACCGGCGGGCGGCCGCTGGGCACTCAGTGGCAGGAGAATGCGTTTAATGATCGGCGGTGTCATTGTCGTCATCTTCGTCGTCTGCTTCTTTTTCCCGTGCCTTGAACTTTTCCTTGAGGTTTTCCAGTTCGATGAGACGGTCTTCGACCCGACGGTTGATGCTGCCTTGCGGATACTGACCGTCGGCGTCACGCTCGCCGCTGGGCAGACCGGTGAGCAGGTGCATGGCCTCATCGACGTTGTGATAGATGTAAAGATGGAATTGCCCGTCGCGACAGGCCGTGGTGACCTCCTGGTGTAACATCAGGTGCGGGCTGTTGTTGGCCGGGATGAGCACGCCCTGGCTGCCGTTCAGACCGCGGGTCTTGCAGACGCCAAAAAAGCCCTCAACCTTTTCATTCACGCCACCGATCACCTGGGACTCTCCATGTTGATTGACAGAGCCGGTGATGGCGAGGGATTGTTTGATCGGGATGTCGGCCAGTGCCGAGAGCAGGGCGCAGAGTTCCGCCATGGAGGCGCTGTCGCCATCGATCATGCCATAGCTTTGTTCAAACACCAGGGTGGAGGCGAGGGACAGCGGCCGGTCTTTGGCATAGCGGGTCGCCAAAAAGGCGGAAAGGATGAAGACGCCCTTGGTGTGCAGTGAACCGCCGAGTTCGACTTCACGTTCAATATCCACCATTTCACCATCACCGAGACGGGCCGTGGCCGTAATGCGCGAGGGCTGGGCAAAGGCAAAGCGCCCCATCTGGATCACCGCCAGGCCGTTGACCTGGGCGACACGTTCGCCCTCGGTGTCGATTAGAATAGCGCCGCGTTTGATCTCTTCATAGAGGCGCTGGCGATAGCGCTCGGCGCGATAGGTCTGTTGGTCGAGGGCGTGCTGCACATCCTCGCGGCGGATGACGCCTTGCTGGTTCTGGGCGGCCCAGTAATCCGCCTCGCGGATGAGGTCGGAAATGCTGGCGACGCCGGTGCTGAGTTTTTCCGTGTCTTCGACCAGACGGGCGGCGTGTTCGATGACGCGGCCGACGGCGGCGCGATCGAGGGGTTTGAGCTGGTTACGCCGTGCCAGGGTGGCGATCATGCGGGCGTAAAGCATATCATTTTCGGCATGGCGATCGATCTCGTCTTCAAAGTCAGCCTCCACCTTAAACAGTTCGGCAAACTCGGGGTCATACTCATACAACAGGTAATACAGACGGCGATCGCCCACCAGCACAATCTTGATATTCAGGGGGATGGCCTCCGGCTCCAGCGACTGGGTGCTGATGAGGCTGTAGAGCTGGCCGAGTGATTGAATACTGATCTCGTTTGAGGCCAGCACCTGTTTCAGGCCCTCCCAGGCGAAGGGCTGGCTCAGGACCTTGTCGACATCCAGGATCAGGTAGCCGCCATTGGCGCGATGCAGGGCGCCGGGTTTGATCAGGGTGAAGTCAGTCGTCAGCGTCCCCATGCGGGTCATGTGTTCGACGCAACCGATCAGATTGGGATAGAGGGGGCTATCTTCATATATGACCGGCGCCCCCGTGACCTTGCTGTTATCGACAATGACATTGACGTGATAACGCGTAAAGGTCGGGCCGGACTCCATGTCGAGAAACAACGCAGGGGTTGAGCCCTCCTCGCGGCGAAAGTCATTGAAGTGCTCGATAATATCTTCTTCCACTTCCTGTAGATAATTTACGACCTTGGGCAGATCACTATAGCGCGCCTTGAGGTCTTCGATGAGGTGGCCAATGGCAAAAATAGCGACCTCACGATTGAGGGCCTTGACCTGCTCACGTCCCTGGCGTTGCCACTGTGGCTGCTGGCGCAAAATGCTTTGCAGCTTCTCTTCGAGCACTGCAATGATCTGATCAATGCGGTCGCGTTCCTTTTCCGAGAGTTTGTCAAAATCTTCGGGACTAATGACCTTGTCATCCTTGACCGGCGCAAAGGCAAAGCCATGCGGAGTGCGCAGCAGGGTAATGTGGTGCTCCTCGGCCTGATGGGCGAGTTCACTAAATTGTTTTTCAGCCTGTTCTTTTAAGGTCTCTTCCACCTCGTGCAGGCGGGCATGGTATTCCTCCGCCTCAAAGGCGGCGGGGATGACGGTATGCAGGTCTTCAATGAGTTGCAGCATATCGTGTTGCAGGCTGGTGCCCCGCCCGGCGGGCAGCTGTAGATAATAGGGTTTGTGTGGTTGTTTGAAGTTGTTGATGTAACACCAGTCCGCAGGGGCGTCCTGCTGCGCGGCGATGTCCTGCAGATAGGACTTGACCGTGCTGTGTCGCCCGCGGCCACGGTGGCCGAGGACGTACAGGTTATAGCCCGGCTGCTGAATGCCGACGCCAAAGCGAATAGCCTGCAGGGCGCGGTGTTGACCGAGGGTTTCTTCGATGTCCTGTAGTGATTCGGTGGTCTCGAAGTCAAACAGCGTCAGGTCACAGTGGCGATAGAGTTGTTCGGGGAGGAGGCGCAGGTCTTTATCGGTCATGGGTCCAGGCAACTTATTTATTCTTTAATATTAAGGGTAGGTTATGATCAGCATAACATGGGCAATATAGGGGCAAAAGATTAGGCCGATGAATATCGAGATTATTATCAGCAGCCTGATCGTGTTGGGCCTGGCCAACGGTGCCCCCATCCTGGCGGCGCGCCTGTTCGGCGACTGGTTTGTCACCCCCATCGATGGCGGTGTCCTGGCCGGTGACGGTCGCCCCTGGCTGGGGGCAAGCAAGACCTGGCGGGGGTTGGTCAGCGCCATGCTGTTGGCTATGCCGGTGGCGCTGTGGCTGGGGTGGCCGGTGACGACCGCCTTCATCATCATTAGCCTGTCGATGCTGGGCGATCTACTTGCCAGTTTCATCAAACGGCGCCGAGGTCTGGCCCCGAGTAGTCGCGCCATCGGCCTGGATCAAATTCCCGAGGCCGCTTTGCCTGTTATTTTTTTGTGGAGCCACGGCAACCTGAGTCCAGCCGACGGCTTGACGATAGTTGTGGTCTTTATGCTGGTGGAGGTAGTGCTGTCCAGGTTGTTGTATCGCCTGCACATTCGTAAGCGACCTTATTGAGGCTCGCGCAGGGCCTGCCGACCAATCAGGGTATTGGCCAGCAGGCCGATAGCCACCGCAAACCACAGAGTCGTGAGGCGGCTGATGAGTGGCGCGGCCACGGCGATGCTGGTGTCGGCGCCACTGGCCGCGAGTAACACCGCCATGACGACCTCGGTACCGCCAACGCCACCAGGGATAAAGGTCGCCGCGCCGGCCAGCAGGCTAATGGCATAGATCCCCACGGCGGCCAGCAGGCTGGTATCCCAGCCCAGCAGTTGCAGAAGATAATAAAAGGCAACGCCCTGAATGGCCCAGGCGACGATGCCGATGAGCAGGCCCAGGCTCAGCAAACGGTAGCGCAATAATTGTTGTGCGTTGTGCAACAGGCTGCGCAGGTGCGTGAGCAGGCCTTGCAGTCTTTTCCATCTCACACGGTCGTGGGCAAAGTCCAGTAGTGACTTAAAGTGTGTACTCTTGATGAGGAACAAGAGGGCCACCATGAGCAGGCTTGCCAGCAACACAAACGTCCCATAATCACCAAACTGAAATACGGTCAGGGATGCCAGGCAGGCCATGACGAGGACATCGAGAAAGCGTTCGCTGACAAACATGGCAATACTGTGATGATAGGAGAGCCCGTGTTGTTTTAGATAGATGGAGCGCAGCAGTTCCCGCGCCTTGGGGGGCGTGGTG
>JAWOIE010000300.1:0-3410 GCA_046484825.1 Gammaproteobacteria bacterium | reverse complement strand
GGCACGGGCACCGTTGATGGTGGCCATGCGCAGCACGGTCTCGGACGACAGGGCCGTGGCATCATTGGCGACGGCCTTGCCGATGATGCCACGGCCCTGTCGGCATCATTGGCGACGGCCTTGCCGATGAGGGCCGCGGTGCGCATCTCCCCCAGCATGTCCAGGTCATCATTACTGGCGGCGCCATCGGTGCCGAGGGCGACATTGACCCCGGCCCTGAGCAGGGCGTCGACCGGGCAAAAGCCACTGGCCAGCTTGAGATTGGACTCCGGGCAGTGCACCACATGGGCGCCGGCCGTGGCGTAGGCACTGATTTCCTCGGCGCTGAGCTGGGTCATGTGCACGCCGAGCAGTCGCGGCGAGACCAGCCCCAGCTGTTGCAGCCGTGCCAGCGGGCTATGCCCCTGTTGGTGTGTCGCGTCCTCCACCTCAAAGGCGGTCTCATGGATATGCATGTGAATAGGAATATCCAGCTCCTCGGCGAGGGTGGCGATACGCTGTAGCGGGGCATCGCTGACCGTGTAGGGGGCGTGCGGGGCGAAGGCAGTGGTGATCAAGGGGTGGTTCTTGAGCTGATCGTGCAGGGCCAGGCCCTTGTGAATATATTCATCGGCATCCTGAGCCCAGGCGGAGGCAAAGTTGATCAGGATCAGGCCGACGCTGGCGCGCATCCCGGCCAGCTCGGCGGCGCGCACGGTATCCTCGGGGAAAAAGTACATGTCATTGAAGCAGGTCATGCCACTGCGCAGCATCTCGGCGCAGGCCAGCAGACTGCCATCATAGACAAGTCACGGCTTACCCAGCGTTGCTCGGCGGGCCAGATATGGTGTTGCAACCAGTCCATCAAGGCCAGGTCGTCGGCCATGCCGCGCATCAGGGTCATGGCGGCATGGGTGTGCGCATTCACCAGTCCGGGCATAAGGATATGCTGGGGCAGGTCGATGGTCTGCACGGCCTGAAACTGCTCACCGGCCTGCTGCTGCGGGCAGAGACCGACAATGTGGCCTTCATGGAGGGCCAGCGCATGGTCTGGCAACAGGCAACCCCGGGGTTCGATGGGGAGAATCCAGCGGGCCTTGATAAGCGTATCGATTTCCATGGTGGGCAAGAGTACCGGTGATTGAATGGCAAACACAAGCAGGGCATACACCCGTATTGTCAATACTGTTCAAGTGCCGCCGGTTTGTTTATCGTAGGCGCATGACTGACGACACACACAATCTGGCGATCGCATGGCAGGAGGACCACCTGGTGTTACTCGACCAGCGCATCCTGCCCTTCGAAATAAAACATATTCATTGCCGCACGGCGCGGGAGACCGCCACGGCGATTACCGACATGGTCGTGCGTGGCGCACCGGCCATCGGCATTAGTGCAGCCTATGGCGTGGTCATGGCGGCGCAGCAACGCTATCGCGAATCCGCACAGGAGTGGAAGGCACGCCTGCAGGAGGATATGCAGGTGCTGGCGGATTCCCGGCCGACGGCCGTCAATCTGTTCTGGGCCCTGGCGCGCATGCAAAAGTGTGTGGATCGCCAGCAGGGCAATCCGGGTGACGCCTTGCTGGCCGAGGCCCAGGCGATTCATGCCGAGGATATCGCCGCCAATCGTAAAATGGGCGAGCTTGGCGCCTCACTGCTGTCAAGCGGCAGCGCGGTCTTAACCCACTGCAACGCCGGGGCGCTGGCGACCGGAGGCTATGGCACCGCGCTGGGCGTGATCCGCAGCGCCTTTGCCCAACAAAAACTGACCCGTGTCTATGCCGACGAGACCCGCCCCTGGTTACAGGGGGCACGCCTGACTGCCTGGGAGTTGTTGCAGGATCATATCCCCGTGACCCTGGTGGTCGAGGGTGCGGCGGCCTCGTTAATGCAACAGGGCAAGGTGGACTGGGTCATTGTCGGCGCCGATCGCATCGCCGCCAATGGCGACGTGGCCAACAAGATCGGCACCTACAGCCTTGCAGTTCTGGCCCGGCACCATGGGGTGCGCTTTATGGTCGCGGCGCCCACCGCCACTATCGATATGGACATTGCCAGCGGTGCCGACATTCCCATCGAGTCGCGGGCCGGCAGCGAGGTCCTGTCCTGTGGCAAGGTGGTCGTCGCCGCCAGCGGTGCCGAGGCCTGGAACCCGGTGTTCGACGTCACCCCGGCCGCCCTGGTCGATGCCATTGTCACCGAACGTGGTATTGTGCAAAATCCCGAGCGCAGTAAATTGCAGCAACTGTTTCCCCATCAACGACAAAATGAATAATCAATTCAGAGGCAAGACAAACACATGGCTGAGATTACCGAGTATTACGACCGTCGACAGAACAAGCAAAATTCGGATGACGATGAAATCAGCCTGCTGGACCTGTACCTTGTCCTGAAGCGCCGAAAAAACGCCATTGTGCTGACCCTGGCGCTGGTACTGGTGTTGGCGGTTGCCTATGTGCTATGGGCGCCAAAGGTCTACCAGACCCACGTGATGATTTTTCCCGCGGCCAGGAGTGATATGCAGTTAACCAACATGGATGTGGGCAGGTCGCCTGTCGATGTCGGCATGTTGTCACGCCTTGACCCGAAGGACGTTCTTGAAGCGATCAATTCGCGTAGGGATGCTGGCGTGTCGACGCGCTTTGAGCCGAAGGAGGTTTTTGAGGCGGCCAAGTCGCGCTTGAAATCCCGACAGACCTGGGATGCCTTTGTTAAAAAGCAGCCGGCGTTATTCTCTCAGCCGGCGACGGGGGAAGGCGAAAGCGCAGACAATCCCTTAAATTTCACGCAGGCGAAAGACTTTCCCGGCGAGCATGTGCTCATCAAATATGATTTGGCGGAGCGGGAAAACGGTGCCGACATTCTCGATCAGTACCTGGCCTTTGCTGCAGGCGCGTATGTCGCAGACCTGCAGCGTGATGAGCAGGCCGCACTGCAGCGCCGCATGGACGCGCTGCAACGGGACATCGACACCAGTCGCCAGGCGGCCAGGGCAGAGATCCATGATGAGGTAACCCGCCTGGAGCATAACCTGGCGATCGCCCGGCAACTGGGTATTGCCGACAACCAGTTGATGACCATCAAAAACGCGCAGAGTCTCACAGTCATCACTTCCGATCTCAAAGTCCGCGACTACATGCGTGGGGTCAAGGTGCTGAGCGCTGAGCTGGCGCAATTGAAACAGCGTCAGGCCGATGATGCCAATATCGATGCCTATGTAGATGGCTTTCGCTATAAGCAGCTCGCCCTGCAACGCCTGCAGTCCATCGAGTTTCTCCCCGAGCAGTTTCAGCCCTTCCGGGTGGATGGCCAGGCCGCGCCGCCGGTTAAGATCAAGCCCCGGGCCAGGATGGTGCTGGCGCTGGCAATCGTGCTGGGTCTGATGCTGGGTATTTTTGCCGCATTTCTCCTGGAATTCTTCCACAAAGC
>JAWOIE010000248.1:0-6724 GCA_046484825.1 Gammaproteobacteria bacterium | reverse complement strand
TTCATGCGAATGGGTCGTTTTCGCTTTTGGATCCGGAAAAAATTCATCGATTACATTATCATTTTCATCACAATGGATTATTGCTACAACCCCAAAGATTGTATTGTATGAGGTTCCAACGAAAAGAAGCCCGAGGAGTTCGAGGGGATAACGTATTTTAAGGAAATCATGCCTTGAAACACAGGCTCTAGGTCCTAGGACCTAGGACCTAGGACCTAGATGCTAGAACCTTACTCCGTGAAGCGCTGATCCCAATTCTTGAAGCGCTTGCGGCAGTACTGCAGCAGCGCCTCATAGTCCCTAAAGAACAGGTCAAAGCCATCCTCGGCCGGGGCGTCGTATTCACAATAGTCATTTTTGTAGTCGCGGCACAGTTGTGGCCGGTTTTCGTAGTTGGTACAGCGGCCGTCCTGGCCCAGGAACTGGCAGGGGTTGTTCACCAGCAGAAACCAGCCATCCTCATCCTTGTAGATTTGCGTGTTCTGATGGGTCATTTGCCATAACATATGATCAAAGTCATCCTTGGTGCGCGGGGTCTCCAAGGACTGGGTAAAATAGGTGCAACAAATGGTGCGGGTGCACAAATCACACTTGTTATCGGTATTGCTCACCTGAACGGGGATAAAGGTTTCCTGGGCAGACATTGACTCACCATGTGCATATAATAAAGAAGCTCAGTATAACAAAATTATATAAGCCAGAAGGCAGCAAAATACTTCACCTTTTATGACGACAGAAGCCAACTCCACGCGCCTGCTCCACAATCCTGAATTTGGCCAGGCCCTGGTGCGTCTGGTCATCTGGATCGTGGTCTCGCTTTATATTGGCTATGCCATGGCGAATAATATTTATGAAGCGAAGTATCTCGACTATCTGATTTTCTCCTCCTTCTTTCTCGCCGGTTCACTCGTCGTCCTGTTCAGTATTTTCAAGTGGCCGCGTTCTATCCTGCGCACCTACCTCACCATCCCCATGGACTTTGCCACCATCAGTTACGCCATGATCCTGACCGGCGAGGGCCCGTTCAGCCCTTACTATATGATCTATATCTGGGCCTACATCAGCTATGGCGTACGCTATGGCAAAAACCAGCTGCTGGCGGCCACCGGCGCCAGCCTCCTGGGATATATACTGGTGCTTCACCATTTTGACAGCTGGTCACAGTACCCGCTGCAGGCCGGCACCTATGTGTTTTTTCTGCTGATTATCCCGCCGTACCTCAACAGCATGATCGGTAACCTGCAAAAGGCGAGGCAAAAGGCCGACAGCGCCAATACCGCCAAGAGTGACTTTCTCGCGGCCATGAGCCATGAGATCCGCACACCCATGAACGGGATTATTGGCCTGACCACGCTACTGGATAAAACCCGGCTGGACGATACACAGCGTGACTATATCAACGGCCTCAAGGATGCCTCGACTGCACTGCATGCCCTGATTGACGATATTCTCGACCTGTCAAAGATCGAAGCGGGTAAATATCAGCTGGTAATGGCCCCCTTTGATCTAAAAAAGTTGATAAGCAGTGTCGTCAATCTCTACCAACCCAGGGCCGTCGAAAAGGGCATCCGCCTGCACAGCAAGGTCTCACAGTCCCTGCCCAATACGCTCATTGGTGACGAAAAACATATTCGCCAAATCCTGCTCAACCTGATTAGCAATGCCGTCAAGTTTACCGACCAGGGCTCGGTCACCTGTCGCGTCTATGTCAAATCTCAGGCCGATCACATCCATCAGGTCATCCGCTTTGAGATTATTGATACCGGCTGTGGCATGACCGAGGCGCAGGCCGAGCGCATCTTTGAACCGTTTTACCAGAGCAATGCCGAACAACACCGCCACATGGGCACAGGACTGGGCACCACCATTACCCATAATCTGGTCGAACTCATGGGCGGCCACATTGGCGTACGCAGCACACCCAATCAGGGGACGACGTTCTGGTTTGAGCTTACCCTGCCCACCTGCACCGAGGCCGATCAGGCGATCACACCGCAAGCGGATGCGGCCGAGAAGGCCGGGGCTCTGCATATCCTGATCGCCGAAGACAACGATATCAACGCCAAGGTCATCACCGCCTTCCTGGCCCAGGCGGGCCATAGTGCCGAGCGTGCCACCAATGGCATCGAGGCCCTGGAAAAAATGCAACAGCAGCACTATGACCTGGTACTCATGGACATGCGCATGCCCAAACAGGATGGCCTGACGACGACCCGACTGTGGCGCAACCTGGAGCCCGCGAACCAGCACCTGCCCATCGTCGCCCTGACCGCCAATGCCACCGCCGAAGACCGCCGCACCTGTCTGGGCGCCGGGATGGATGCCTTTCTCAGCAAACCGGTGACCCCGGACAAACTCAATGAGGTGTTGGCGCAGCGACACCGGCTGCATGAACTGGAAGGCCTTCATGAAGGATAGCAACAAAGAGAACGCCGAGCTGCGCAAGCGCCTGCGCGCCTTTGTGAGCCAGGCCAATGAAAACCAGTCCAAGCTGCAACGCTTTCAGGATTTGCAGCTGCGTCTCATGCAGGCCACTGCCCTGCCCGATGTGCTGGAAATTACTCTCTACGTCTACCGGCGCGAGTTTGAGCATGACGCCGTCAGCCTGTTGCTCGTCGATGATAACTATGAAATACGCCGCGTTCTCAAGACCCTGGAGTGGAACCGACACGAGCACCCCCACCTATTGTTTGTGGAACATGCGCAGGCCTTACAGCAGGCCTTTACGGCCGATCTGTCGCCCAGACTGGGGGCCTGCGACAGTACCTGTAATCTGCTGTTTTTTCCACAACACCCGCGCCGTTATAGCAGCATGGCCATTTTTCCCTTAATCCGGCAACACACCTTGATCGGCGCCCTGAGCCTGGGCAGTTATGACAGCGCACGCTTTGTCGCCGGTTCCGCCACGGATTTTCTCAGCAGCCTGACGGCGGTGCTGGCCATTTGTCTGGAAAATGCCCTCAACCACGAACGCCTCAAACTCATCGGCATACTCGACCCGCTCACCGGCGTGCACAATCGCCGTTACTTTGAGCAACGTCTGAAAGAAGAATGCGATCGCGCCACCCGCATACAGCAGCCACTGTCGTGCCTGTATTTTGATCTGGATCACTTCAAGGCCATCAATGATGACCATGGCCATGACGTCGGCGATATCATTTTACGACACGTCTCCCGCCAGATTAAAAAGTTCATGCGCGTCAGTGATGTCATGGCGCGCCTGGGGGGTGAGGAGTTTTCCGCCCTGCTGGTCAACACCACACAGGCGGCCGCCGTGGAAATTGCCGAGCGGATTCGACAACAAATCTGCGCCGAGGCCTATGCCATGGCGGACAATATCAAACTCAACATTACCATCTCTATTGGCTGCGCCACACTCGAAGGTCATGTCCCGCTCAACTCCGAAAACGCCGGCGCCCAACTGGTCAAGGCCGCGGACCAGGCCCTGTATCAGGCCAAGCACCAGGGACGCAATCGTGTGGTCTGCGCGGAGCCATTGTCGCGTCTGGAAGAGCAAAGCGCCTAGCACCCCGCGACCCTACACGCATCACGCTCTGATGAGCACTGGAGTCACCGTATGCCCAGCAGCCTGCACACACGCCACACCCGCCTGAAGCGCTTTTTTCATGACATTGCCGTCTACACGCCCTTTGGCAAGATGATCCTGCTGCTCGTCCTGCTCTGGCTGGGCTTTGCCGCCGGCCTCTACTATGCCGAGCATCAGAGCACCGCCGCCAGCATTACCTCGTATGGTGCGGCACTCTACTGGGGCGTCGCGGCCTTCTCCACCGCCGGCATTGCGGACACGCCGGTCACGGGGCTGGGGCAGATCCTCGGCGGACTGTGGATTGTTATCGGATCGGTGCTGTTTTTTGGCGCCATTGTCGCCACGGTCACCGCCTATTTCATGCGTCCCATGCAACGGCCACACAATAAGATCATCGACACCATTGAATATAATCTCGAACAAATGAACGATCTGAGCGTGGATGAACTGGACCTGCTAAAGGAAACCGTTGACACCCTGATTGTGCATGTGGAACGACTCAAGCAACGACATGTCGCTCGGCAGGCGCAGGACCGCTAAATTAAGCGCTCCGAATACCCCTGCGGGTCGGAACGCCGCTTTAGTCACGCGGCGACAAGGGCTGTCGCAGGCGGGCAAACTCCCGTGGCGGCACAAACTGCAGGACGTCATCGCCCTCGGCATTGATCAGTACATCCAGGCCTTTGTCGGGATAAAGCCAGTGCTGTGCGCTGTCATGGGTTCTGATCTTTTCTGCCGGTTCGCCAAAACGATTGCTGACAATCTCATCGGTGAGATTGGTGATCGGCATATAGGTTATGGCCACGATGTTCATGTCCATAAATTCATGGGTGTCGTTTTTGGCGGCAATATATTTAATGACACCGCTTTCCAGGGTTTCTTTTTTCAGCGGCCTACCCTTCAGTCTTTGCAACACGGCAGTGTCGGCATCCAGGGAGAGGACAAACTTGGCGGTCAGCCCGCCGAGGGTGATCTCTTTATAGAAGACCTCCAGTGACAGGCGGCCATCCTGATTTTCAAAAATCGCGGCGTCATAACGACGTCCCAGGATGTGTTGTGCATCGGCAAAGGTGGCCCGGCCCAGTTCCAGGCCAAACACCCGGCTGTTACCCTGTGCCACCGCAGTGACCTGCCACGGATAGAGTTCCCCCTGCATACTGTTGTCAGAGCAGGCGGCCAGTGACAACACGGCCAAGATGATAGTGAGGTTTTTTAATCGCATCATGTCTGTATCCAGAAGGTTACCGGACCATCGTTACAGAGGGACACCTGCATGTCCGCACCGAAGCGGCCGGTTTGAATGGTAATGGATGACTGCGCCGCCTTTTCGACCAGATAGTCAAACAACCGTTGCCCCTCGTCCGGCGGTGCCGCCGAGGTAAAACTGGCGCGATTGCCCTTATGGGTATCCGCTGCCAGGGTAAACTGCGGCACCAGTAACATGGCACCCTGAATATCACTCACACTCAAATTCATTTTATTGTCGGCGTCCGCAAACACACGATAGCGCAACAAACGTTCCAGTAAACGCTCCGCCTTGTGCCTGTCATCCCCCTTTTCTACGCCAACCAGCACCAGCAGGCCGCGTTCGATGCGGGCGATGCACTGCGCATCGACGTCAACCCGGGCATGACGAACACGCTGCAACAAACCGATCATGACAGGCTTGCGGCGATCTCATCGGTAGCCCGCACCAGCGCGTTGATAATACCGGGTTCACTGGCGGAGTGACCGGCATCGTTGATAATGTCCAGCTTGGACTCCGGCAAGGCGCCATGCAGTTGCCAGGCGCTCTCCAGGGGACAAATGACATCATAGCGGCCCTGCACTATCACGGCGGGCAGATGTTTGATCCTGTCCACGTCGTCCAGGATCTGGTTGTCGCCGAGAAAACTTTTATTGATAAAATAGTGGCACTCGATGCGCGCCAGCGACAGGGCCGTGTAGGGGTCGGCGAAATGATTGACCACACTCATGCGTCCCTTCAACGTCGCCGTGCGCCCCTCCCAGAGGGACCAGGCCTTGGCGGCGGCCATACGCTTGATCTCGTTATCGCCGGTGAGCAACTCATAATAGGCCTTGACCATAGTGCCGCGTTTTTTCGGTGCAATGGGTTCGACAAAGTCCTGCCACAAATCCGGAAAAATACGACTCGCACCCTCCTGATAGAACCAGTCGATCTCGCGCTGCCGACAGAGAAAGATACCGCGCAGGATCAGCGCCCGCACCCGCTCAGGGTGGGTCTGTGCATATACCAGTGACAGGGTTGAACCCCAGCTACCGCCAAACAGTACCCACGTGTCGATACCCAGCTTTTCACGAATGACCTCCATGTCACTGACCAGCGCCTGGGTGTTATTGCCCTCCAGGCAGGCATGCGGCGCCGACTGGCCACAGCCGCGCTGGTCGAACAGGACAATGCGATACTTTTCCGGGTTAAAAAACTGCCGATGATAGGCCTCGCAACCTGCACCGGGCCCACCATGTACAAACAACACCGGGATGCCTTTGGGGTTACCGCACTCTTCCACATGCAGCACATGCGGCAGCATCACCTTGATACTGTGGGTCACATAGGGCTTGATGGCGGGATAGAGACTGCGCATGCCTAGTGATCTTTTATCACTTCGCCACGAAAGCCGATCAGGGCCGCAATCCCGATCAGCAACAGACCCAGCAGGACCAGCCATGGCCCCAGGGGTAACAATAGATCGGCCCACGCAACCCCGAAGCTGCGCAGGTAAAGCATCCCCGAGTGCAGCAGGGCGCCGGCAATAAAGACCCAGCTGATGATTTGTTTAAATAACGGCGCCACCGCGATAAAGCACAGCACCACGCCGGCGACAATATTCAACAGCGCCTCGAGATTGCCATGCGCGTGCGGGCCCGACTTGAGACTGTCAATGGGTTGCTCGGCATTGGCCAGTTTATTCAGGGCAAGTATGCCGTCGGTGTTGGCACGGGCGATCTGGCCGTCGGTAAGCGGTTCCAGCTCTTCTTCAAATTGACTGCTCTTGAGCGCCTGCAGGCGACCGAGCGCGGCCTGTTTCTCCGCCTGTACCGGGCCCACCGCGGGAAACAGGGTGATGAGCATGTACGGGCCCAGAGAGGCGGTCAGCACCAGGTACAAGAAGCCAAAGACAATATTTTTTTTGCCGATCATGATTCCATCCTCCA
>JAWOIE010000182.1:0-3984 GCA_046484825.1 Gammaproteobacteria bacterium | reverse complement strand
TGTTCAAAGTGCACCACGCCGGCCTCATCGGTGTATTCACGTTTCGGGGCGAAACCACTGGGATAGACGATGACGGCATACCAGCCGTCATAACACTCCAGTCCCAGATGCAGAATCGGTAAACAGGCCTGCAGGGCAATGCGCAGGGCCATGGCCTGTGTCAACACCAGACCCTGTGCGCCTTCAAAGGTCTTGCGATGTAGAAACAAAATCACCAGTTCCTGCAACTGTTGACGCTCGACCGGGCTCAGGCCGGACAATAACGGCAGGGCGGCGAAGGCCTCGGCCCACTCCTGCGCGCTGATACGGCTGTGACGAATGCGGCGTTGGTCCCGCCAGCGACGAATCATGTTAAACATCTGAATACACTCACAGCCTTCCGCTTAGTGACAGGATAATTTAGCCGTAAAAAAACTACCGGAGACTGGCCCGCTTCAGGCCTCGTCAAAATCGAACAGGCATTTGAGATTTTTACGAATCAAGAACCTCAGCAGGACAAAAAAGCTCACCACCGCCCAGCCTCGGCAGTCGAGAAAGGCCGTGCAGAACATGTCCCACACCGCATGCCAGAAGACCCATCACACCGAGGCCAGCCACCGTGGCGGGCTAGCGACAACCGTCCTGACATGTACCGTGGCGGTCAAAGCTCATGGTCCGGCCACTGAGTGGCAGATGTACCGGCACCTTGCTGGCGCGCATGAAGATATCGGTGCGCGTGCCGGCGAGCAGCTTGCCCGACTGGGTGGCGGCCTCATTGGCGTGCGATGCAATGACGGCGTTGGGTTTAATCAGGTCATTGATGACATAGGCCGCCTCTTGTGGGCCGGTGGTAAAGGTGTCGCCAATATTCATCACCACCAGTTTTGCAGCATAGAACTGGCGCACGACTGAATCCTGTTCCGCCGTGATCCCGGTGTCGCCAGAGAGATATACCACCAGTCCGTTGGAAAAGCTCAGCACGTAGCCGGTCGGCGGCCCGGCATAGGCCGTCAGGCCGCTGTGGTTTAACAGCTCACCCAGTGTGCCACCGATCATGTCACCGGCAATGCCGTTCGAGTGCACCGCCGGCACGGTGGTCAGGGTCACGCCGCCGACCTTGCGCGAACCGCCAAAACGCACCAGTTGCGCGGCGGCGGGGTCGCCCCCCAGGGCCTTGAGTTTTGTGGCAAAGAACTTCGGCATTTCACTGCCGGTAATGATGCGGGCCTTTTTCGCCAGGGCGATGTCGACACTGCTGGTATTAGGCAAGGCATTGACGCTGGTGTCCGGTTTGGCGCAAGTGCCGGCGTTGACGCGCGGGATATGGGCGCTGCCCACATGGTCGCCGTGCATATGACTGACCAGCACCGCATCGATTTTACCCAGGCGTGGATCCCCGGCACCCACTACGGTCTGACCGGCATCGTAAAGCAGGCGCGTGCCATCGGGGTCTTCAAAGATCAGGGCGCGGTCACGACTGCAAAATTCCCCGTCGTGGCTCCCCAGGGGGGTAATCTTGACCTGGTCGGCCAGTACCGGGGTGGCGGCGAGCACCAGCAGGGTGGCCAGCAGTGTGGGCTGAAGGACGTTGGCAAGGCGGCGATGTGTCTTCATGGTCAATGGCTCCGGGTAGGTTTGCTAATCATTCTGCGCAGTGAATTCTATTATGGGCTCTTTGCAGCGGCCGCGAAGGGTGTATGACTCTGACAGGCACTGCATTGCCTGATACCGCTGGCGCCAGTCGAAAATCAGTATGCCATGCAAAACCGTCAGGGACTATGCCTCGCAGGTAGGCGCGGTAATTCCAGGGCTATCGCGGCGTTGCGCGCAATGCCTTGTACATGGCCAGTGCCCGCTCCCGTGTCGCCATGAGATCCAGCAGCGGGCGCGGGTAATCTGTGCCGAGACGCACGCCGGCCTGTTGCAGCACGACCTCGGACGCCGTCCAGGGGGCGTGAAGAAACTTTCTCGGCAAGGCGCCCAGTTCCGGGCACCAACGACGAATATAGTCACCCTGGGCATCGAATTTCTGACTCTGGCTGACGGGGTTAAAAATTCTGAAATAGGGGGCTGCATCGACACCACAACCGGCGACCCACTGCCAATTCATGCTGTTTTGCGCCAGGTCGGCATCCACCAGGGTATCCCAGAACCAGCGCGCGCCGTGGTGCCAGTGTAATAAAGCATTCTTGGTCAGAAACGAGGCAACCAGCATGCGCACACGGTTGTGCATATAACCGGTGTGCCAGAGCTCGCGCATCCCCGCGTCTATGAGCGGGTAGCCTGTCTGCCCCTGTTGCCAGGCGCGCAGGAGTTTTTTGTCACTGCGCCGCCAGGCAAAGTGCTTGAATTTTTCCTGAAACGGTGCGGTTGTGGTATGCGGGTAACGCATCAGGATGTGGCAGGCAAAATCGCGCCAGACCAGCTGGCGGATCACGGCATCGACCTGTCCCGCCTGCGCGGCGGTCTTGTGACTGACGCGGCTCAACTCATAGACCAGTCGCGCTGGCGCAATCTCGCCAAAGTGTAAATGCGGCGAGACATGACTGGTGCCATCCTGCGCCGGGTAGTCGCGATCTTCTTTATAGCGGGACAGACCCTGCTTGATGAAATCCTGCCACTGCTGCCAGGCGCCCGCCTCGCCCGGTTGCCAGCGGTCCTGCAAACCCGCCGTCCAGTCAATGGCGGGAAGCAAGCGTAATTGTGCAATCGACAATGCGGGGTGCGCATAGACATAGCTCGGAATCTTTTTCGGCGCGCCACTGCACGCCGTGGGCAGGCCCTGTGCCAGACAGGCCTTGTAGAAGGGGGTAAAGACCTTGTAACACTCACCCTGCTGGTTGCGCACCGTGCCGGGGCTGAAGAGATAATTCCCCGGGGCCAGATCCAGGCTGACGCCCATCGCGGCCAGTCGCGTCTTGAGTTGTGTCTCCAGCGCCAGGGCGGCCGGCTCATAACACTGCGTGCAGACCACCTGGCGGCTGGCGGTCTGCCGTGTCAGTTGCGGCAAGATCTCCAGCGCTGAACCGGCAAAGCAATAGAGCTGCTGCCTGAATTTGTCCAGCTGCCCCTGCAGCGCCGTCAGACTGTGATGCAACCACCAGCGACTCGCCGCCCCGGGAGCGTCGCTGCTGTCCTCAGGCTCGTGGATATAGACAAACATGAGTGGGTGGTCACTGGCCAGGGCGTGGCGCAGGGCGGGATTGTCCTGCAGGCGCAGGTCCCTGCGCAGCCAGTAAATCACCGGGGGCTTTGTCATCGTGGCGTTACCTGTATGTCCATGTCACGGTTGGGTGAGCCGGATATCGGCCCCCCAGCAAAATAGCGAACCTATATATATAGTATGTCCCGGCTGGGACACACCTGGGGAACCTATGAAAAAGTCCTGAAGTGGCCCGTTTTCACCTTGATAGTATTATTGGTGTCCCGGCTTTTCCGGATCAGCTCATTACCGGCCTCGGCGCGGCCCGCTTTGGCCAGGCGATCATACAACACCACATTCACCGCTGCCGCCAGGTTCATGCAGCCAACGGTGGGGACATAGATGACGGCGTGTGCGCGATCGATCAGTGCCTGGCTCAGGCTGCCATCTTCCGGGCCGAAAATATACAGGGCACGAGACGGGTGCTGATACTCGGGCAGGGGTATGGCGTTCTCTGCCAGTTCCACACAGACAATATTCATATTCGCCGCGGCGCTATCGACAAGGCACTCGACCTGGGTAACAGGAACCCCCTCACTGACCTTGCGACTCAGGCGTGGGATTACGGGATTGCGCGCTAAGGCGCGAGGATAGCGCACTCCGGTATAAAGCACTTGCTCGACCCGAAAGTTTCCTGCCGCCCGAAGTACCGAAGCGACATTCTCCGGGCTTTTGGGATTGCTCAGGCCAATATAGACGCTGGATTGTTCCATGCCGCTGATTGTAATTGCTTCACTGTGCCCAGACCATCACTATTCGCCAGCGGCGCGGGCAGGATCTATAGACGCGGCACACAACCACCC
>JAWOIE010000121.1:0-10309 GCA_046484825.1 Gammaproteobacteria bacterium | reverse complement strand
CATCTATGGTCTCTGGAAATATTACTAGCCCAATAAACCATATTGAAATATATACCATGGATATGATTTTTCGTTTCGAATCATAGGATGTAGCTGATTTTACTTTCATGATATTTTCTTTTTTACGCATAACGAATAGCATAATGGGCCGCCGCTTTTTGGCGGTCCCAGTGAGCGAAAGCGAACGAATTGATGCGCTTGTTATACATTTTATTGCTCTTCCACAGGCGAATAGTACCATTCAAGAAACGCGTAGAAACTAGGCCATTTCTTCTCCAATGTACCTTGCATCATGGCTTCCTCATCCCCCCAGTCTGCGTCATATACTATCCCCGTTTCTATTTCGTAAAAATAACTTCCTTCACCCTCAATTGAGCTAAGTTGGAGAAACCGATCATATATCCCGGGATAGTCCTCTTCGTGAAATCCGCTTTCTTTATGCTCGATAATTCCATCAAGTGTATTAAGCTCTTCGCCTTTGCCGATCGGAATAAAACGAACACGAGAATAAAACTCATAAAACGCGTTTCCCTTAGTTACACCAAGTTCTGCCAATTTTTCGCTTGACTCTCTAAGGGTTTTTCTAACGTACGCCTCACTACACCCTTGCTTTAGCAGAATAGCTCTTTCTTCGTCTTTGGACTTGCTTGGATATTTCTTCTCAAGTTCATCCAACATTTGATTCACGTTATCTGGGAGCATGGTTTTTAATATGTATAACGTTTGCATAAGGGGCGCGACGTAAGGAGCGTCCCAGTGAGTGAAACGTGATCTTCCCCCGAAAAAATGGACACCGACAACTTCATGCTGACATTTTCTCAAATTCGATTGGTGAGCAATAACCAATCCCCGAATGCAATCGCTTTTTATTGTAAAAGTGATTGATGTAACTGTTCAAAGCATAGCGCAATTCTGTCATGGAGTTAAATTTCCGGCCTCGAATCAATTCAGCCTTAAGTGTATGGAAATACGACTCCATATGACCATTGTCTGTACAGTAGCCCAATCGATTAACACTTTCTTTGAATCCATGCTTTTTTAGTTCCTGACGAAAGACCTTGCCAGTAAACTCAATGCCTCGATCCGTATGGAATATCAGTCCTTCATTAGGCTGACGCTCTTTTATCGCACGCTTAAGGACATTTGTGGTCTCCGTTGTCGTTCGTGAGTCCGTCAACGACCAGCTCAAGACGCGGCGCGAATACAAGTCCATAATCACAATGAGAAACTTATACGTGTCACGAACCTTGATATAGGTGATGTCAGAGACCCAGACTCTATTGGTCTGCGTTGGCATTGGTTGATCGAGCCGCAAGTTCTCACCGCGTTCCTTGAACCGCCTGAGACCGGGTTGGCGTCGGGTAACCAGCACCACTCTTCCTTGTAATCCTAGCGCTCGCATAATGCGCTCTACGCGCTTTTTGCCCACTGAGATTCCCCTTTGTTTTAAGGCCTGATGGACTCTCGGGCTACCGTAGGTGCCACGACTGTCTTGATGAATTTGCGTGATGATGGTAGACAGATTCATATCGTCTATGCTCCGCTGCGATGCTTCTCGCTTTAACCAGGCATAATAACCACTTCGTGAAACGTTCAGCCAGTCGCACATGTAGCTTATGCCGAGTTGCTTGCCGTATCTCTGGATGAATCCAAATCGTTCTGATGTGTCTCCGCGAGATACCGTTGCCACTTTTTTAGCAGGTCATTCTCCTGCCTGAGTCGGGCATTTTCCTTCTCTAACTCCTGCATTCGAGAAAGCTTCTTTTTGTCTTTGGTCATAGGAATGATCTTCTTGCGTTTATCCGCCACCAGTTTACCTTCGCGATACTCCTTACGCCATCGAGATAGCATAAAAGGATGAATATCTAAAGTTCTGGCGACTTCCTGTACCTGCACTCCCTCTAATAAACTCAACTGCACCGCTTTGACTTTAAATTCATTTAAGTAGTGCCAGGTTCTTCTTGGTTGTGTGTACCGTGGCATTTAACACCTCCATCTTGTTATATTTTGGTGTCTACTTTATCGGGGGAGGTTCAACGAACGCATTAATGCACTTGTTAGGCATTTTATTTTTTTGAAGCCTGACCAAAGAGCCTCCTAGATGCCTCTGCTGCCCATTTATTTAATTCATCTGAATTCAATAATTCACTATCAAAAAGTTGATTCTGATTACTTTCAAGCCACAACGCCTCTGATTCAATATTAGGGAACTTATAATGATCTTTACTTCCTTCCAAATACCCTCTTAGGTGACTCATAGACCAGGGGCCTCGCATATGCGCTCTGGGTCTTATTCGCTTTTTTGAGCCAAGCTCGATGCTTGTGAATCCACCTCTGTCTTGGTCTACACCTAAAATGAACTCTGCGCTCTCAAAATATACATACCATTCCCCCATTGCTGACTTATCATGCTTAACCATATGAAAACCGTAGCCAGAAATTAGTTTTTGAACCAACTTTTCTGCAAAGGAAAGGTAATCTTTAATCATTTTTCTTTATAGTTCACTGCATTGGTCAGCCTAACGCCTTACTCAGCGGAAAACTTCCCGCACAGCCGATAGGCGAAGCGGGTAGGTTTTCCGCTGGAGTTGATTGTTATGTTCATTATTCATTTATTAACGCCATTGTAAATAGATATATAAACCATACAAAATAAAACATTGTGATATAACGAGTGGCGTGTAGCCATATTTTTAAGAAATTAGGTATATCACGCGGATATGAAAATCCAAAAAACATATAGCTTCCAATATAGCCGGGTAGCCAAGGTGTTTGCCAACGAGCAATTTTGTATAGTAAAAATTGACCATGACCCAATGTTAATAATTGATAATAATTTGGTGCTGCTTTTTTTGTAGCAAAAAATAAGGCTGATAAATTTAGAATTAAGAAGCTTGAAAAAAACATCCACGCAAGTGCTGCTTCAATGTAATGCCCAGGATTTGAATAAAGCGATTTTCCTATATAGCCACTTTCTAATGAAACTTGGACAGATAGTGCTGCGGCTAGTACAACCAAGAGCAAATAGATGCCAAAAAATATTTTTTTAATTATTATAAGCATAACATTTATATAGACGAACGTTCGCCTAATACCATAAAACACGAACGGTGGTTAATTTATTATCAATACTACCGAATTAAGCCATAATTTTTATAGAAGATACAGCTCTCTCGTTGCTCAGATTTTCAATGCTAAGAATGGCATTATGATCCAGTCGGGTCAGAATCAATGATTCCTGATCTCACGATACTGTGCAGACTTATTATCCGGCCTTGAACCGACCACCCCCAAGGCCCATGCCTTACTCGTTGTCTCCCGTATCGTATCGCGGTCAGTTCCTATTCCGCCTTCTGTCCTGGAATAGAGAACGGTAGGCACCCTGTCGTATTTCTCCCGTCTTGCCCCGCTGCCGCTACATGAAGTACGCGGTTGGCAACGGGACTTCTTGTCAAAACCTACAGATGCTTTGGCAAATGCGCGCGCAGCTCATCGGCACTGGCGTGCAGCAGTTCCTTGTCCAGCTCATAGCGCACGCTGGCGGCGACGTTTTTGCTAAGGTGTTGGCGCAACAGGCCCAGAAAGGCGGGCGGGGCGATCAGGACCAGGTGATCATATTTACCCTGTTCCAGGGCCTGTTGCAGGTAGATAGCAATTTGCCGGGCGAATTCATCGGCCTGGTGTTTTTTGATATCGGTTTTTGCCTGCACCGCGTGGTGACTGCCTGCGCCGGTAGCAGCGAGTCTGCCCGGCAGGTCCGCGGTAATATCGCGCGCATGCTGGCGTGATTCGGGGTGGCTGAAGTCGGTAATTTCCTGCAGGTCTTGCAGATGCAGGTTGGTTTGATAGACCCTGGCGCGGCTACTCTCGGCAACCACTACATAGACGTTTGACATATCCTGCCTCACACAATGTTATAAGCTTAAATTGACCCGTCTGGGGGCCGCTGTGATTGAACACCCGACTTACAACAAGTGCCGGCCATCAAACACCTCATAGTCCAACGCCTCCGGGTCGATGCCCTCGATACAGGCGAGGTTGGCCCGATAGTGGTCCGGCACCCGCACGGTGACATGAAAGGGGTAGATGCCGCATTTTTTGCAGAAATAGTGTTTGGCCGTCTTGCTACCAAACTGGTACAGGCCCAGGTCAGCCTCTGCGGCGTTGATGTGAAAGCGCGCCGGTGGGATGGCGTAGGGGGTCATCATGGCGCCGCGGCGCGCGCACAACGAACAGTTGCAGCGCAGCCCGGCGGTGATCGGTTCCCCCTCAAAGCTGAAACCGATGGCGCCGCAGTGACAACTTCCCTGATAGGTCTTGAGCATGGTCTTAATCTGCCTCGCACATAATCCGTTTGATTAACTTGTTCAGAGGGTCGTTACGATTTCTCTATGACCTTGACGTACTCGGTCATTTCCTGCTCCAGCGCCTCGGCCGCTTCGCGGGCATCGTGCATCTGACGTGACAGTGCGGTTACCTGGTCATAGGCGTCGCCGTGGATTTCCGTCGCCAGACGCTGCACGGCCTCATGGGCCAGGCGCAACAGGTCTCTAACATCGGCGGCGGCGTCGAGTATGCGCCCACCGGACTCTCCCTTTGATTCCATGTTCATGTTCTGCCTCTAAACACTATTTGAATATACTCTGTTGAGTATAGAGTTCACCGCGTTGAATGCTACTTATAAATAGTCTGTACCCATCCCCTCAGGGCTTTTCCGCCAGTAAGGCCTCAATTTTTTGCATGATCTCCGGAGTGTCCCACTCCAGGCCACCAAACAGGGCATAGCGAATGCGCTGCTCCCTGTCGATGACATAACTGGTGGGAAAGGCAAACACCTGCCAGCGCCTTAACGCCGCGCCATCCCTGTCCAGCAAAATGGGGAAGTCGATGCGCACGCGGGTTGCGAGAAACTCGGCAATGGCGGCCGGCTCTTCCGCCATATTCACACCGAGAATCACAAAGCCCTGTTGGCGATAACGGTCCTGCAGGCGTTGCATAGAGGGCATTTCATAGACACAGGGCGGGCACCAGCTGGCCCAGAAATTCACCAGCACCACCTTGCCGCGAAACGCCGTCAGGTCTACGGCCTTGCCCTGCAGATCCGCCAGGCGTAGCGGCGGCGGCGTGCTATCGCCCTGATAGTCCTGGAGTACCCGGTCCTTTTTCCCCAGGCGTACGCTCGGCACCGCAGTAGTTTGCGGCACTGGCAACCGGCGGGGTTCTGCCGGCAGGGCCGCCAGCAGGCGCGTGGCCTGGGCCAGCCAGTGGGGCAGTTGCTGTGTCTGCTGTTGTTCCTGGGCCGTGGCGTCCGGGCGAAAATAAAAGCGGTCGCGGATCCCGGCCACGGTGTGCACATAGACGCTGGAACCGGACTGTTCCAGCGCCGGCCGGGTGCTGGGCAACTTCCAGAACCACGGTGACTGCTTGGGCTGGAGCAGGTACAGCGGCAGATTGGTCTGCGTGACAATGGGCATGAGCTGCGCCGCCTCGCCGGGGTCGGGGGTCTCGACAAAAAATTTCGGGCTGATCAGGATCGCGCCGCCGAGGCGCTGCTGCCGCGCCGCCTCCGTCTGCTGGCGTTGCCAGAGTTGCAGGCCGCGCAGGATGGGGATCACCGCGCGATCGGTGCCGGCAAAAAACACCTGTTTGTCGGTCTCGCGCAGGGCATGGTCGAGCAGGGCGGCAATGTCAGCGGCGGGAATCAGGTCCATGCTGCTTTGTGCCGTCGGCAAAAAACGCGCCTCCAGCGGGTCCACGCGCCAGACCTCAATCCCCTGCCGCGCCAGGTCGGCGGCAATCATCGCATCGTTGGCCTGCGGGCCGGCCTCGGACGGCAGCCAGATCAGGAGCCTGCCGCTGGCGGCGGCGGACGACGCGGCATGCTGCTCGACGATAAACTCCGTACCATCGGCGAGGCGCAGCGGCGCTACCGCCTGACTCACAGCAGCGCTGCACAGGCATAGGCTGAGCAAGCCCAGCTGGGCCAGTGCTGGCATCAACTTGAAGGTCCTGTTTGCCGGGCGTCTGCGCATGGATCGATCACATAGGTATATTGAATTAACGCTGCTACTATAACGCCAACCCCCACTTATCCAAACAGGACAACGCGACGTGGCGAAACCCCTAATTATTGTTGGCACCGGTCTGGCCGGTTACAACCTGGCGCGGGAGTGGCGCAAGCTCGACCCCGACAGCCCGCTGGTCATGATCACCCAGGACGACGGCGCCTTCTATTCCAAGCCCATGCTCTCCAACGCCCTGGCCAAAAACAAGACGCCCGAGGCGCTGCCCATGGCCAGCGCCGAGAAAATGATGGCCGACCTCCAGGCCGTCATCCACACCGGGACCCGGGTCACGGCCCTGGACCCGGCACAGCAACAACTCACCCTGAGTACTGGCGAGACCCTGGCCTACGCCCAGCTGGTCCTGGCCCTGGGGGCGTCGGCGCTGATCTTTCCCATGCAGGGCGACGCGGCCGACCAGGTGTATACGGTCAATGATCTGGCCTCGTATGCCCGCTTTCGTCAGGCCATTAGCGGCAAGCGCCATGTCAGCATTCTCGGTCCCGGTCTCATCGGTTGTGAATTTGCCAATGACCTGCTCCACACCGGTTATGCCGTCAGCGTCATTGGCCCAGCGGCGCAGCCGCTGGATCAACTCCTGCCCGAGGCCGCCAGCAAAGCGGTCAAGGCCGCCCTCACCGAGGAGGGTGTTGACTGGCATTTGCAGACTGTCTGTCGGGCCATTGAGAACCACGAGGGCCGCCTGCGCCTGCGACTGGAAAATGGTACGCAACTGGACACGGATGTGGTGCTCTCCGCCGTCGGCCTGCGCCCCAATACCGAACTGGCCCTGGCGGCCGGGCTTGAGGTCAATCGTGGCATTCAGGTGGATCGCTATTTACAGACCCGCCAGGCCAATATCTATGCTCTGGGTGACTGCGCCGAGGTGGCGGGCCTGGTCTTGCCCTATGTGCTGCCGTTGATGAGCTCGGCCCGCGCCCTGGCCAAAACCCTGTCCGGCGAACCCACGGCCGTCAGTTACCCGGCCATGCCGGTGGTGGTCAAGGTCCCGGCCCACCCGGTCGTGGTCTCACCGCCACCCGTGGGCCAGGCGGGTGACTGGCGTATCGAGTCGAGTGACGAAGGGGTCATGGCCTGTTTTTATAGCGAAGACGAGCGCCTGCTCGGTTTTGCCCTGACCGGGCAACGGGTGAGTGAAAAACCACGCCTGGCCAAACTCCTGCCGGCGGTCCTGCCCTGAATTCTGCGCCTGCCCGGGCGGCACATAAGCCGCGCGCCCGCTGTCGCTAAAAACGCTGCTGCGGCAATAGCGCCTGCAGGCCGGCAATATCGGCCAGCCCGCTCGGCTCCACCAATCTTGGCTCGAGCACGGCCTCTTGCAGTTGCGTCATGCACGCGGAGACCTCGTGCCAGATTTTGGGATTGGTGTTGTCTCTCAGCAGCAAGTGACACAGGCCCTCGATACGCCGGCAGCAGGTGGCAATGTCACCAAAGCCAAACATGCCCGCACTACCGCACAAGGTATGACTCAGGATCATGAGCCGGCGGACATGGTCCTGTACGGTCGTGGCCGCGATCATTTGCATATAGGCCTGCTCCAGTTGCGCAAAGCGGGTATCGAGGGTCTGCACGTACTGCTTGCGCAGTGCCGCAATTTTTTGCTCGATGGGTGTTTGCTGCTCGATCATTTCTGGCCTGAAACCATAGGGGGTCGCCTCTGGCGGCATGATATGCCTTCCGCAGCGCCTTTTTGGTAAACATTTGTTACAACCATGGCCCCCGTAGACCTAATATTTATGTCAGCATCGTCCATGCCTGTCGGCCGTTTCTGATAAAATGCCCACATGGATGTCTCCGCGATACTCGACCCCCTCAATGATGCCCAACGGCAGGCCGTTTGCGCCCCGGTACAGAATGCCCTGATCCTCGCCGGCGCCGGCAGCGGCAAGACCCGTGTGCTGGTGCATCGTATTGCCTGGCTGCTGCAGGCCGAGGGCCAGTCGCTTTACAGCATTCTGGCGGTGACCTTTACCAACAAGGCGGCCGGCGAAATGCGCGGCCGTATAGAACAGCTGCTGGGCATGCCCGCGGGCGGCATGTGGGTGGGCACCTTTCATGGCATCGCCCATCGGCTGTTGCGCGCACACTGGAAGGAGGCCGAGCTGCCACAGGGCTTTCAGATTATCGACAGCGACGATCAGCACCGCGCCCTGAAACGCATTATTCGCGACACCGGTCTGGACGAGAGCCAGTTCCCCGCCAAGGAGGCGCAGTGGTTTATCAATGCCCGCAAGGACGAGGGCCTGCGCGCCGCCCACCTGGATCACGAAGGCGATTACCATAAGCGCCAGCTGATCGCGATCTACCATGCCTATGAGGCCCTGTGTCAACGCTCCGGCCTGGTGGACTTTGCCGAATTGTTACTGCGCGCCCATGAGCTGTGGCTACAGCGGCCCGACGTGCTACAGGCCTATCGCGAACGCTTTAAACACATCCTGGTGGATGAGTTTCAGGATACCAACACCATTCAATATGCCTGGTTGCGCCTGCTGGCCGGAGACAGCGGCAAGCTGTTCGCCGTCGGTGATGATGACCAGTCGATTTACGGCTGGCGCGGGGCGCGGGTGGAAAACCTGCAACAGTTCAACCGTGACTTCACCGATGTCCTCACCTGTCGCCTGGAACAGAACTATCGCTCCACCGGCACTATTCTCGGTGCGGCCAATGCCCTCATTGACCACAACACGGATCGGCTGGGCAAAAATCTCTGGACCGAGGGCAAGGACGGCGAGCCCATTCAGGTGTATGCGGCCTTTAACGAGCTGGACGAAGCCAACTATATTGTCGAGCGTATTGGCCACTGGGTGGACCAGGGCGGGCTGCGCAAGGAGTGCGCCATACTCTATCGCTCCAACGCCCAGTCGCGCGTGCTCGAAGAGGCGCTGTTGCAACGCAATATGCCCTATCGTGTCTATGGCGGCCTGCGCTTTTTTGAACGTCAGGAAATCAAGGACGCCCTGGCCTATTTACGCCTGGCCAGCAATCGCCACGATGACGCCGCCCTGGAACGCATTATCAATGTACCCACCCGCGGCATTGGCGCGCGCACCCTGACCAGCCTGCGCGACAGCGCACGCGAACAGGGCGTCTCCCTGTGGCAGGCGCTCTACTCTCTCATCGAGCACAAGCTGTTGCCCAGCCGGGCGCTGGCCTCATTGCAGAACTTTGCCGACATCATCGACGCCCTGGACGTGGCGCTGGCGGACCTGGAGCTGCATGAAAAAATCGAACAGGCCGTACACCACAGCGGCCTGATTAGTCATTACGAAAAGGAAAAGGGCGAGAAGGGTCGCGCCCGCATTGAAAACCTGGAGGAGCTGGTCTCCGCCGGGCGCAACTTTATGGAGGCGGATAGCATTGAGGATGGCCTCGATCCCCTCTCCGCGTTTCTCGCCCATGCCTCACTGGAGGCAGGCGAACGTCAGGCCGGCGATTGGGAGGACTGCGTGCAGCTCATGACCCTGCACTCGGCCAAGGGCCTGGAGTTTGAACAGGTGTTTATCTGCGGTGTGGAAGAGGGCCTGTTTCCACACAAGTTTTCCCTGGATGAACCCGGCCGCCTCGAGGAAGAGCGCCGTCTCTGTTACGTGGGCATGACGCGCGCACGTCAGTTGCTCACCCTGAGTTTTGCCGAACGTCGCCGTCTGTATGGTGAGGACCACTACCCGCGGCCGTCGCGTTTTCTCGGCGAGGTGCCGGAACAGTACTGTGCCCACGTTCGCCTGCAGGGTCACTACAGCCCCGCGACTTCGACTGATGCGGACTTTAGCGACAATCCCTTTGCCCTGGACAACGCCGCCCCCTTGCAACTGGGCCAGGCCGTCGTGCACGACACGTTTGGTGAGGGGGTGGTGATGAATTACGAAGGCGAGGGTCGGCACGCGCGGGTGCAGGTCAATTTCAGCCAGGCCGGCAGCAAGTGGCTGGTGCTGGAGTACGCCAATCTGCGTTACTGATCAGCTCACCACCTGCCCGGCAAAAATATCCACCTGCGGGTTGTAGACCTTGGCATTCGGCCGACCCAGGTAGTGCCCTTGCGCATAGTCCACGCCGAAGTCACGCAGGATCGACAGGGTCACCTCATTTTCCACAAACTCGGCAATGGTCTGCTTACCCAGGGCGTGGGCGATCTGGTTCATGGACTGCACCATGGCCTGGTCCACATGGGCGTTGGCCATACCCTGGACAAAGGAGCCATCGATCTTGAGCTTGTCGACGGGCAGGTG
>JAWOIE010000100.1:0-14914 GCA_046484825.1 Gammaproteobacteria bacterium | reverse complement strand
GCAACAGCAGCGCCTCGACCGGGTGGAACAGGAACTCGAGGTCCTCAACCCCGAGGCCCTGCAGGCGGAGCTGGGGCTCAAACAGGGCGAAAAACAGCAGAGCGAGGCCCGCATTCAGCAGCTACAGGCGCAATTGAGCGAGCAGCAAAGCAGCATCGGCCAGCGCCGTGAACAGAATCATGAACTCAGTGACCAGCTGGATCAGGCGCGACGCCAGATGCAGGACCTGCGCGGTCGCAACGCCTCCCTGGAGGCCCTGCAGCAGGCCGCCCTGGGCAAACAGCAAGGGGCGGTGAATCAGTGGCTGGTGGGTCGGCAACTGGATCAGGCGCCACGCCTGGCACAGAAGCTTGACGTGGCCCGTGGCTGGGAACGCGCGGTCGAGTGTGTGCTCGGCGCGCACCTCGAGGCGGTCTGCGTCGACGGGGTGGACCCGGTGAGCGCGGCTCTGGAGAGTCTCAACGAAGGCAGCCTGACCCTGTTCGACACCACAATGGCGACACAACAGGCCATGGCGCCGGCGGGCAGCAACCTGCTGCGGGATAAAATCACTGCGCCGTGGTCACTCGAGGCCCTGCTTGCCGGGGTGCACGTGGCGGAGTCCCTGGCCGAGGCGCTGGCGATGCGTGCGCAGCTGGCGGCCCATGAGTCGGTCGTCACCCGTGACGGTATCTGGCTGGGCAGCAGCTGGTTGCGTGTGGTGCGCGATCAGGACGAGCGCGCCGGTGTCCTGCAGCGCGAACAGGAACTCAAAGCACTCGCCAGCGACATTGCACAGATCGGCGCGACCATCGCCGCCTCGGAACAGCAGCTGCAGACCGGCCGTGAACAGTTACAAACACTGGAGCGCCAGCGCGACCAGTACCAGTCCGAACTGCAACAGGCCAACCGGCAGCATGCCGAGGCCCAGTCCACACTGAGCGCGGTCCATACCCGTCTGGAACAGGCCCGCTCGCGGCATACGCAGTTGAGCAACGAAAAACACGAAGCCCACCAGCAGACACAGCACGATACCGAAGAACTGGGCAAGGCGCGGGGTCGCCTGCAGGATGCCATTGAGAAAATGAGCAGCCTGGAACAGGAGCGCGAAACCCTGAGCCAGCAACGTGATGCCCTGCGCCAGCAACTGGAGAGCAGTCGGCAGCAGGCCCAGGGTGATCGGCAGCGGGCCCACGATATTGCCCTGCGCGCCGAGACCCTGCGTACCGAACTGACCTCGACCCAGCAGGCCTTGACGCGTATGGACAATCAGATCCAGCAGTTGTCCGGTCGCCGCGAAGAATTACAGTCGGCCCTGAGTGAAGGTGAGGCGCCGATCGGCCAGATGAGTACCGAGCTGGAGGCGCTGCTGGCGCAGCGCGTCAAGGTCGAAAACGAATTGAATGAAGTACGCACCCGGGTACAGGCACTGGAACACCAGATGCGTGAGCTGGAAGGCGCCCGCAATGTCGCCGAAGAGGGCGTGCAGATTGTCCGTGGTGAACTGGAACAGTTGCGCATGGCCTGGCAGGAGATCAAGGTGCGGCGTCAGACCCTGGACGAGCAGGTCAGAGAGACCGGCTTCCAGTTGCGCAGCTTGCTGGACGAGATGCCCGAGGCGGCGAACGAAGAGACCTGGGCGGTGAATCTCGAAGAGCTGGAGGGCAAGATCCATCGCCTCGGCGCCATCAACCTGGCCGCCATTGACGAGTTTGAGCAGCAGTCCGAGCGCAAGAAATATCTCGACGAACAAAACGCCGACCTGATGGAGGCGCTGGAGACACTGGAAAACGCCATTCGTAAAATCGACAAGGAAACCCGCACCCGCTTTCAGGAGACCTATGACAAGGTCAACACCGGCCTGCAGGATCTATTCCCGCGCATGTTTGGCGGCGGTCATGCCTATCTGGAAATGACCAGCGAGGACCTGCTCGACACCGGCATTACCGTTATGGCGCGGCCCCCGGGCAAGCGAAATAGCAGTATCCATCTGCTCTCGGGGGGGGAAAAGGCCCTCACCGCCGTGGCGCTGGTGTTCTCGTTGTTCCAGCTCAACCCGGCACCCTTTTGCATGCTCGATGAGGTCGACGCGCCACTGGATGACGCCAACGTCGGACGCTATTGCGATATGCTCAAGCACATGTCCGACAAGACCCAGTTTATTTTCATTACCCACAACAAGGTCACCATGGAAGCGGCCAAGCACCTGACCGGGGTCACCATGAATGAGCCGGGTGTTTCGCGGCTGGTGGCAGTGGACATCGACGAGGCCGCAAAGCTTGCGGCTGTCTAGGCGCCACCTAATGACATTGCCATGGATGCCCTGCGCCTGATCCTGTTACTGATTGGCCTGGCCGTTATCGGCGTTATCTATTTCTATGCGCGTCAGCAGCAGGGCCGGGGACTGGGTCTGCTGCAGGAGCTGTATCGAAAATCCGCGCTCCCCGGCTTCTGGCGTCGCCGCGCCGCCACTGAGCCGTCCCCTCCCCACCGTGACACCGCCCTCGA
This sequence comes from Gammaproteobacteria bacterium, assembly GCA_046484825.1. GTDB lineage: Bacteria > Pseudomonadota > Gammaproteobacteria > UBA6429 > Thiohalophilaceae > CAJYAN01. The sequence goes on along the minus strand of JAWOIE010000100.1, from coordinate 12,427 downwards.
CGCCGCCGACCTGGAGGGCCTTGATGGCCTGGTGGCGCAGCGTGAGCCGACCGCGGTCGATAGCGGCGACCTGGATGTGGTGGTCAACGTGGAAGCGGGCGAGCCGCTGGTAATGATGCTCACGGTCATGGCGCGCCAGGGCAGGCTGCCCGGTCCGGCCCTGGCCGCCGCCCTGCGGGCCCAGGGCTTTTGCTTTGGGGATATGATGGCCTTTAATCTGTTTGCCCAGCCGGGACAGCGCCACGGCCCGGCGGTGTGCACCGTGGTCAACGTCCTCGAGCCCGGTTCCTTCCCCGATGCCGAGCTGGAGGGCATCGAGGTGCCCGGCGTAATCCTGATACTGCAATTGCCCGGTCCACTGAAACCCCGCGCCGCCTTCGAGCGCCTGCTGGAGTCCGGACAGCAACTGGCCGCTGCCCTGGGGGCCGACCTGTGTGATGAACAGCGCAACATCCTGACCCGCCAGGGTATTGCCCACCTGAAGGACAAAATTGAGGCCTATCGCTTTAAACAAAAAATGGCACAAATAAAACGTCGGCAGTAAGCCGAACGGATTCGTGCAACAGAGGTGATAGTGCGCCCACGCCCTCAGGCAAAAGTCGGGTGTTGCTGGTAGTCCCCGGTCGGGCCCCGGGCACAATATCAGGATTTATATTTTTTGTGTCTGCGCGCACACTGAAGGGAGCAGGCCTTGCCTCAATAACTTTTCATCGATAAAAAATTCAGAAAAAGCATCGTCACCATGACTAACGAAAAACACGCCCAGCAGCGCGCCGCCGAGTTGCGGGAACAACTCAACCGCCACAACTACCTTTATTATGTGCTGGATGCCCCGGAGATCCCGGACGCGGAATATGATCGCCTGTTGCGTGAGCTGCAGGGACTGGAAGACACGTATCCACAGTTGCAAACACCGGACTCACCGACGCAGCGTGTCGGCGCGCCACCGTTAAAGACCTTTAACGAAGTCAGCCATGAAGTGCCCATGCTGTCACTGAATAACTGTTTCAGCGACCAGGAGCTGATCGATTTTGATCGCCGCGTCCGTGACGGCCTGGGGCGTGACATGATCGAGTATGCCGCTGAGCCCAAGCTGGATGGTCTGGCCATCAGCTTGCTGTATGAACAGGGTATCCTGGTGCGTGGCGCCACCCGTGGCGATGGCAGCAAGGGCGAGGACGTGACGCAGAACGTGCGCACCATTGCGACCATTCCGCTACGCCTGCACGGCGAGGACTATCCGCAACGGCTGGAGGTGCGCGGTGAGGTCATCATGACCCGTGCGGGGTTTGCGGCCCTCAACCAGCGCCAGCGTGAGCAACAGGACAAGCCCTTCGCCAATCCACGCAACGCCGCCGCCGGTTCACTGCGACAACTGGATTCACGCATTACCGCGACCCGGCCGCTGGCGTTTTACTGTTATGGCGTGGGCGTAACGACCCAGCCAATCGCGGAGCGACACAGCAAGATCCTGCAGCAGCTGAAGCGTTGGGGATTTCGCCTCAATCCCGAGGTCCAGGTCGTCAGCGGCGTCGAGGGGTGTCGCGATTATTACCAGCGCATCGAGGCCAGGCGTGATGCGCTGGAATATGACATTGACGGTGTCGTCTACAAGGTCGATCGCCTGGCCGATCAGGATGCCCTGGGTTTTGTCTCGCGCGCACCGCGCTGGGCCATTGCCCACAAATTCCCGGCGCAGGAAGAAATGACCGTATTGAAGGGCATCGATGTGCAGGTGGGTCGCACCGGCGCGCTGACCCCCGTGGCGCGGCTGGAACCGGTGTTTGTCGGCGGCGTCACGGTCACCAATGCCACCCTGCACAATCAGGATGAAATCGACCGCAAGGATGTGCGCATCGGCGATACCGTGATCGTGCGTCGTGCCGGTGATGTCATCCCGGAAGTGGTCAGCAGTGTGCCCTCGCTGCGCCCCAAAGGGGCGCGCAAGTTTAAAATGCCGCAGCACTGTCCGGTGTGTGGCGCCGAGGTGGTGCGTCTGGAAAACGAGGCCGTGGCGCGCTGCAGTGGTGGACTGTATTGTGCCGCGCAGCAAAAGGAGGCCATCAAACACTTCGCCTCGCGCAAGGCCATGGATATTGACGGCCTAGGTGACAAACTGGTCGAACAACTGGTGGATGCCGGTCTGATCCATGACGTGGCGGATCTGTACCAACTCCAGGTCGAACAGGTTGCCGCGCTGGAGCGCATGGCCGACAAGTCGGCCCGCAACTTGATCGCCGCGCTGGAGAAGAGCAAAAGCACCACCCTGCCGCGCTTTATTTTTGCGCTGGGTATTCGCCAGGTGGGCGAGACCACCGCCAGGACCCTGGCGCTACACTACGGTAACCTTGACACCCTGGTGCAGGCCAGTGCCGCCGAGCTGGTGGCCGTGGAAGATGTCGGCCCCATTGTCGCGGCTTCTATCGAGACCTTCTTCAAGCAAAAGCATAACGATGAGGTCATCGATAAACTGATCAAGGCCGGGATCCACTGGCCCGCGATGCAAACACCGGATCGACAGACGCAGACCCTGGCCGGTAAAACCTTTGTTGTCACCGGCACCCTGGCGGGGATGACGCGCGAAGAGGCCAGGGCGGCCCTGTTGGCACGGGGCGCCAGGGTCTCGGGCAGTGTCTCGAAAAAGACTGACTATGTGGTGGTCGGCGCCGATCCCGGGTCCAAGGCCAGCAAGGCAGAGGCACTGGGTGTGACGATGCTTGATGAAGCCGCTTTTGAGGATTTGTTGGCCAGGTAAGCGTTCTTAGAGTCGGCTGATCCCGCATTGAAAATACGCTCTGTATGCGGATGGTGGAAGGTTTTACAAAAATGATCACACTATGCGTGGCCCACGCGCATCAAATCGCGTAACAGGAATTTTTTGTGCTATATATGATCCTGTGTCCAATCACTAAAAGGAATTAGGTCATGAAGCACAATTTTTATATCACTATCCCCATGCTATTGCTGGCCTTGCTGGTATTACCCATGGGTGTGCATGCCCAGGATGAGGTCTATGGCTGGCAGTTGATGTCCGAACAGGAACGTGCGGAACATCGCGCCAAAATGCAAAGCATGAAAACCGCTGAAGAGCGCGAACGTTTTCGTTATGAGCATCACCAGAAAATGGAACAGCGCGCCAAAGAAAGAGGCGTGACCCTGCCGGAGGTGGCGCGCGACAGAATGCACGACCGCGACATGGACCGTGATCAGGAAGGCGGACGGGGCGGTTCCATGAAAGGCCCCATGAACGGCTCCGGTGGCGGCCAGCGTGGCGGTGGTCGCTAATTCGGTTTTGCGGACTGGCCGGCGCCGGCCGCCCTGGGTGCTTTCCGTAGAGGTGCGAGGCAGAGCACACGTAGCGGTTGATTCGGAGCACGCTATCGGCAGCAACTGGCAGTACGCGCTACGGTGGGCGAAGTCTGCGTCGGACGTTGTGTATTTGTTACTGTGTGAGGATCGATTGTCGATGAACGATTATTGATCAGAACAGCAATCTCGAAATGTTATTGATATGAAAATATTATAAAGGAGCTGCGGTGAAAATCCTTGTTCTGTTATGTCTGGTAATGTTGGCGTCCACGGCGTGTACCTGGGTCAAACTGACGCCGGAAGGCGAAAAGGTAAGAGTCCTGGCCATCGACGAGGTGGGCAGTTGCAAAAAACTCGGTACCACCACGGTTTCCCTACGGGCAAAAGTGGCCGGTTTTGAGCGTGGCGACGAAAAGGTCAAAACGGAGCTGGAGGCCCTGGCGCGCAATCGCGCCATCGACCTGCACGGTGACACCGTCGTGCCGTTTAGTGATGTGGAAAATGGTCAACAAACTTTTTCGGTCTATCGTTGCGTCAACCCGTAGCGATGTCCTGTAAAAATAGACCTGTATAAACCGCCAGGTAAAAAAAGCACGGCGGCGCACGCCGAGTTGTCATCTCACACACGGATGCCCCGTTGCGCTCGCGGCACTTTGCTCTGGAGCGAAGGCTATGCTTGCCCGACCACCGGTCTCAATTGGCCGCCACCGTGCGGTCCCTGGCCCAGTCTCGAAGCGCACTGATCTTTTCCGCCATGACCCGGGAGAGTGGACGGGTGTGGTGTATTTCATTGAGGATATCTTCATTGTTGACCGCCCGCTGCTCGGCAAAGGCGGAGTAACTGGCGGCGACCACGGCCTGTTCCAGTTCCGCGCCGGAGAATCCCTGCGCCTCGTGGCCGAGGAGCGCCAGGTCAAAGCGCGAGACATCGAGATCACGTTTGCGCAGATGCACGGCGAGGATCTCCTTGCGTGTCTGTACCTCGGGTAAGTCGACAAAAAAGATCTCGTCCAGGCGGCCCTTGCGGATCAGTTCGGGGGGCAGCGCCTGCACATCATTGGCGGTGGCGACGACAAAGACATGCTTTTTGTTTTCCGCCATCCAGGTGAGAAAGGTCCCCAGTACCCGCTGCGCGGTGCCGCTGGTGCTGTCAGTGGTCTGGATACCTTTTTCGATTTCATCGATCCAGAGCACGCACGGTGACAGCACCTCGGCGGACTTGAGCGCCTCGCGAATATTTTTTTCCGTCTCCCCAATATACTTATTAAATAGCGCACCAAAGTCGAGACGCAACAGGGGGACGCCCCAGACACCGGCAATGGACTTGGCGGCCAGACTTTTACCGCAACCCTGTACACCGAGCAGCAGGATGCCTTTGGGCGGGTCAAGGGCCTTGCTGGCGTCCTGCCCAAGGAAGACGGGTTTGCGTTTTTCCAGCCAGGCCTTGAGGTGTTGAAAACCGCCGACATCGGCAAACTCGGCGGTGTCGTACTCAAAGGCCAGTACGCCGCCCTGTGCCACCAGCTGATATTTGGCCTCCATGACCTCTTTGATGTCACTGTGGGTAATCGCGCCATCATTATAGATGGCGTTACGAATGAGGCGCTTGGCATCACTGGTCGTCACACCGGTAAGATTCTGAATCAGCAGGTCCACGGCCTTGCTGTCGGCACGGACCTTCTGGCCGTTACGCAGGCTCCAGATTTTGGCCTCGTCTTTGACCAGTTGCCTGATCTTGTCCTTGTCTGGCAGGGCGAGTTCAAAGCGGGTGCAGAGTTTCTGAAACTCAGGGGGAATGGAAAATTCATGGCTAATGAATACCAGACGTGTCTGGCGTTCATGGTGCTGCAGGGCGATCTCCTTGACGAGGCGCACAATGCGCGGCTCAGAAAGGTAGGGGTGAAAATCCAGTAGCACGACAATGCTGTCCCGCACATGTCGTTTGACCCGCTCCAGCATGGCATCGGGTTCAGTGCTGTTATGTGTCTGTTGTGGAACCTCGCCCTCAAGGTGCAGCTCCCGGAAGACGGGGTGGCTTTGGTTGGGGTTGGGGCCCCGGGCTTCGGTGAGTCCTTCGGTGGCCGACCAGGACAGGACCTTGCCGGGTCCGGCCGCGGTGGCGTCCCGTAACAGCTGAATGGCGCGGGTTTCTTCATGCGTCTCGATCACAATAATCGGGAAGTGAGACTTGAGTAGCAGCGTGAGATTGTCCAGGTCGAGCATGGGCTTACAATGCCTCCAGATTGTCCGCCAACTTGTTGGAGGTGCGGCGCAGGGCCAGGCTCAGGCTGCGCACCATGTAGTGTAAAATTTTGGCGGCAATGGCCGGGTGTTCCGCCATGAGTTGCTCAAAGTTGTCCCGATGCAGGACCCGCAGGCGACAGGCGCTTTGTCCCCGGACTGTGGCCGAACGTTGCAGGCTATCGATCAGGGCCATTTCACCAATGGAGCGTCCCGCCGGTATCTGCGCTATCGTGCGCTCCTGGCCGTTCAGGCCCTTTTTAATGACGTCCAGGGTGCCGTCGATCACAAAACAGACATAGTCGCCGCTATCGCCTTCCTGGAAAACAACCTCTCCGACGGCAATGCTCAGGCTACCAAGGTAGTCATCGAGGATGTTGATGTCATCCAGGCTCAAGGTCTGGAACAGAGGTATGTTCTGGAGCGTTACGGATTGCGTTGCCATTGGGTGGGCCTTAATTATTATTTTGTCTAAGGGGGCTGGTCGGAATAATATTGTCAACACCGAGGGCGTGCCTGGGCCATCAATGCAAGGCGCGGTTCGCAGGTAATGGCCGCTCCTTACCAAGAAACGCAACACGGCAGTGATGGCCCAGGTGCGACCGAATGTAAATATTATTCCGACCAGCCCCATAAGTGTAGCAAAATTATCAGATTGGGGAGACGACAAATGCCGGGGCTTTGCTTACAATAACGTCTCTACGATTGGGAGTTAAGCGGTGAAGTTGAGCGTTGAACAGTTTCGTCAGTGGCAGCACAAGTCCATCACCCTGCTGGGGATGTCCGGCGTCGGCAAGACCTATCTGTCGAATATCCTGCGTCAGTCGGACTGGTTCCACTATTCCGGTGACTACCGGATTGGCTCCCGTTATCTGGATGAAGCCATTCTCGACAATATCAAGCAACAGGCGATGCAGATCCCCTTTTTGCGTGAGCTGCTGCGCACCGACTCGGTGTATTTTACCAATAACCTGACCGTGGACAATCTGCAGCCGGTGTCCACCTTTTTGGGTAAGTTGGGTAACCCGGAGCTGGGTGGTCTGTCGCTGACGGAGTTCAAGCGACGTCAGGCGCTGCACTATGACGCCGAGGTGGCCGCCATGTGCGATGTGCCGGCCTTTATTGACAAGGCGCAAAGCATTTATGGCTATCGTCACTTTATCAATGACGCCGGTGGCAGCGTCTGTGAGCTGGACGAACCGGAGGTCATGGCCTTGCTGGCCAAACATACCCTGGTGCTCTACATCAAGGCCAGTGAGCATGATGAGGCGGAGCTGATCCAGCGTGCCGAGGCCGACCCCAAACCGCTCTACTACCGTGAGGCGTTTCTGGAGGAGCAGCTGGCGGTGTATATGCAGGAACACGGACTCGATTACGTTGCACTGATTGAGCCCAATGACTTTGTCCGCTGGATCTTTCCGAAATTGTTTTATTCACGCATCCCGCGTTACGATGCCCTGGCCCGACAGTACGGCTATACCATCACCACACAGGAACTGCGTCAGGTGCAAACCGAGGCCGATTTTTTAAACCTGATAGAAAGCGCCCTGCAGCGTGACGCCTGAGGGAAACCGAGCACATGCCATTAGTTGCCCACACCACCTTACCGACCTTTGAACGCCTGCGCCAGGAGGGTGAGACCGTCCTGCCCGGTGACGAGGCCCTGCAACAGGAAATTCGCGAGCTGCACATCGGTCTGCTCAATATGATGCCGGATGCCGCCCTGGAGGCGACGGAGCGGCAATTCTTTCGTCTGATTGGCGAGAGCAACCAGATCGCCCAGTTTTATGTTCATCCCTTTACCCTGTCGGCCCTGCCGCGCGGGGATGAGGCGCGCGCCCATATCGAAAAGTATTACGAGAGCTTTGCCGCCATTAAGGAAAAGGGCCTGGATGCGCTGATCATTACCGGTGCCAATGTGGTGGGCACCGAGCTTGCCTCGCAACCGTTCTGGCAACCGCTCATCGAGGTCATCGACTGGGCCTATGAGCATGTGACCTCAACCCTCTGTTCCTGTCTGGCGACGCATGCCGTCATGGAGTTTCGTTACAGGCAAAAGCGCTACCCGCTGGAGGCCAAGCGCTGGGGCGTATATTCGCACCGCGTGGTGGACCGTCTGCACCCGCTGGTGAATGGCGTGAATACCCGCTTCGATGTCCCGCACTCCCGCTTTAACCAGATCGATCGGCGGCAATTCGAGGCTGCCGGTCTGCACGTCCTGGCTGAGAGTCAGGATGCCGGTGTCCACCTGGCGGTCAGTGAAGACCTGTTTCGCCTGGTGTTTTTTCAGGGACACCCCGAATATGACAGTATCAGCCTGTTAAAAGAATACAAGCGTGAGATCCGGCGCTTTTTCCATGCCGATATTGATGCGTACCCGCCGTTCCCGGAGCACTATTTCTCCATCAAACTCCAGGCCATTCTGGGTGAGTACCGTGAGCAGGTCGAACGCGCGCGAGAGCAGGAGACGGGCTTGCCGGCCATGCCCGAAACCCTGATCTGTGCGGAACTGGATAACACCTGGCATGATACCGCTGAAGCTGTGATTAACAACTGGATTGGTAAGGTCTATCAGACCACCAATATCGATCGTCGTTTACCGTTCAAGGACAGAATCAATCCGCAGGACCCGCTGGGACTGAAAGATTAAGGTAAACGATATTTTTTCCACGCCCGGGTGCAAAGGCGCAGGTCTTTTTTGTCACGAAAGGTTTCTGCGCTCGTACCTTGTACTGACTTCACTGGCTAGCCTTGACCTCATCCTGCGGTGAATATTCTGCCTGGGTTAATATTCTGCTAGAGTAGCAAGTCATGTTGGCGCAAAATACCGAATCACTGTTTGATCTTGCCCTGGACTGTCTGCGCAACAGCGACCCTGAAGACAAACAGGCCGGCGTTCAGACTTTGGCCGAAAAATGGCGCCGCTCTGCCCTGAGCCGGGCGGCCTCTGCCGCGCCGCTGCGGATTGACGTCCCCGGTCGCCCCGACAAACCCATACTGGTACCGCCGCGTGAGCTGTTACGACGCAAACTGGCGACCGTGGAAGGCCACGCCGCCCTCATACACTCCCTGTGTCATATTGAATTTAACGCGATCAATCTGGCCCTGGATGCCGTGTATCGCTTTCGTGACATGCCCGATGCCTATTACACCGACTGGCTACAGGTCGCCGCCGAGGAGGCCCATCACTTTGGGCTGCTGCGCAACCACCTGATAACACTGGGATTTGATTACGGCACGTTCCCGGCGCACAATGGCCTCTGGGAGGCGGCCATGGAGACGGCGCACGATGTCCTGGTGCGTATGGCGCTGGTGCCCCGCGTACTGGAGGCGCGCGGCCTCGATGTCACCCCGGGCATTATGGAGAAATTGAGCAGCATCGGCGATAATGCGGCCGTGGCTATTCTCGACATCATTCACCGAGACGAGATTGGTCACGTTGCCATCGGCAGTCACTGGTTTCGATTCCTGTGCGCGCAACGGGGTTTGCCGACTGAGGAGACCTTTGCCGATCTGATCGAAAAGCACATGCGCGGTGGTATCCGCAAACCCATAGCGCACGCAACGCGCCGACAGGCGGGTTTTACCGAAGCCGAACTGGCTTACATCGAAAATGCAGGTTAACTAATGTTGAAAAAAATTGTTCTCGTTTTACTGGTTATCGTTTCTGTCACCGCCTGTCAGGAAGAGGTGGCCACCAGTCCAAAGCCGGCGATGGTGCTGTTTGCCGAGCAGGAAATTAATGTTGACCCTTATCAGACGCGTATTATCGTCAATGAGGACTATATGCGCATGGATGAAGGCAATGACACAAATGATTTCGTTCTGCTGGACCGTAAGGCCGGGACGATTTATAGCGTCAACAGTGAAAACAAGACGGTGATGAGTGTTACGACTAGGGAAGTTGATATTGAGCCTCCCATGCAACTGTCCTACAGCGAGGACAAGGTCAAATCCATGCAGAATGCCCCGGCCATTGACGGCAAAACTCCCGAGCACTATGCCTTCTCAGTAAATGGTAAGGTCTGTTATGAAGCCATTCTGGTCAAGGATATGCTGCCGGATATGGTCAAGGCGATGCAGGATTTTTCCCTTATCCTGGCCGGTGATAGTGCAGTGACCTTTAACGCTATTCCTGCGGATATGCACAATGCCTGTGATATGGCTGGCAGTACCTTTGCACCCTCACGGCATCTGCGGTTCGGTTTTCCGGTGCAGGAATGGAAAGAGGGCTATTCACGTACCCTGATGGAATACGATCAGGACTACAGCATTGACCCGGCATTGTTTGAACTGCCCGGGGACTACTTTCAGTTTTCGGTACAGGACTACCGTGAAGGTAAGGTGCAACTGCCGGAATAGTCAGTTGAGGATTTTGCGTTGGCAGCCGTGCTCATCACAGATGAGCACATCGCCAGTGTGATACCAGTCACCCAGAACAATGCGTGTGGCCGCCTGACCGTCCAGTTCAAAGTGATGGGTATCGGGTCGGTGGGTATGGCCGTGGATGAGCTGCGTGACATTGGCCAGGCGCATGGCCGACTGCACGGCCTCCTGATTGACATCCATGATCTCGCTTTGTTTCCCCGCCGTTTCATTCTGGCTCATATCACGATACTGCTTTGCCAGGGCCAGGCGTTCTTCTGGCGACCTGGCCAGGAGTTCATCCTGCCATTGCGGCTGGCGTACCATGTGGCGAAATTGCTGGTATTTGACGTCATCGGTACACAGGGTGTCGCCATGCAGGAGTAAGGTTGGCGTCCCGTACAGATCCATAATACATTCATCGGCGAGCAGTGCCGCACCGGTCATGTGCTCAAAGGCATCGCGCATGAGAAAATCACGATTACCGTACATGATATAAACGTCCACCCCCGCAGCGCTGAGTTGCCTGAGGGCGTCGATGGCCGGTTGATAGTCGGGCAGCACCAGGTCATCGCCCAGCCAGACCTCAAAAAGGTCTCCCAGAATATACAGGGCCCGTGCCTCACGGGCCCGGGTATTAAGAAAGTCGATGAACAGTCCGGTAATGCCTGGGCGCTCTGCACTCAGATGCAGATCAGAGATGAACAGGGTGCTCATCAGTGCTCTTATTCGGTAATTTCGACGCTTTCAATAATGACATCCGAGGCGGGTACATCCTGATGTCTGCCGGCGGAGCTGGTGGTGACCGCCTCGATGGCATCGACGACGTCCATACCCTCAACGACCTTGCCAAACACGCAGTAGCCATAGCCATCGGCCGTGGCGGAACGAAAGTCGAGGAAGGTATTGTCCTTGGCGTTGATAAAGAACTGCGCCGTCGCGGAGTGGGGGTCGGGGGTGCGCGCCATGGCGATGGTGCCACGGGCATTGCTCAGGCCGTTGTCTGCCTCGTTCTTGATCGGGGCACGTGTGGTCTTTTCCTTCATGCCGGGTTCCATACCGCCACCCTGAATCATGAAGCCTTTAATGACGCGATGAAAAATCGTGCCGTTGTAAAACCCCTCGGTAGCGTACTGCAGAAAGTTTTCAACCGTGGCGGGCGCCTTGGCCGCATCCAGTTCGAGGACAATGGTGCCCTTGTTGGTGTTTAATTTGATCATGGGTAAAGGTCCTTATGTTTTGTCGTCTACGGGGCTTATTTCGTCGTGGCGTCGAGGCGCCTGGCGGAGGTGATCACCACGCGTTGCTGCGGCACATCCTTGGGGAAGGGACCGGCACCGGTGGTCGGGAGCTGGCGGATTTTATCGATCACCTCCATGCCCGAAACGACCTTGCCAAAGACGCAGTAGCCCCAGCCGCGGGGCGATTTACCCGTATGATCCAGGAAGGCATTGTCCACGACATTGACGAAAAACTGCGCCGTGGCTGAATGGGGCTCGGAGGTCCGAGCCATGGCAATGGTGCCGCGAAGGTTCTTCAGGCCGTTATCGGCCTCATTCAGGACCGGGGCGCGGGTGTCTTTTTTGGCGAAGTCGGGGGTATAACCGCCGCCCTGGACCATAAAGCCGTCAATGACCCGGTGAAAAAGGGTGTCGCTGTAAAAGCCGTCATCGACATAGCGGAGAAAATTCTCCACGGTGCGGGGAGCCTTTTCCGCCTCTAGCTTAAGGACGAAGGCGCCCAGGTTGGTGTCGATCTGTACCTTGACCGGCGCGGCAAACAGGCTGGCGACGGGGAGGAGGAATAATGAAATCAGGGTGATGATTAGACGTTGCATCGATTTGTCTTCCGCTGTTAATGTACTGCCGAAATGATAAAGGGTTTGCGCCGCGGGTGAAAGAGGCAGGGCGGGGATAACCCCGGACAAAAGTCGTATTTTTGCCCTCAGGCTAATCGCACAGTGCCGCCCGCCCCCGCGGTTGCTCCGCCGGGCGCCTGCAGCGGTCGCCCCAGACGCAATTCGGTGAAACCATCCTAATTGAAAGAATGAGCACGATGTTAAAAGTTCACAACAATCTGAGCCGGCAAAAGGAAGTCTTCACACCAATCGATAGCAAAAATGTGCGTATGTATGTCTGCGGCATGACCGTGTATGACTACTGCCACATTGGCCACGCGCGGGTCCTGGTGGTGTTCGATGTCGTCTATCGCTATTTATGCCATTTATATGGCAGTGAGCATGTGACCTATATTCGTAATATTACCGACATCGACGACAAGATTATTCATCGTGCCAATAACAATGGCGAAGACTTTACGCAGCTCACCTCGCGTTTTATCGATGCTATGCATGAGGACGCGGATCTGCTCGGCGTCCTGCGTCCCAATGAGGAACCCCGGGCCACCCTGTACATGCAGCAGATCATCGATATGATTGGCACCCTGGTGGACAAGGGCTATGCCTATGCCGCCGGCAATGGTGACGTCTATTACGACGTGAGCAAGTTTGCCC